>CAYVQL010000006.1:28321-73136 GCA_964454135.1 uncultured Enterobacterales bacterium | reverse complement strand
CCGAGGTCGGGAGAACGGTCCTCGCGGCCCCTCTGGAGTGCTAGGCTCCCCCCCCCCCCCGCCCCCCCCGCCGCCGCCCGCCCCCCCCGCGCCGCCCGCGGGGGGGGGGCTCGGTTTCTTCCTTGGTATGGCGGGCGGTGTCGCGTTGGTGTGGGCGCTCCCCGGCCTGCTCGATGGACGCATCCGCTCGCAGCTGCTCCGCGCGGAAGAGGAGCTGCTCGTGCTGATGGAGGAGCTGGCTACGGGCATTGCCAGCGGCGATCGCGTGGATGAGCTCTTGGAGCAGATCGCCCGCGTGGTCGGCGCTCGAGGCGACCTGGGAAATAGGCGTTTCAGCCCCCTGATACGGGATCTGTTCGACCGTGCGGCCACGGCTGCCCTCCTCTCCCCTGCACGTGGGAACGCATGCCGGGTGTTTGCGGACTCCGAGATCCCGACGGCGCCCATGATCGCTGTGGCCTGGAGCCAGGCGGACATGGGTGTCAACGTGCCCGCGTCGCTGCGTGATCTCGCAGAGGCCGCTCGGGAGGAGCTGAGATTCCAGCGTGAGCTGCGAGCCAAGCTGCGGCCAGTCCGCAAGGACGTACTGACCGGCGTTTCGATCCCTGCTTTCATCCTGGGATTGCTCACCTGGCATGATCCTGGGCTGGCGCTCGCTATGTTCCAGTTCCCTTCGCTGGGCATCCTGCTGGGCGGTTTCGTGGTGATGGTGCTTGGACTGGCCTGGATGTTCCAGGTCTGGAAGGAGCTAGGTTGATCTGGCTGGTGGGCCTTTTCGGAGCGTTGTCGGGCTTGGGCTTGTCCAGTGAGCTCGTGGGTACGAGCTTCGGTCAGGCAGGGGGATGGTGCGAGCACTGGGACTACCGCCCGGGTTCCGTCTCTGGGATCCTGGCCCGAATTGGTCGCAGTGTGGGTCGTTCGGTTCCGGGACGGCGGTTGAAGCCCGGCGTGAGGCTGATGGCTCGCTTCCTGGGGAGCTCGGAGGACTTCGCGCTTGGCGCCGCCTTCGTCGTTTGCGTTTCCTCGCTGTTCGCCCTGCGGATTGGTCTCATGGTCCTCCCCCTGCTGGGCCTGGGCTGGTATGGACTGCGCAGCGCGGAGCTGGGCCGAGCCTTGGCCCAGAAACGTTCCTGGGAGACGCATGTCGTGGAGCTGTTGCGCAGAGCGCACCTCAACGTGGTGGCGGGCAGGAACCTGCGCCAAGCCTTCGAGGCCGCCGGCGATCAGGGGGTTGAAGGAGCCGCTGCCGAGATCACGAGCGAGCTCGATGCCCGCTGGCGTGCGGGACAGGACACCGCCAGCGTCCTCCAAGCCGTGGGCAAGGCAGCCCCCGACTTCTCGACCATGGCGTTCTTCCATCGTCTTGCGCGCGCCTATGTCACCGGAGGTCAGACCGCCGCTGTGCTGGCCAATGAGATCTCCAGGATGAGAGCCGCACGTCGGGCCCGCCTAGGCGATCAGATCGAGAACCTGCCCCTCCGGCTCGGCATCTTCAAGACCACGATGATGATCGCGGGTTTCTCGGTGTTCCTCGCCATGGGAATGGCCCTCGTCGAGGACATGATGAGGCAGTTCTAGTCAGCGAGTTCCCCTTTTTGGGAAAAGCGCATGCCTGAAGCGTTGGGAGGGGGAAAGGAGAACAATCGCATGCACGAGGATCGCTTCAGAGACGAAGGTGAAGTTCTGATCATCGACACCGCGACGGAACCCGCTCGGAATCGACCACGCTTACCCCCACGCAGCGGGCACTACGCGCTGGCAGGGGCCGGCGCCTTGGCATTGGTGCTGGTCGCGCTTGGGTGGCACGGCCGCAGCGACCGACCAGAAGGGAGCGATCTGCTGCGTGCCGAAGCGGAGGGGCCGGAGAGCGTTGTCGAGAAGGTTGAAGATGGGATCGATTTCCTGCCTCCGGGGGAAACCCCAATTCCGGAAACCCCGGTGTCCCTGGCTCCCGACCCGCCACTCCCTTTGACCGTTGACGCGGACGAGAGCGAAGAGGAACAGGAAACCGAAGCACCATCCGCACCGGACACCGCGACGAAGAGCGAGGAGCGCAAGAGAGGCTACCTGCCGAGAGATCCGGGCAGGCAGAGGGTCAAGTCCGCCCTGAAGAAGGGGAACACCGAGCGCGCCAGCAGGCTCGCCTACATCGGCATGGCTCGCAGCTTCGAGGAAGACGAAGAGGAGTTCGCGTACTACCACAACTCCTGGGTCGCCTCGAACCACAAGAAAGAGGTGGAGCGAGATCTCGCGGCGGCGGACACCAAGCGGGATCCGTACGCGGCGGCCAGGGCCCTGACGCGAGCGACGCTCCTGGTGGAGCCCGCAGGCGGGCTCTCTCGTCGGGCGGTGAACGACGCGGGCAAGCTCGCCTGGGAGCTTGGCGAGCTGGGTGGCGCCATCGTCGGTGAAGCTGACATGAGCGGATTCGAGCTCGCTCGCATCAGCCTCGAGGCCGCTGACCGTTGGCTCTCCCGCGGCAATGGGAAGCGTGACGAACGAGTCCACAAGGCTCTGGCGAAGCTCGAGGCTCAGGCCAAGCAAGAGCTCGCTCGCATTCGCATGATGCGCCCGGGAGAGCGGCAGTCCATGATCCGAGAGGTGCTCCTCTGGGCTCCTCACCAGGGCCCCAGCTCGGGCAGCCTGCAGCAGATGCTCATCGCCAGCACGGGCAGCTAGGAGGACTGATGGCTCGATTCCTTGGGTTTCTGGTTGTGGTGATGATCGGCGTGCACACCAGGCGTTCGATGGCTGGCCCGAGGACCGCGGTAGTGGCGAGCGGCCCCACCGCAGGTATGCTCGAGGCCCCGGACCAGGAGCCCTTGTCTCGAGGGGAGCTGGCGCGGTGGGAGACCATCATCAACAATACCGCGCAGTTGGTGGCTGGGATGATGCTCGAGACAGGGGGCCTCGAGTTGGTGCTGCCCAAGCAGGGATCCGAGGCGCGGAGGCTTTATCACAGCTTCCCCTCCAGCTGGTCTCGCAATCGGATGCTGTTCACCCTGGATGAGTTGGTGCCCGAACAGTTGGTCATCGTGGAGCTGCTCCTGGACGAAGACGCACGACCGCTGGTCAGGGTGAACAGAGAGCATCGTGGGGGTCTCAGCCATGTATTGGGGACTCTGGCCTACCCCGAGGAGTACGGCATTCATGCCTTCCAGGAGTTCGAGCAGGGGCTGGCCAACGTCGTTTCGACCATCTGGGATGTTCCGGCCAGGCTCACCGTCCAGGTCGCCGACTCGCGCAATCGCCGCCTGATCGAGAGCTGGCGAGCGGAGGTGCTGGGGCATGCCATGCTGGACGCAGACGCCAGCGGGGTCCTTCTGCCTCCAGGTCACTACCAGGTCTCCGTCGATGCGGGAGAGGGCTTCGAGGCCATCAACACCGGCCTGATCTTGAATGCCGGCGAGGATCGAGTGCTGGATGTCGCACTGGATCGTATGGGCGTCTTGCTCGTGGAGGCCCCGGGGCACGCCACCATCGTCGTCGGCGTTGAGAAGGCCGTTGGCTCGGGCCAGTTCCTGGTGGCACCCGACAGAGAGTTCGAGGTCGTGGTCAGCCAAGGGCGCCGAGAACGGCGGCAACGGCTATCCCTTGAGCCTGGCGAACGGCGAATGGTTCGAATCCGGTTGCCGCTGTTCGGGGATGGGTGGTCGGGGAGCCGCTGGCTCCCCCAATGGGGGAAAGACCAGTCCGACCTGGTTGGGCAGGCCATGGCCGGGGCGAATTAGGGGCGGAACAGCCTCACTTCGGACGCCAGACCTTCAACAGCCGCAAGTGCTCTGCCTTGGGGTTCTTCGCGGTTTGGGGCTTCACGCCCCCCTCGTGGAGCATTTGTCCGAGCTCAGTCAGGTGACGGTAGAAGGTGCTGCGGCTGCAGGCATGCGGAGAGCTGGCCGCGATGCGATGCCAAGCGTTTCCCTTGCCGACAGGCTGCATCCATGCGGTGTAGGCTGCGGACACATTCGCAGGAAGGCTGTCCTCCCACTTCGTCAAAGTTTTCTTTGCGATGGCGATATCAATGTTCTGCTCTGCGCTGCTTCCAGTCGGGATGTCCGCCTCGGCGAGAACGTGTCGAGCCAGGTCACGCTTCCTGTCGAGCAGCTTCCTCTTGCCGCAGGTCTTCACCCACCTGACGAATCGAGGCTGCGCGCCTGGCCTGCGGGGATCGTGATGGTCCCGCCCGACTCGTCGGGCGAGCTGTTCAGCCACGTGGTCCACGCAATCGGCCGCGACACCATCGGCGTCTCCAATCCGCATGAACCGGGCGTCTCGTTCCATCCGCTCGGTCAGCCACGGGCCGAGCCGCAGGCGGAATAGCATTGCGGCTTCGGCGCCCTTCGCCTCGTCGAGCAGGTGGAGGATGGGAAACAAAGAGACGAGGTGGGACCTCGCGCCGTGGAGCGACATCAGCGCATCCCAGCGCCGCAGCGCGTACTGGCGTAGTGCCTGTTCGGTGTGGATGATCCATGCGAGCTTGTTGGATCGCCGCTCGATGCCCATGTGGGCAGAGAGACCATCCCGGATGATGCCGGTCGAGCGATCGAGCCACTCATCGGGATCCATGGTGCGAGAGCTGCCGACGAAGGTGATAGCAGTAGGAAGAGGTTCCGCGTGGTCGACGATGACCGCGCTGCGTTTTCGGGGATGGTGCTGGGAAAGCGCCTCCGCTGGGGAGTTGGAAGGGTGGTGGTGTCTTGGCCGAGTCATCTCCGCTCCGGGGCTTAAGGGGAGGCAGCTGTGCCTCCCCCCGCTCCTACGGAGTGGCTTCCGGGATCTGCCGGTGTTGGTGGAGGACGGACAGGACAACCTGCCGAGAAACTCGGTCAGGAGAGGGATTTGACTCGGTGTGACGACCCGGCGGGCGCTGTCGCCTGCGGAGCTGCGCTCACCCCCCCGGACGCGTCCGCACCTCCACCTGCCTGCGATCCGTGGTGCCAGCCTCGTCCATCACCACCACCAGGTGCCGGCCGGCCTTGGGGGTCCACCACAGGCGCTCTTCGGCCTCGGCGCTGCCGATGTAGGCGCCGTCCACGAACCAGCTCAGGCGCTGGCCAGCGCGGTCGCTCTCGGCTTCCAGGGCGATCTCCTGCCGCTCGGCGGGCACGCCCGGCATCAAGAAGACGGACTGGCCGGCTGGCGGGGACAGGATCACCAGCTCGCCTCCCTTGTTCGGGGGGGTGCACTCCGGCGCCCAGGCTGGCGGTGAGGGCAGCCGGCGGTGCTGGTCCTTCAGCCAGCGGCGGATGCTGGCCGGCCAGACCAGGAAGGTCTCGGTCCTGTAGCTGCGGCCGGCCCTGCAGGTCGGGGTGAGGGCCAGGCCGCTCTGTTCGTCCACGTCCCGCTGCACGTGGAAGGGACAGCTGTCGGTGGGCACGGAGCGCGTCGGAGCCCAGGCGGCGCGCGTCTCGCCGCAGGCGGATCCCACCGGGTGGCCTGAGTAGGCGCAGACCTCGATCTGCCGCAGGTCGGGGGGCGGAGGATCATGGGGCGGGGGCGCGCTGCGATCGGCCAGGCCCTCCAGCAGGTCGAAGAGCAGGGGACCGGCGGCCTCGCTGCCCACCAGCTGGGAGCTGGGGCTGTTGTCCACGTTGCCGCACCAGACGGCGGCCGTGTAGCGCGGCCCGGAGCCCACGGCCCAAGCGTCGCGGTGGCCGAAGCTGGTGCCGGTCTTCCAGTGGATGCCGGCCGGTGCGTCGTTGAACTGCCGGCGGGTGGGGAAATCGGGCCGGTCCTTGATGGCCAGGGCGCGGCGCGTCAGCCAGGCGGCGCCCGGGGAGAGCAGGGAGATGCCCCGTTGGTCTTCTTCGAGATTGTCTTCGGTCCGCTGCCGCAGGCGCAGCGGGCGGTAGCGTCCCTCGTTGGCCAGGATCGTATAGAGCCCAGCTAGCTCCATGGGCGTCAGGGCGATGCCCCCCACGGCGGCTGAGAGCCCGTAGTGGCCGGGCTCCGGGTTCAGGCTGGCCACGCCGGCCCCACGCAGCAAGCCCAGGAAGGGCTCTACGCCCAGGTCGCCCAACAGCTCGATGAAGGGGATGTTCAGCGAGAGTGACAGGGCGTCTTCCAGGCGCACCAGGCCCGAGAACTGGCCGTCGTAGTTCTGGGGCGCGTAGCCGCCGTAGCGCACGGGGATGTCGGGCACCATGAACTCGGGCAGGGCGAGCCCGCGGTCGATGGCCATGGCGTAGATGAAGGGCTTCAGCGCCGAGCCCGGGGAGCGAGGCGCGTCGAAGGCCGCGATCTGGCCGCCGTGCTCGCCGTCCCAGAAGTCCAGGTTGCCCACCAGGGCGCGCACCTCGGCGCTGTCGTGGTCGATGATCACCGCGGCCGCGT
The DNA here is from genome assembly GCA_964454135.1 of uncultured Enterobacterales bacterium. Classification (GTDB taxonomy): domain Bacteria; phylum Myxococcota_A; class UBA796; order UBA796; family JAFGLY01; genus CAYVQL01. Next base: position 66,803 of record CAYVQL010000006.1, on the reverse strand, counting down.
TGTGGATGCCGCGCAGCTGCAGCGAGCCCTTCTCACGGCGCAGCTCCCGATCCGCCACGGTCTGCACGCCGCGGTCCAGGGTGGTGCGGATGCGGCGCTGTTCGGGATGGCGCTGGCGTAGCCAGGTCGCCAGGTGGGGCACGTGGCGCGGGAAGGCTCGCGTCTTCGGCGGTACGGGGCGGCCCCGCACCCGCTCCAGCACCGCGGCGCCGCAGTCGCCTTCGCCCTCCGCCAGCTCGTCGCGGCAGTCCTCGGTGAAGAGGCCGTAGCCCACCAGGCGGGCCGCGATCTCGTCGCGCGCTTCCTTCAGGCGCTCCTGGTGCGCGGGGGTGGGGTAGCGGGCATTGGGATTCTGGGGGACGGCCAGCAGCACGGCGATCTCGTCGATGGACAGCGCGTCGGCCGAGTGCCCGAAATAGGTCAGCGCTGCGGCCTCGACGCCCTCCACGTTGCGACCGAAGGGGATGAATGTGAGGTAGGCCTCCAGGATCTCGCGCTTGGACAGGCGCAGCTCCAGCTGCACGGCCCGCAGGGCCTCTATGAGCTTCGAAGAGAGGGTGCGCGGCCGGGGCTCCAGCACGCGCACCAGCTGCATGGTCAGGGTGGAGCCCCCCGAGACCACCTGGCCGCGGCTGATGTTGAGAACCATGGCCCGCAGGATGGCCAGCGGATCCACGCCCAGGTGGCGCTGGAAGCGCTTGTCCTCCAGGCGCTGCAGGGCCTCCAGGTAGGCAGGATCCACCTCTTCCAGGGTCGCCGGCACGCGCCAGCGATCGTCCGGGGCCAGGAACACATGGGCCGTGCTGCCGTCGCGCCAGGTGACCACCGTGGAGCCGGGTTGCGCCAGGCGCTCGGGCAGGGGCACGCGCCAGGCGGCTGCCAGGCCACCGGCTAGCAGCAGCGACGCGGCGGCGAGCAGGGCGGCGAGGGTGATGGCGAGGCGGCGTCTGGTCACGGGATTCTCGAGCGGGAGGAGAGGGTGCGTTGTTTTTTTTTGGGGGGGGGCATGTTTGAGGTGTTTGAGGGTGATTGATTGTGTCTTGAGGGTGTCATCTTGGCTTGAGGGTGTCATTGAGGGTGTCAGGCACTAGGAATTGAGCTTTTTTTTGATCATAGTTCCTAGTGTCTGACACCTCTGAGATACAGGTCTCGTCGGTGATGTGGAGGGTGTCAGGCACTAGGGAATCAGTGTTTTTATTCCTAGTTCCTAGTGTCTGACACCCCTCCTCTTCTCCCTCCTCTAGTGTCTGACACCCCTCCTCCCCCTCCTCTTGACACCCCTCCTCGGACAGCACCCCTCGGACACATCCATCGGACACCCATCGATACAGCCTGACACCCATCCTCATCTCCATCTGAGGTGACACCTCCGAGGCACCTCCGAGGGGGGGCTCCGGGGGGCCTCCGGGGGCCGTCAGATCTTAGAGCAGGAAGTCTTCCCAGGGCCCCGAGATGACGATGGTCTGGCCGGGCACGCGCGCCCAGACTTCGGGGTCGTACATGGCCTCGACCTCGGCCGAGGGGCCGTTGAAGCTGCCGGCGGTGACAGCCCGTGCAGCGTAGACCACTTCTACGGTCTTGCGCGCCGGCAGGGTGCCGAAGACCTCGACGCGGTCGTCGCGCACGTTGAGGTAGTCGGCGCTCCAGCGCTTGTCCTCGTCGGCCCAGTCGGGCAGGGTGCCGCGGCCCAGGCGGGGGTTCTCGATCTCCCAGCCGGCAGGCAGGCGGTCCGTCAGGGCCAGGTTGGCGATGTTCTCGCTCTGCTGGTTGCTGATGCGCAGGCGCACATAGACCATGTCGCCCAGGCCGTGGCCGCCTGTAGCGGTGTCGATGGGCCGGCCGTCGGCGTTCAGGTAGCTGCGGGTCAGCTGCACGCCATTGCCGCCGTAGACCGGTGGTTCGTCCGTGCGCACGCCCTGGCTGCTGATGATCAGGTAGACCTTGCCGTCCAGCTCGCCGGGCAGCTCCAGCTGCAGGCTCTCCACCTCGCTGGCCCGCGCCAGGGACCAGGTCACGTCGGAGGTCTTGTCATTGGCGGCCTTGGGCTGGGCCTGGCTCTTCTTGCCGTCCACCAGCAGGGAGGGCTGCTCGAAGCTGCTGGCCTTGCCCTGCAGCCACTTGCCCAGCGCCGTGACGCCCCAGACCAGCTCCTGCGTGGTGTAGTAGCGGCTGCGGCGGGTCATCAGGCCGTTGGCCACCAGCTGGGCCATGGGCTCGGAGGCCGTGTCGGCGCCGAAGAGGTCCTGGTAGACGCTCATGGTGAAGCCGCGTCGGCGCAGGTCGGAGTAGTAGGACCAGCTGTTGCGGCGCTCCTGGGTCAGGGGAGTGGTGTCCAGCTGGCGCAGGTCCTTCTCGTAGCGCCGGTCGCCGGTCAGCCAGAGGGCCGCCTTGAGCAGGTAGAGGCGTTCCCGGTCCTCGCTGTCGCTGGCATGCTCGTAGCTCTCCACCAGGCGTTGGATACGGGCCGCACGCCCCTTGCCAGCGCGCGCCAGCACGTAGTGCAGGTAGGCCTCGCCGTAGCGGAAGGCGTTGCCGTGGACCGTGTCGTCCTCATCGGTGTTGTTGGCGAGCTCCTCGGCGATGAAGTTCAGCGCGTCGGCCAGCCGCTCCTCCTGCACCTCGTAGCCGGCGTCGCGGGCGTCCAGCAGCATGTGGGTGGCATACGCCGTACCCCAGTAGTTGGGGCTGGTGCCCCCGGGCCAGTAGGAGAAGCCGCCGCTGGGGGTCTGCATAGCCAGGATGCGATCTACGCCGTGGGCCACCTTTTCTTCCACCGAGGCCTTCGCCACCAGAGTGGGATCCACGCTGTTGAGCAGGTTGCGCACGTAGAGCAAGGGGCGGGTGGTGGAGGTGGTCTGTTCGATGCAGCCGTAGGGATAGCGCACCAGGTACTTGAGGTGGTCGAAGGCCTCGCCAAAGGGGTTGGTGGTCACCCAGAAGCTGCTCTGCTCGGTGGTGGGGGTCCAGCCTGCCAAGTGGGGCGCCAGGTCCACGAGCCCGGGCTCCAGCTCCAGCTTGGTGACCTTGCGCGTGCGGATGCCGGTGGGCGCGAAGGGCACCTCCAGCTCCTCGTAGGACTGCAGGTTGCCGGCCCATTTTTGCGCTCCGGCCGCGCGGGCCTTCGCGGTCACACGCAGCTTGGCCGCGCCCACCGATGCGCTGCCTTGCACCTGGAAGACCACGGTCTGGGAGGCGCCGTCGGCCAGCTTGACCGTGGCCTGCTTCTCGCCCAGGAACTGGATCGGCGCGGGAGGCTCCTTGCCCAGGTCGAGCCCTGGCACGGGCAGGTTCTCGGCCGCCAGGGAGATCTCCACCTCGCGCTGCTTGCCCGAGAGGTTGGTGACGAAGACCGGCACCTCGGCCTTGTCGCCCTGGGTCAAGAAGCGCGGCAGGGTGGTCTGCAGCACGATGGGATCGCGCACGGGCACCGAGGCCACGGCCGTGCCCATGCGCTTGGCGTCGGCGGTGACGGCCATCACGCGCAGCTCGCCGCGGTAGGTGGGCACGTCCAGCTTGACGGTCAGCTTGCCGCTCTCGGGCACCTCGAGCACGCCGGACCACAGGGCCACCGGCTTGACCGGCTGCACGCGGCCCGGGCCGCCGCCCTCGCCGTCGCCGCCCGTGCTGGAGCTGGGGCCGGCTGGCGGCAGCAGCAGGGTCCAGCCCACGGTCTCGAAGCTCTCCACGCCCAAGGCGCGACGCACGAAGATGTCGGCATGTGGATCGGGGTTGGGGAAGCGGGTCAGGGACAGGATGCCCTCGTCCACTGCCGCCACGGTGGCCACGGCGCCCTTTGCCTGCGGCCCCAGGTCCAGCTGCACCTTCAGGATGCTGTTGGAGCGCACCTCGTCGGGCACCTGCATCTTCAGCTGGTGGGTGAAGGCGCTGGGCTTCACCTTGACCGAGCCCACGCCGAAGGCGCGGTCGGGCAGGAAGGCGCCCTGGGTGTCCAGGTACGGGTCCTTGATGACGAAGGCGGCGACGTAGACGTTGGGGGTGAACTCGTCCAGCTGGAAGCTCCATTGCTGGGGGCCGGCCTCCACGTCCATCCAGTGACTGGCCAGCACCTGGCTGGTCTCCACGGTCAGCAGGGCGCGGCCGCGGTAGGGCGCGTCGAAGCGCACCGTGGCCTTCTCGCCCACCTCGATGGCGTCGGGCAGCTGCAGCTCGATGCTGGTTGGCTTGAGGGGCCGCGGGGTCATGTCGGCCCGGCTCTCCTCGGGACGCCACCAGTAGCGCCGGCCGTGGCCCTCCAGCTGCAGGTCGGTCTGGGCGTTGCCGGCCTTGACTCGGACCAGGTAGCCCGCCGAGTCGGTGCTGGGCGTGACCTGGAAGCTGAAGCGGCCCTTGTCCACCTGCGCCTTGAGCTCGCCCTCGCCCACCGGACGCAGGAAGCGCTCGTAGCGCTCCTCGCCCTCGGCCCACCACCAGTTGTACTCGGACTCCAAGCGGAAGAGCTCCACCTGCACCTCGTCCAGGGCCTGGTAGGATTCGCCACGCCAGTCCACGGCCAGGCCTTGCACTGTGAAGACCTTGCCGGCCTCGACCTTCTGCGTGCCGCTCTGCAGGCCCAGGTAGTACTTCTCAGGGTGGATGGGCACGCTGGCTTCGGCGCGGGTCGTGCGGCCGCTGCCGGCTTCGAAGACGGCCACCTCGGCGGCCAGGCGCGCGGCGCCCTGGAAGCGGCTGGTGCCCTCGCCCAGGCTGGGACAGCGCATCAGCGCCTGGCCCTCGTCGTCCAGCTTGCCCAGGGCCGAGCCCAGGGAGAGGGCCTTGGGGGCCTGGGAGCGGGGCTGCCAGGTGCCGTACTGGTAGTTCGAGTTCTTCTGTGGCGTGAAGACCGTGGGGCGCAGCTCGCAGTTGAGCTCCACCTGGCTGCCAGCGGCGCTGCCGCCGAAGAGGTAGCGCGCCGTGACCTGGATGGGGGCCTGCTCGGGAGAGGCCGCGCCGTCCTTGGTGCCCTCGGCCTCGACCTTCATGCGCTCGGGCACGAACTCCTCGACGTTGAAGGCGTAGCTGCCGATCTTCTGGTCACCGGTCTTCAGCAGCGCCGTGTACTTGCCGGTGCGGGCGAAGGCCTCGAAGTGGAAGTCGTAGGCCACCAGGCCGGCCGCGTTGGTCTTCAGCACGCGCTCCTTGGTCACGTTGTTGCGCGGATCCAGCAGCTCCAGCTGCACGGGCATGCCGGCGGGCGGGGCCACGCCCTGCTCGCTGCGGATGATGGCGGCGAAGTGGGCCGTGTCGCCGGGGCGGTAGACGCCGCGGTCGCTGTAGGGTGCGGCCCGATAGGGCTGCTGGGCGAAGTAGCTCTCGCCGTGCACGCGCTCCTCGGCCAGTTCGGTCTTCAGCTCGCCGAACTTGAGGTAGGTCAGGTCCTTTCCGTGGCTGGCCACGATGGCGAAGGGCGGCGTCTCGTCCACGTCTTCTTTCGGGATCTTCAGCGTGCAGCCGCCGTCGCTGCCGGTGGTGCAGCGCGCCACGGTGTAGCCCGAGGGCCGGATCAGCCGCACCTCGGCGCCCGTGCGTGGCTGGGCGGTGTGCGTGTCCAGCACCCAGGTCAGCACCTCGCGATCCCAGCTGGCGTCGGGCTTGGCCAGGGAGCGCTTGGCCACCAGGTTCAGATCGGTCAGCAGCAGCCGCGACGTGTCCTTGGCTCCGCCGCTGGAGAGGGTGACCTCGAAGATCCCCTGGGCCTTCTCGGGCAGCAAGGCGCCCAGGTCAAGCCAGGAGCTGGTCTGCTCGTCTGGCTCGCTCTGCAGGGCGATGCTCTGCTTCAAGATCAGGTCGGAGGTGCGGGCGGTGGCGGCTTCGTCTTGCCCGCTCATCCAGAAGACCAGGTTCTCGGGGCGCACCTGGCGGATGGCCAGCTCGGCCCGTGAGAGGTTGAGGTGCTGGATGGCCAGGTTCTTCCAGGATCGCCGGGGCAGGTAGCGCCCCTTGGACTTGAAGCTGACTTTTGGACTGCGGGCCGGTACGGTGAAGGAGGCGCTGTAGGTGCCGGGCAGGTGGCCGCCGTCCACCGAGGCCGAGCCGGCGTCGATGCGCAGGCTGTAGCTGCCGCGCTCGAAGTCGCCCATGATGTTGAAGCCCGAGCGGGAGGGCACGATGTAGGTGGCCAGGGGGGGATCCAGGTGGATGCCCTCGGCAGCGTCCTGGTCGGTCAGCAGGCAGCGCGAGGAGACCCGATACCAGTCGCCCTCATCCTCCTCGTAGTAGTAGTGGTAGCCGCCCTCGGCCGCGTGGTCGCGGCAGACCACCTCCAGGTAGTGGCCCGTGGGCCCCTCCTTGCGCTTGACGGCGTGGATTTCAATCGGGTTCTCCAGGTCCAGTTTGACCTGGCGCGAAATGGCCGGAGCCTCGTGTTCGCCCGGCGCACGGGACTCCAGGCCCGCCGAGAGCTTGGCGATCACCTGCACGTCTTCGCCGGTACGGTGGCTCTTGAGCTTGGCGCGCACCAGGTTGGTCGTGGCGCCCGTGCGCAGGGAGACGTGGCTGGGGGCCGCTCCACCCACCGTGAAGCTGACCCGCCTCTTCACGTCCTTGGCCTTGACAGGCGCCGAGAAGACCAGGTCCACCTCGGCCATGCCACGGTGGATGGCCACAGCCTCCATCCGCAGCAGCTCGAAGGCCGGGGTCTCGAAGCGGTAGGCGCCCCATTGCTCGTGCTTGTCGGGCTTGATCACCCCGTCCATGGTCTCCACCGCCAGCAGCTGGGCCTGGTAGCTCACCCCCGGCTCGAAGCCCTTGCGCGGTGTGAAGGTCAGCGTGGACAGGCCCGTGAACTGCAGGCTGCCCTCCACCTCGGGCTCGATGTGCAGCTGCGTGCCGTCGGACAGCTCCTTGCGCAGGGCCTCGCGCTCTACACAGGGCTGCGAGAACTCCACCACGATCTTCTCGGGCAGCACGCCCTGCGTGCCCAGCGCTCGGATGATGGGGTGCAGCTCGACGGCCGTCAGCGGGGCCGGCTCCTCGCTGGCCTCCTCGGCCTCGGCCGCGGCCTCTTCCCCCGCCGTGATGACCTGGATCTGGCGGGCTTCTTCCTCGGTAGGCTGGGCCTCTTCCTTGTCGCAGGCTGCCAGCAGGAGGGGGGTCAGCAAGAGCAGCGGAACGCTGAGCAGACCGGAGAGAATGGCTGGAAGCGAGTTTCGGCGGTTCATGACGTGGACTCCGGTGGAGCTTGGGAGTGGTCTGGCTGTATTCCGGGGGATTGGCGCGGGAAAGCTGCTCGCACCTCGCATAGGAAGAGCAACTGTCGTGCCAGCCGCGCTGCGGCCCACTGGCACGCGCCCGTCGCCCTTCTCGCGCTTTGCTTCGCCCCGGCTTGCTACGAATGGTAGCGCGCCGCATGCGATTCGCAGATGTGGGCGGCGCTGTCGGGGTTTGCCGCGTTTTTTTCCTGAAAGGGAGAGCCGCGGCCGCGTTGTCGGATAAGCGGCTCTTGGTCGATACCTGGCCCCCTCGGCTCGAACGCCCTGCCTTCCATGCCGCGATCCGGAAAAAGAACGCTTCTGTGGCGCTTGTTGATGTGGTCCGCCCTCTTGCTGGTGGTTGGAGAGCTGCTGCTGCGCGCTTCGGGCCTGCTTTTCATGGCGTCTGTGGAGCGGCGCAGCGACTTGTCTGATCGGGCCGATACGCGGACTGTCCTGTGCCTGGGCGATTCCATGACCGCCTTCGGGGGCAGGCACGCCTACCCGCGTCAGCTGGAGGCCCGCCTCAACAAGCGGCTGGGTCCGGGCAGCTTCAAGGTGCTCAACGCCTCGCGGCCGGCCGTGGACACAGGCGCCCTGTTGGAAATCATGGAGCAGCAGCTGGACAGGTCGCAGCCCGACATCATCACGGTGATGATCGGCATCAACGACGAGCTGGGGCAGTTCGGGGATCTCTACAATCCCAGCCGGGCCAGCGGCTTGCGGGGCCTGGGGAGCAAGCTCAAGCTGGTGCGCCTGGTCCTGTTCGGTGTGGAGCGGGTGCAGCGCCAGTCCGCCGAGCGAGCCGCAGCTGCCGCGTTGGAGGAAGAGCGGATCCGCTTGGTGAGCCTGGTGCAGGAAGGGGGGACGGAGGACGACTGGCACAAGCTCTTGCAGGTCTACCGCCAGCAGCGCAGTTTGCCCGACGCCATCCGGCTGTTGCGGCGCATGGCCGAGGCGCATCCCAGCCCGCGGGTGCTGGCGGACGTGGCCAAGTTCAACCGCGATCCGCGCGAGAAGGAGCGCCTGTACCACCAGGCCCTGGAGCGCTACCCGGACTCGCACTACGTCTACAAGTGGCTCGTCAGGCATTACGGGCACCAGGGAGAGCAGGCGAGCGTCGAGACGGTGCTGCGGCAACAGGCCGCGGCCATGCCCGATGTGCTGTCGTACAACGAGCTTGCCAAGTTCCTGATGGCCGCGGGAGAGATCGAGGAGGCGGAGCGTTGCCTGCGCAAAGCGCTGGCTGTGGAGCCCAACTTCCAGTCCTGGTACGAGCTGGGTGTGCTCTACCAGGAGCAGGGCTCCCTCGCGCAGGCCGAGGCCTTCCTGCGCAGGGCGATCGAGATCGGGGCCCCGGGCTTCGTGCACGCCAGGCTGGGCCAGGTGCTGCGCAAGCTGGGCCGCGACAAAGAGGCGGAGCAGGCCTACCTGCGTGCCATCGCCTCCAGCTGGGACAGGCCTTTGGTCAAAGAATACACCTGGGACAACCACGATCACGATCGCAACGAGGCCATCGTGCAGCTGTCCGAGCTCTACCGTGACCGGGGCGCAGCACGGCGCGCCGAAAAGACGCTGGAGGATCTGAGCTTCGGCCGCGAGAGCTACCAGGACTACCAGAACCTGGCGCGCCGAGCCCTGAAGGCGTCCGGGCGCCTGGTGGTGGTCCAGTACCCCATGCGCAGCATCGAGCCGCTGCACGTCATCCTGCCCGAGCAGCCGGGGCTGGTCTTCGTGGACAACGAGGCCAGCTTCCAACAAGCCGTGGAGGAAGATGGCTACAGCACCATGTTCATCGATCACTCGGGGGCCGATTTTGGGCATTTGACGAGGAAAGGGCATGCCATGGTGGCCGAGAACATCGCGAACGCCATCATGGCGGCGTTCTGCCAGCGCAGCGGAGAGGGTCAGTGAGCGGGGCGGTCGCTCGCACCCTGACGTCACTCTGCCTGCTGTTGCTGCTGGCCTGCGCCGTGCCGCAGGAGCGGCCTTCGGTCATCTTGATCTCGCTGGACACCCTGCGGGCGGATCGGCTGGGCGCCTACGGCAACGAGCGAGGCCTCTCGCCCCACCTGGACCGCTTCGCCGAGTCGGCGGTGGTCTTCGAGCGGGCCTACGCCCAGGCCAACACCACCAGCCTGTCCCACGGCAGCCTGCTTGGCGGTCGCTACCCCTCCGAGCTAGGCCCGGCCCAGGACTTCCGTCCCAGCGAGAGCCATCTGCAGATCGGCGAGATCCTGCAACTGTACGACTACCAGACAGCCTGCGTGACCGCCGGTGGCTATCTCAGGGAGCGTACGGGCGTGCTGCGGGGCTGCCAGACCTACGAGACGCCGGTAGACTGGGGCTCGCTCTTCCACACGGCCCCTGCGGCCCTGGACTGGCTGGACAAGCGCGATGCGCAGGCGCCCTTCTTCCTCTTCCTGCACAGCTACGACACCCACTCGCCCTACCTCAAGCCGACGCCTTTCGGCCTGGCCCATGCCGACGCCGACTACCGTGGTCCGGCGGAGCAGGTGCTGCGGGACAAGCAGGGCAGCCTCCTCCTGTTCGATGGCGTCTACTACCCCAAGAGCCCTCTTCGCAGCCTGGTGGACCTCAGGCTGCCCCGGCTGCGCGGCGCGGAGGAACGCGCGGCGCTGCAGTGGCGGGCGCTGGGTGGAGAGCTGGTGGGCTACCCCCTCGAGCAGGCCGGTCTGGACCATGTGCGCGCGGCTTATGACGGCGCCGTGTCCTATGTGGACGCCCATTTCGGGGCATTGCTGGATCAGCTGCGCAGGCGCGGACTACTGGAGACGACCATCGTGGCGGTGATCTCGGATCACGGCGAGAGCCTGGGCGAAGACGGCGTCTTTCGCCACAATATGACGCTGTCGGACGCCACCCTGCACGTGCCCCTGCTGATCCGGCTGCCTGGCGGCCAGGGCGGCGGCCAGCGCGTGCAGCAGCTGGTGGGCCTGTTGGACCTGATGCCCACCTTGCTGGAGCTGGCGCAGGTCCCAGCGCCCGCCGGCCTGCCGGGCCGCTCCCTGGCGCCGCTGCTGCGCGGCGGCCAACCCATAGCGCCGCGCCAGGTGATCTTCAGCGAGGGGCGCTTTCGCATGCTCTCGGCCCGCAGCGCCGAGCACCGTCTGGTCTTCAGCGGCCTCGAGTACAGGTCGCCCTACCTGGAACCCCTGCTGGCCAGCGCGCGCCTGGACGGGCCCGCTTTCCAGGGCGATACCCAGGATCCGGCGGCACAGGCCGCGCTGCGCGACGCCATGCTGCTGTGGCGCCGGCAGCTGGCGTTGTCCCAGGAGGACGGCGTGCCCCTGGACGACGCGCTGCGTGAGAACCTGCGAGAACACGGGTATTGGGGGGAACAGTGAGGGGCCTGCCGCTGATAGCCCTGGTCCTGTGGGCCATTTCTATGTCGGCCTGCGATCGGGAGGAGAGAGCCCAGGCCGAGGCCTTCGCCGTCATCTTGCCCGTGCTGGACAGAGACGGCGATGGAGCCGTGCGAGAGGCCGAGTACCTGCGCGTGGCCTACAAGGCGCCTCCCTTCGCCGAGGCGGATCGGGACGGAGACGGAGCGCTGGAGGCGCAGGAGTTGCTGCGCCTGGTGCGCAGCCTGGATCCCGTGCGCTTCGATCCCCAGCGCCAGCAGAAGGAACCTGCGCGTCAGGTCCAGAAAGAGGATCTGCCTGCGACCATGAGCGATGAGGCCCTGCAGCGCTTCCAGCTCTACTGGTTCCTGGCCGAAGAGGCCCTCGCTGCCGGGGCGCAGGATCTGCCCAGCGATGAAGAGCTGAAGGAGGTGGCCGTCAGCGGCGATCCATTGCGCCGCCAGGAGCTGCGGGACAGGCTGCGCGCAGCGTACGAATCGGTCGACCTGCCCTTTCCGCAGCTGCCCTGAAGACGATCAGGCCTCGCCGGTGGGCATGAAGACGAAGCTGAACCTGCTCAGGCCCAGCTGGATGTGCTCGCCGCCACGCAGTTGGATGACCGAGATCCGCTGGCCATCTACGATGCTGCCATTGGTGGAGCCCATGTCCTGCAGGAAGAAGCTGTTGCGGCGGCGCAGCAGGCGCGCGTGGTTGCGCGAGATCTCGCCGTCGGTGGCCACCTGGATCTCGTTGGTGCGACCGCGACCGATGCGCAGCTTGAGCACCTCGGGCTCGATGGCGTGGGCCACGTCTTCGCCTTCGGCGAACTCGTGCATCAGGAAGGCCTTGAGCGTGCCCGGGGCGGGGATGATGTCCTCGGCGTCAAGGGCCGTCTCCACGGGTTGCATGCCCAGGGGCAGGGCGCTGACATTGGTGGGCTCTTCGTCGTCCCACTCGGCGGCCCAGTCATCGGACTGGCTGCCAGGCTCGTCGCCAAAGGGCAGGCCCTCGTCGAGGGGGCCGTCTTCGAATCCTGGAGGCATGCTGCTGGAACCCATGAGATCTCCTGTCGCTGCTAAAGAATATCCTCAGAGGAGGCGCCTGCCAGGGGTCATGTGGGGGGCAAATCCCATAGGGATCCGCGGGGCCGGACACGCGGGCTATCCCCCCAGCTTGACGGCCGCGTTGTTCAGGTCCTTGCGCACCGATTCGTCATCGGATTGGTCAGCTTTCTCTCGCAGGATGGGGGCCACGCTGGCGTCGCCCAGCTCCGCCAGGGCCTTGGCCGCGTTGCGTTGCACGTGGGTGTCGGGGTCGTCCAGCGCTGCCAGGAGAGGGTCGCGGTCGCTGGCCTGAGGGTTCTCGCGCAGGACGCGCGAGATGCCGCGCCGCAGCTCTGGCTGCGGAGCCTGGGCCAGGGCCTGGTGGATGGCGGGACGGGTGTCGGGATTGCCCAGGCGCACCAGGGCACGCCAGGCCTCGACGACGACCTGCGGATCGCCGTCCAGGATGCCGGATTGCAGCAGCCAGGCCTCTCCCCCGCTGAAGCCGCGCTTGCCCACGATGATGATGGCCTTGCGCCGCAGCTTGGGCTCGGCGTCTTGCATGGCCTGCAGCACGGCGTAGGCCGAGCTGTCGGGCAGGTGGCGCTCGATGATGACCAGGGCCTTGGAGCGCAGGGCGGGATCGGGATCCACCACCGCCATGGTCTCGGCGACCACGGCCAGCTGGTCGGCGCCCAGCTCCTTCAAGGCGTCGATGGCCTCGGCGCGGACCTCGCGGTCCAGGTCCTGGCGGGCCAGGGAGGAGAGCTCGTCGCAGGCCTCGAGCAGCTCGCGCCGCTCGATCTCCACGATGCAAGAGCGACGCAGCGAGGCCTGGCTGTCGTCCAGGCAGGACAGCAGGGCCTCGTCGCTGGCCTTGGAGGGCTTGAAGCCGGCCTGGGCCGGGCCGGCCAGCAGGGCGGCCAGCAAGGCCGGCGGTGCGATGCGGTGCATGGTCTCCTCCTACTCCTCGAGCCCCAGCAGCCGCCGCAGGTGGCGGGGCGGCGGCGCGCCGTGGGCCAGCAGCTCGTCGTTGAAGGCCTTCAGGTCGAATTCCTGGCCGGCCTTGGCCTCGTAGTCGCGCCGGATGGCCGAGACCTCCAGCAGGCCCACCAGGTAGGTGGACAGCTGGGCCGAGGTCAGGCAGGCGCGCTTCCACTTGCCCTCGGCCTCGCCCTCCTCCTGGAAGCCGCGGTCGGTCATCAGGGCCAAGGCCTCGTCGCGCTGCATGTCGCCGGCGTGCACGCCGTGGTCGATGATGGCGTTCAGACACAGACGCAGCAACATCTTGAGCTGCTGCAGCTTGACCTGGGGGCCGCCGTAGCCGGCGTCCGCCATGAAGCGCTCGGCGTAGAGCGCCCAGCCCTCGATGAAGGTGCCGCTGGTGAAGACCGTGCGCACGGGGGCCTGGAAGCGGGCGGCGTGGGCGAACTGCAAGAAGTGCCCGGGCATGGCCTCGTGGATGGTCAGCTCCTGCAGCATGGCGTGGTTGTACTCGCGGTAGAACGAGGTGCGGCGCTGTTCGGGCCAGCTCGCCGGCGGCGGCGCGATGGCGTAGAAGGTCTCGCGGCTCTCTTCCAGGGGGCCGGGGGCGTCGCAGTAGGCGATGGCCACGCCGCGCTTGAACTCGGGCATCTCGATCACGCGCACCGGCTCGTCAGGCAGGCTGACCAGATCGTGCTGCGCCACGAAGGCCGTGGCTTCTTCCAGGGTGCGGGTGGCGGCCTGGATCACGCTGTCGTCGTCGGGGTGGTCGTCGGCGATGCGGTCCAGCACGCGGCGGATCAGGACGCTGGGGTCTTCGTCCTGCGGCAGCGCTTCGTCCGGGAAGAGGCTGGGGTGCAGCAGGGCCGCTTGGGCAGCCATCTCTTCGGTGGTGCGCTCCAGCAGCTCCCAGGCCTGGGCGACCACCTGCTCGGAGGAGAGGTCGGTGTCCGTGGCGTAGCGCTGCTTGCGGGCGTAGCGCTCGGCGCCCAGCCGGAAATCGCCATCGGCGCGGGGCAGGAGATCCTCTTCCAGGAAGCGCTGGAAATCGCGCAGCGCCTGCTCGGCTCCCTCGGCGGCGGCCAGCAGCTCGGCGTTTCCTTCGGACAGCTCCGCGCGCAAGGGGCCGTCGGTCCAGCTGACCAGGGCCTTGCTCTGGTCGATGGCCGTCTGCGTGTGCAGCTGCGGCGGTTCGCCCAGGGCGGCCTGCGCCTGGTCCAGGAAGAGGGGCAGGGCCTCCAGGCGCCCCTGCAGGCTCCGCCTGCGCTGCTCCAGCGGGGCGAAATCGCGGGACACCAGGTAGTCCAGGCCCGCGCCCACGGTGTAGACCGCCGACAGGGGGTTGTTCTCCCAGGGGCGTAGCTCTTGCATGGCGAACAGGTCCGCCTCGAGCCGGTGGGCCAGGATGGCGGCGTCGATCTGCTGCTCCGGATCCAGGTCTTCGACGGGGATGAGGGCCAGCCGCTGCTGGGTGTCCCGCAACCAGGCCGCCTCGCGCTCCATGCCCTGCGCCGAGACATCGGGCCAGCGGTGGTCGTGGCTGTGCTCGCCCAGGCGGGTGGCCGAGACGGGGTTCAGCTGCAGCCAGCCCTCCAGAAAGCTGGCGCTGAGCTCGGCGAACTGCTGGCCCCCTGTGGGTGCGCTCGCCAGGGGCGCGGCCGGGGCGTGGCAGCCCGCTGCCAGGGCGGCGGTCCATATGCCTCTTCGTACAGGTCTCATGGTCTGGCACTCCTCGGTCCGCGTGCCACGGCTCGTCGTGAGCGAACATAATAGGGGAATACCGTCCGCGTTGCGGACTTTCCCTTGAATGTGAGCGCTGATCATGGACATCCAAGCACTCTTGCGCGGCGCCAAAGAGCTGGGCGCTTCGGACTTCCACGCCATGGCCCATGCGCCACCCGTCTTCCGCATCCACGGTGAGCTGCAGGCCTACGGCCGCCGGAAGCTGAAACCCGAGGACACCCGCGCCATGGTGGTCAAGCTGTTGACCCCCGAGCAGCTGCGCATCCTGGAGCGGGTGGGGGAGTACGACGCCTCCTACGCCGTCCCCAATGGCGCGCGCTTCCGGCTCAACTGCTTTCGCCAGCAGGCCACCTACGCCATCGCGGCGCGTGTCATCCCCTCCGAGGTGCCCACCGTCGAAGAGCTGGAGCTGCCGCCGATCCTGAAGCAGATCGCGCGCCGTAAGCAGGGCATGGTCCTGGTGACCGGCCCCAGCGGCTCGGGCAAGACCACCACGCAGGCGGCCATGGTCAACGAGATCAACATCAGCCTGTCCCGGCGGATCGTCACGCTGGAGAACCCCATCGAGTACGTGCACAAGCACAAGAAGTCCCTGGTGCTGCAGCGCGAGGTGGGAGCCGACACCGAGACCTTCGCCTCGGGCCTGCGGGCGGCCCTGCGGCAGGATCCCGACGTGATCATGGTGGGCGAGATCCGCGACCTGGAGACCACGCGCACGGCCATCAGCGCGGCCGAGACGGGCCATCTGGTGCTGGCCAGCATGCACACGCTCAACGCGCCCACCACCCTGGAGCGCATCGTCGACTTCTTTCCTACCGAGCAGACCGAGATGATGCGCCACCGGGTGGCCGCCGTGCTGGTGGCCACCATCACCCAGCGCCTCTTCGCGCGCGTGATGGGGACGGGGCTGGTACCGGCCGTGGAGGTGATGCTCAACAAGCAAGCCTTCGCCAGCCTGATCCGCCAGGGCAAGTACCACCAGATCCCGTCATTGATGCAGACCTCCAAGGACACCGGCATGCAGACCCTGGCCGAGTCCGTGCACAACCTGGTGCGCCGGGGGCTGATCCATCGCGACGAAGAGCTGCCTTTCCTCGACTAGCGTCGACCCCCTTGCGTCCCGGGCCCCAATGAGGTGAAGATAGCTTCGCCTTTCTCTCCCGGGAGTATCCATGTCCCCCTCCTCTTCCAGCTGGCTTCTGCTGGCGACCCTCTTCTCCCTGGCCTGTGAGACGGATCTCTCCGCGATCGACGACGATGGCGACGGTTTCTCGGCCGACGTGGACTGCGACGACGCCGCGGCGGCCGTCAACCCCGACGCCCAGGAGGTCTGCGACGGCGTCGACAACGACTGCGATCACCTGATCGACGACGCCAGCTCCGCCGACGCACTGACCTGGTATCTGGACGGCGACGGCGATGGCTTCGGCGATCCCTTGGGGGATCGTCTGGCCTGCGCCGCCCCCCACGGCTACGTCGAGGACGCCTCGGACTGCGACGATCGCACCGAGCTCAGCCATCCCGGCGCCGACGAGCTGTGCGACGGCGCCGACAACGACTGCGACGGCGAGGCGGACGAAGAGGTCAAGACGACCTTCTACGCCGATCAGGACGCCGACGGCTTTGGCGATGGGCTGAGCACCACCGAGGCCTGCAACATGCCCGCCGGCTACGTGGACGACGCGACGGACTGCGATGATCTGAACAACTCGCTCTACCCGGGCGCCGACGAGATCTGGGACGACGGCATCGACCAGGACTGCGACGGCGCGGATCTGACCTGCCAGGATGCTGGGGGCTACGACGGCGATCTGCTGCTGCAGTCCGAGAAGGACCTGGCCGGCTTCTGCGACAGCTACATCGCGGTCTGCGGCGATCTCACCCTGCTCGGCGAGGTGGGCAAGTCCCTGGACGACCTGTCCTGCGTGCTGCGGGTGACGGGCGATCTGACGCTGGCCACCACGGGGCTGGCAGCGGCCAGCCTGCCCTCGCTGGAGGAGGTGGACGG
The DNA here is from genome assembly GCA_964454135.1 of uncultured Enterobacterales bacterium. Lineage (GTDB taxonomy): Bacteria > Myxococcota_A > UBA796 > UBA796 > JAFGLY01 > CAYVQL01. The sequence continues at coordinate 50,473 of CAYVQL010000006.1, read as the reverse complement.
CACGCTGGAGCTGGACGCCCCGGAGGGCCTGCAGTCCCTGGATCTGGCCGCCCTGGCCGCTGTGGGCGGCTCGCTGAGCATGAGCGAGGCCGAGAGCCTGACGAAGCTGGACCTCTCCAGCCTGTCATCCATCGGCACGGACCTGGATCTGCAGCAGCTGGCGCTGCTGGAGGCCCTGGATCTGGCGGCCCTGGGCAGCCTGGGCGGCGAGCTGGTGGTGGTGGAAAACGCCCTGCTGGCCAGCCTCTCCCTGGGCTCGCTGCCCGCGGCCGTGGCGATCACGCTGTCCGACAACCCCCTGCTGGCCGTTCTTGACCTGGGGCTGCTGGAGCAGACGAAGAGCGATGTGACCCTCCAGGCCAACGACGGCCTGCTGGATCTCTCGGGCCTGGCCGGCCTGCTGTATGTCGGAGCCAACCTCACCATCAGCGATCACCTGCTGCTGGCCGACATCAGCGATCTCCACGGGCTGCAGTCCATCGGCGGTGATCTCACCATCACGGACAACCCCATGCTGTCCGAGAAGCAGGCCGCGGGCCTGGTGGAGGCCATCGGCGAGAAGAACATCGGCGGGATCGTGACCCTGGAGGGCAACGGCAAGTAGCAGCCCGCACACGGTGCGCCTGCGACGCTATTGGCGCGTGTAGGTGTAGCTCTCGATGACCTCAACGGCTTCGGCCTTGGCGTACTCGCCCAGGCCGTAGGAGGTGATCGTCATGTCCGTCCCGTCCACCTCGAGGGTCACGAAGCCCAGCTCCGAGGTCACGGTGGTCGACTTGGTGGGCATGGTGGGGTAGCCGATCAGCTCGCGCACGTAGGCGTCGGTGTCTGTCGGATCCACCACGGTCGTGCCGCCCGAGCTGCCCGCCGTGGGCAGCACCATATAGCCCACGCCGTCGTCCGTTTCCTGGCCGTACAGCCCCGAGGGAGCCTCGGTGGCTTCGTACTGCAGGGGTAGCATGCGCTGGTACAGGTGCTCATGGCCCGTGATGTGCCAGTCCACCTCGCCGTCGAAGAGCTCGGTCAGCGCGCGTCGATCATCCTGCTCGCTGAAGTGGCGCATGCCCGTGTTGTAGGGAGGCACGTGCCAGAAGGCGAAGACCCAGTCGCAGACCCGCGTGCCGCCGCTCCAGCAGCCCGCCAGCTCCGTCTGCACGAAGCTGTACTGGCTGGACTTGGCGGTCATCTCGTTCAGGTCGGTGCTGTACAGGGAGAGGAAGCGCGTGCTGCCGTAGTCCACGCTGTACCAGGGCTCCGAGGTGGCCGGAAAGGGCATGTCGAAGAAGCGCATATAGCCGTCGAGCAGCTCCTCGGCGCCGTAGCCGTCGTGGTTGCCGGGGGCCGGCAGCATGGGGACCTTGGCCCAGTACTCGCGGCCCATGGCCAAGAGCAACCACCAGGATCCGGGGCTGTCCCAGCCTATGAGGTCGCCGGCGATCAGGGTCAGCTGCGCGTCGGTCTGGCTGGACATCAGCTCCGCCACGGTGTCGTTGAAGCGGCCCGATTCCGAGTAGGACTGGATGTCCGCCATGGCCACGATCTTGTAGGCATCGGTGGGATCGGGCAGCTCGTACTCGAAGATCTCCGACTGCTGACCGGCGCTGTCGTAGACGCGGAAGTAGACGGTGTCGCCGGGCTGGTAGCCCGTGAGCTCCACGTGGTGGACGGTCTCGGTGACGGGGCCCACCTCGTAGGTGCCCAGCTTGGCGTCGCTGCCGTGCTGCACCACCCCCAGGCAGGCCAGGTTCGTCTCCCAGTTGACCACGATGCCGTAGCCAGGCTGGGCAGTGGCGCTCCAGGTGAGCCACGGGCCCAGGTAGGGAAAGACGGTCGAGGCGTGGTACTGGTGGCCGCCCCCGTCGTCCCACTCGCTGTTTTCGTCGTCGTAGAAGCTGAGGTGAAGGCCCTCGACGTCCTTGTCGATGTCGATGGTGACCTCGAAGCCTTCCTTGGTGGCCGTCATCTCGGCCCCGTTGTAGCAGCTGCCGCCGTCCGTGCCGTAGTACAGCATCATCGTAGTTGCGTCTTCGATCAGGTTGCCGCGGTAGCTGATGGTGGCGGGCGCGCCGGCCACCAGGGGCTGGGGCGAGACCTCCACGTCGGGGATCTCATAAGGGTCCAGCTTGGCGATCATGGGGTCGACTTCGACGGGGTCGTCCGGCGGGGCCGTGTCTTCCACGGTGCTGTCTTCGGGCTGGTCGGTCTCGCCGCTGTCGGTGTCGGCGTCGGCGTCGGTGTCGGCGTCGCTGTCGGCGTCGGTGTCGGCGTCGCTGTCCGTGTCGGCGTCGGTGTCGCTGTCGACGTCCGTGTCGGTGTCGGCGTCCGCTTCCGTTTCCGTAGAGGAGTCCTCCTTGGGCGTGCAGGCGAGGCTCAGGAGGAGGAGGAAGGAGAGGGTGGGCTTCATGCGTCGGACCAGGGCTGGCGGGGGACGGGTCTATCGTAGCTCAGGAGGGTGGAGTTCGGGCGGGATCGAGGATCCCGGTCAAGGTAGAATCCAAGGCACCTCTTGCCACCAGTCCCCATCGGGCCCGCCGAAGGCCCCTATGTCATTGGGCGTTCCGTCCGCATCGGGCAGTCCGGAGCCGGCGTCTACAGCCGGGCTCGATGCATCCAGGGCGTAGCTGCCCCGCGCGGCATCGACGGTGAAGAGCGGATCGGCCAGGATGGAGTACGACTCGAGCTGTGAGGAGACCTCTGTCGTGTCGCTGTCCAGGTTCTGCCCGTCACAGCTCTCGAAGGCCGACACTTCGGCGACGTCGCCTGAGATGTCCCACAGGATGTTCGTCGAAAACGTAGTGGGAGAAAGAAGATGAAGATCGAGCGTGCTGCCGAAGATGACGGCATACCAGATGGCGCGACTGGCAGGTGTGATGGATGAGAAGATGTTGTCGTCGATGCGGAAGCTGGGGATCGCACCGCTGCCGGAACAGGCGGTGGAACTCAATGCCATGGCCAGCCAGAAATCCGCCAGATCGACGATAGTATTGTTGCTCACGATCGCCTCTGGCTGCACCCCCTCGGGCTCGTAGATGCTCACCATGAACTGGCCGCCAACAACGAGGTTGTTTGCGATGCGGATCGTCGTGTCGTAGTAGGAATCGATGCGATGCTGCACTGCGCTGTCGGTGTTGACGACGATGTTCTTTGAGAAGACGAGGTCGTTCGTCACTCCCTTGCTGAAGATGTAGATGCGGGGGGTGCCGTTCGAGAAGGCAGAGCAGAAGTACGATCTCTCAATGACCGCGCTGAGCCTCGTTCCGGTCTCCGATCCGCATATGATCTCTTCGTACTCGGTGCCCCCAGAGCAGAAATCGAAGTCGAGCGTGTCCAGCTCGACCAAGGCCTCGTCCCATACGACAAAGGCGCGTTGGTCCTCATTGTCCGCCCTCATCGCCAGGTGGTGGAACCTGGCCTCCGTACCCATCCCGCTCACGCCCACATGCCGGTTCTGCGTGCCGGCGGAGAGGATGAGCACGTCGGACGGCTGCGAACCTCCCCCCTCGATGTTGATGGAGGCCGAGATGTCGAAGTCCTCGGTGTAGGTCCCGGGACAGAGCTCGAGCGTGGATCCGGCGGCCGCTGCGTCGATGGCGCCGGCGATGGTGGTGTGCTCGCCGCTTCCGTCGCCGCAGACCAGGTGCTCGTCGATCCGTCCGTCGCAGTCGTTGTCCAGGCCGTCCGCGCTGTCCTCCGTGGCTCCGGGATTCACCGCGGCGTCTGCGTCGTCGCAGTCCGGTCCGCCCGCTTCCTCTGCTTCGTAGCCATCGCCGTCCACGTCGCTGAGGTCCGCCCCATCGCAGTCCTGGTCGATGCCGTCGTAGGGCGTCTCCGAGGCCCCGGGGTAGACCTGCTCGTCTTCGTCGTCGCAGTCGTCGCCGCCCGTCACGGCGGTGGAATCGAAACCATCGCCGTCCACATCGGTCAGATCCGTCCCGTCGCAGTCCTGGTCGATGCCGTCGTAGGGGATCTCCTCCTCCGGGACGCCGCAGCCGGAATCCGCCGTCTTTTCTTCGGCCTTGCAGCTAGCGAGAAAGAAGAGAAGGAGGGAAGCTGGGGGGCAAAAGGGCGACATGGCGACTTGATTATACCGTTCTCCAGCTCCCCAGGCGCGCAGCATTGCCCGAGCCCATGGTATGAAGCGCTCCCACCCACCGGAGCCCTCATGCAGCTCGAACTCACCTGCCTGGTCTGCCTCGCTCGGCTCGCCGAAGCCTCAGGAGCCCTGGCCACGTCGGATCCTGCGCGCCGTGAGCGCATCATGCGCCGCGCATTGAACGAGCTGGCCGAGGCGGACCTGCAGCAGGCGCCCCCGCTGATGGGAGCCAGGATCAACCGGCTCGTGCGAGAGGTGGCGGGCAACGCCGATCCCTACCGCGCCATCAAGCGACGCTTCAACGACCGCGCCCTGGCCCTGCTGCCCGAGCTGCAGCGGCGCGTGCGCAACGCCCCGGATCCCCTGGCCGCCGCCGTGCGCGTGGCCATCGCGGGCAACGTGATCGACTTCGCCGCCGGCCAGGGAGAGGGCGCCATCGACTTGCGTGCGGCCGTGACCGAGTGCCTGGAGGGTCCCATGGACCTGGGTGCGCTGGAGGCGCTGCGACAGCTGGCTGCCACGGCCCGCAGCGTGCTCTACCTGCTCGACAATGCGGGTGAGATCGTCTTCGACCGCCCGCTGATCGAGCTGCTGGGACCGCAGCGAGTCTGCGCCGTGGTGCGCGGCGCACCCACCCTGAACGACGCTACCCGGGCGGACGCCCGCCAGGCTGGGCTGGAGGGCTGGGTGGAGCTGCTGGACTCGGGCAGCGACGTGCCCGGCATGGATTGGGAGCGCTGCCCCCAGGCGCTGCGTCAGCGCTTCCAGCGGGCCGAGCTGGTGATCGCCAAGGGCCAGGGCAACTACGAGACCCTGGAGGGCAAGATCCACCCGGGGCTCTTCCACCTGCTGCGCGTCAAGTGCTTGCCCGTCAGTCGTACCCTGGGCCTGCCCATGGGGAGCGTGGCGCTCTGTCGCGGGGGGCGCTGAGCCGGCGCAGCGCACCAGCGGGTTACTGCGAGCTTCCACGCTTTGCCCAGGTGCGGACGATGCAGGAATCCGAGCGCGCGCGCCCCCTGGAGCCCCCGACACGGCTGTCGGAGTCCAAGCTCTGGGACATGCAGCGCATCTTCTACCTGACCCGTGGGCCCGACGCCTGGAGCCAGGCCAAGGTGCCCTACGCCGTGTCCACCAACCCGCGCCTGGCGACCGCCTACGCCCATATGATCGTGGGCTTCGTGCGGGACTGCGTGGCCGGCGCGGCGAGCCTGGATCCTTCGCAGCCCCTCTACATCGTGGAGCTGGGCTCGGGCCCCGGGCGGCTCGCCTTTCTGCTGGCCCGCGCCCTGGAGCGGCTGCGCGAATTCCTGCCGGCCCAGGCGCCGCCGCTGGTGGTCGTGGCCACGGACTTCGCCGAGGCCAACCTGAGCTGGATCGGGGAGCACCCCTCTTTGGCGCCCCTGATCGAGGCGGGGCAGGTGGACCTGGCGCGCTTCGATGCCGATCGGCCCCAGGCCCTTCAGCTGCGGCGCTCCGGCGCTAGCATCGAGCCGGGCAGCGTGGCCAATCCCCTGGTGGTGGTGGCCAACTACGTCTTCGACTCGCTGCGCACCGACGCCTTCCGCATCGACCAGGGCCAGCTCTTCGAGGTGCTGGTGTCTCTGGCGCAGCGCGACGACGCCTCGGACCTGGCCCTGGCGGACGCCTACGATCTGCAGCTGCACGAGCGGGAGGTGCACGGAGACAGCTACGCCGATCCCCTCTTCAACCGCATCCTGGACGAGTACCGCCAGCGCCTGCGCGGCACGGGCTTGTGGTTTCCAGTGGGTGCCATCGACTGCCTGCGCCACTTTGCCGCCGGCTCGCAGCAGCCGTTGCTGCTGCTGGTGGGGGACAAGTGCTTCCGCACCATGGAGGAGCTGGAGCGGCGGGCCGTGGTCAGCCTGGCGCGCCATGGCTCCATCTCGGTCACCGTCAACGCCCACGCCCTGGAGCAGGTCGTGCGCAGCTGGGATGGCTTCGCCCTGCACACCGGGAGCGCGGACACGGTCTTCAGCTGCTCGGCCTTCGTGCTGCGCAGCTCCTCGGAGCGCCACCCACAGCTGGGATTGGCCTTCCGCAGCTCGGTGGATGACCTGGGCCCCCGGGAATGCCAGCGCCTGGTGTGGGAGCTGCGCGATGCGGCAGGCCCTCCGGCCTGGGCCGCGCTGCACCTGATCCGGCTCAGCGGCTACGACCCCTGGGCCTTCACCCAGTATAGCGGTCCGCTGGCGGACGCCCTGCAGGACGGCGGCGACGAGATGCTGCAACGGGAGACGGCGGCCTGCCTGCGGCGGGTGGCCGAGAACGACTACTGGCTGGGCGCCAGGAAGGAGCTCTTCGCCTTCCGCATGGGGCGCGTCTTCCATGCCCTGGGCATGCGCGGGCGGGCCCTGCGTTGGTATCAGCGCTCCGTGGAGCGCGACGGCCCCTCCGCCTCCACCTGGTTCAACATGGGCCTCTGCCACGAAGCCGGCGATCCCGCGGCCGCCGCCCAGGCCTTTCGTCGCGCCCTGGAGCTGGATCCCTGGCTGCGCAGGGCCCGGCAACGGCTGGTGGCGCTGGAGAATGCGCAGCGGGATGGGGACGGGCCGGGTTAGGCCATCTGCAACCAGGAGAAGGCCATGACTGACGAGCAGAACGAGCCTGCCCAGGAGCAAGCGGTCGCCCAGCGGGTGGTCCAGCTGCTCTCTTCCTGCCGCAGCGCCTTCGAGGCGCAGGGGCTGCAAGGCGTCGCCGAGCTGCCGGCCTTCGGTCACGAGCTGGCCGCCGTGGCGCCTCGCCAGGGCGAGCCCGGCGGCCAGGGGGGGCTCTACGAGCTGCTTGGCTACGACGCCCTGATCCTGGGGCGGCCCGGCTGGGCCTACGCCTGCTTGAGCGTGGCGGCCGAGAACTACGACCGCGCGGGCTGGGCCGAGGAGCTGCGGCGCATGCGGCGAGCGGGTCAGCAGCTGCTGGAGGCCCACTTCCCGCCCTATGCCGATGAGCTGGCCTGTCTCAACGACGTGCGCGCCTGGGCCCGCGCGCGGCGCGCAGAGGGGCGACAAGCGCCCCTCGAGTCTTCGGATATGCCCGCACCCGAGCAGGTGCTGAGCGAGACGGCGGCCCTGAAGCACCGCTGGACCTTCCGCTTGCTGCACACGCGTTCCTCGGGGGTGGCGCTGCGGCTGGACCTGCTGGCGGAGCGCTTCGGCCTGTCGGCCACCGACCAGGTGCTGCTGCGTGTGGCGGCCGCCTTGCACTGGGACCATGTGCCGGAGGGCGCCCGGCCCGGCCTGCTGGCGGCCGGCGAGCTGATCGAGCTGGTGTCCGAGGATCAACGCGGGCGCGCTTCGTGGCTGGGACGGCTGGAGAGCCGTGCCCCCCTGTCGCGCTGGGCCCTGGTGAACCTGCTGCCCGGGCCATCGCGCGCCCTGCGCAACAGCCGTGTCGAGCTGGACGAGTCCGTGCTGGCCTGGATCGACGGCCGGGAGCACTGGCCGCTGGAGCTGGCCGAGCAGGCCCGGCCGCACCACCCGGCCGCTACCGTGGCCCACCCCTTCCAGGCCCAGACCCTGGAGCGCCTGGACCGCGTGCTGCGCCGCTCGGCCCGCCAGGACGCCATCCACGTGGCGCTGCGCTGCGAGAGCGCCGCCGAGGCGCGAGCCCTGGTGCTGCGCTGGGCTGGCACCAAGGGCCTGCAGGTGGTGGAGCTGCTGCAAGCCGGCCTCAATCCCCGGGCCCAGCGCGCCCTGTTCCGGGAGCTGCGCCTGCGGGACGCGGTGGTCTTCGTGCCGCGCGATGCCCGGGGCCTGGCCGCCACCGTCGGTCCGCTGACGAAAGCCTGCCCCGTACCTGTGATCTTCGATGCCTCCGATGAGGGCGCGCGCGCGCTGCGGCTGCGAGTGGAGCGCCTGGTGGCCATCCCGCTGCGCCCGCCTCCCCAGCAAGAGCGCGTCGCGCTCTGGAACCGGGCCCTGGCACGGCGCGGCCTGCCCGAGATCCCCGGCGACCAGCTGGACGAGGCCCTCGGCCAACAGGCCCTGCACCCAGTGCAGATCCGGCGCATCGTGGCCCAGGCCGCAGACCAGGCCTGGCTGGACGCCGGCGAAGACGGGAAGGTGCAGGTTGGCGTGGAGGAGCTGCGGGCGATGCTGGGCAGCTGGGAGGGGTGAGCGGGCAACTCACCAGCGCCAGCGCGCCCCCAGGCTCACCATGGGGCCGTAGAGCGTGACCCATTCGTCGTTGGGCGAGGCCTCCAGCGAGCCGTAGCCGGCGGCCACCGAGACCCCCAGGCTGCCCTTGTCGCCGTTGCCCCGCAGCCACGAGGCCACGCCGGCCTCCACCCAGGTGGCGCCGGATCCCCCGGTGCCCCAGTCTGCGAAGAGATCGGTGCGGATACCCACGGGGACGCGCAGGGTCATGGCGATGCCCGACCAGGCGAACTCGCTGCCCTCGTCGAGGATGTCGTAGCAGCTCTCGGGATCGTAGTCCTCGTAGTACTCCTCATCGCCGTAGTAATAGTAGTAGTCGTAGTACTCGCAGTTGCCATTCCAGCTGTAGTCCTGGATGGGGACCAGGACGAAGGTGTTGCGCACCTCCAGGTTCAAGCCATCGCGGGCACCCAGCCGGGCCTCCTGGACGATGGACAGCGCATGGTCCACGTCGTCGAACTGCACGGCTTCGTAGAAGCCGCCGGCCCTGTCCGTCATGGCGTAGCTGCGGCCCCAGTCGCCCGGATCTCCGTTGAGCATGGACCAGCCGGCGCCCAGGCCCAGGCCGAAGTAGCGCGCGTCGTAGCCGCCGCTGACCAGGGCGGCCATGGACAGGGGGTTGCCGTCGCTGCTCCAGCCCAGGCCCAGGGGCGTCACCCGCGCGGTGGCGTACCAGGGTCTATCGAAGACCCAGGTGGTCCAGAGCTCGTTGACGAAGGCCACGCCCAGGGTATCCAGGGCCAGGACCGGGCGTAGGACCAGGCCCGTCTCGCGCAGGCCGCCCAGGCGCTCGGGAGCCGCGGGATAGCTGGATCCCGTGTCGTGGCGCTCCACGCGGTCGCCCACAGCCACGCGTCCGCCGCGCATCAGGTCCACCAGGGCGCGCTCCTCCTCCACCAGCCGTACGGTTCCGTGGGCCGTGACCCGCTCCACCTCGTGCAGCTCGGGCTCGCCGCCGTCCAGGCTGGGCACCTGCACCTGCTCGCGAGTCAGGATGCGCAGGCGCGTGCCTGCCGCCATGCCCGCGTCGCGTCCCAGGTCCACGACAGCTGTGCCATGGCCCACGCGCAGCACGGAACCCCTCTCCCCATCGTCGGTCGCCGGGGCGGGGGGGGGCGCAGGTTCGCTGGGGGCCGGGGCGCTGGCCGCGCTGGCAGGGGGCAGCTGCTGCACGGGCAGGGCCTCGATGCGCTGCAGCTCCACCCAGACGCGGCCGCCGGCCGCGAAGAGGCCCGTGGCCGTGGGATGGGGATCGCTCCGGAGCAGCGTATAGGCGGTGCCGTCGTCCTTGGCCTTCCAGTGCTGGAGCAGGCCCTGGTCCGTGAGCAGCCAGACCTCGTCGCCCTGCGCCAGCAGGCTCCGTGGCGGCTGGGACAGCTCGGTCACGGTGACGCCCTCCACCACCACCGGGTGGGTGGCTGGAGGCGGGGCCTCCTCCTGGGCCTGGAGGGGCGGGCAGAGGAGCGCGGCGAGCATGGTGATCATGGGATTCTCCAAGGAACCGTGAGATCCCCACCATAGACGGGGAAGGGGCGCTTGGCGAGGGAAGGAAAGCGGCGCCAGCGGAGCTGCGTTGCGGTGCCCTTCGCGCCAGTGATACGGACCTCCGCCCAGCGGCCGCCTTCCTCGCGGCTGCGTTCCCATCGCCCAGGTGCAAGCCATGCTGCCGCTCGCCTGCGCCATCGTCGTCCTGCTGCTGGCCGGCGTGCTCGCCTGGGCGCTGATGATCCGCATGCCGGGCCGCAGTCATGGCGGGCCGCTGCCCCCCCTGACCTCTGAAGAGGAGGAGATCGCGGTCAGGCTGAGGGCGCATGTGGAGCGCCTGGCGGGCGAGATCGGTGAGCGCAACCTGGTGCGGCGCCCCCAGCAGCTGGAGCAGGCCGCCGCCTATGTCGAGGCCGAGCTGGCTGCCATGGGCTACGCCGTGCAGCGCGAGGCCTTCGCTGTGGGAGAACAGCGGGCCTGCAACTTGGTGGCGGAACGCCCCGGCAACGATCCCCAGGCCGGGATCGTGATCGTCGGCGCGCACTACGACACCGTAGCCCACAGCCCTGGAGCCAATGACAACGCCTCGGCCGTGGCTTCCCTGCTGGAGCTGGCGCGCGCCTTCCGCCGCCACCAGCCGCGGCGCAGCCTGCGCCTGGTTTTCTTCACGAACGAGGAGCAGCCCTGGTTCCGTACGCCCTGGATGGGCAGCATGGTCCACGCGCGGGGCTGCGCGACGCGGGGCGAGGACGTGCGGGCCATGCTCTGCCTGGAGTGCATGGGCTGCTACTCCGACGAGCCTCGCTCCCAGCGCTACCCCCTGGTCCTGGCGCCCTTCTACCCCAGCCGCGGGGATTTCATCTCCTTCGTGGGCAACCTGCGCTCCCGCCAGCTGGTGCGCCGCGTGATCACCGCGTTCCGCGAGCAGGCGGCCTTTCCCTCCGAGGGCCTGGCCACCACCGAGCTGGTCTGGGACATCTGCCGCTCGGACCACTACCCCTTCTGGCGCCAGGGCTATGCGGCCCTGATGGTCACCGACACGGCCAACTTCCGCTACGCGGCTTACCACCAGCCCACCGACCTGCCGGAAGGCCTGGACTACGAGCGCTGCGCCCGGGTGGTGGCTGGGTTGGCGGAGGTGGTGCGGGGGTTGATCTGAGTGAGGAGCCTAATGCTCCTCCACCACCACGCGTTCGGCCACATAACGGTAGGCGTAGAGCCAGCCGTTGGCCACGTACCAGACCTCGGATCGGCCCGCGACGTGGGCCAGGTGCTGCATCAACGAGGAACCCTGAATCCCGTCGATGCCCTCATCCTGGCTGTAGATCACGCTGTTCTCGTAGCGGTCGGAGTGGAACATGGCGTAGAAGATGCCGCCACGCTCCAGCACGGTGTCGAAGGCCTCGTTCAGCTGCGCCACGTCCTGCTCGTAGTAGCGCCCGGCCGGGGCTCGGGCCTCGAAGACGCTGTCGTAGGAGGCGGTCTGGAAGCCGCCGATGCCGTAGTAGTCGTAGGTATCGTTCCAGTCGGCGTAGATGGTGTCGGCGCTGCTGATGTGGTCGGCGCTGTCCCAGTCCCGCAGGAACAGGAACTCACCAGCCGAGGCCTGCTGCACCTCGTCGTCCTGGTAGCCGCAGGGCAGGATGAACTCGAAGACGTGCTGGCCGAAGGGAATGCCTGAGAGCTGCTCGAGGATGTCGTCCCGGGCCCCGGTGATCTCCCACTCGTAGCCGTTCTGGGCGTAGCCGCTGCTGGAGCAGGGGTGGGTGCGGGAGTGCACCGCCGGCTCCCAGCTCCTGTCCGCCAGGTCCAGCTCGTCCTGCATGTTCTGCCACTTGGCCTCCTCGGCGGCGGCGTCCAGGTTGCAGTTGATGGCGATGGAGACGGGGATGCCGAGGCTTCGCAGGGCGTGGATGGAGGCCTGGTACTTGTCGGAGGTATCGTCGGTCATGCCGGCCCAGGGGGCGCCGTCGTGGCCGTCGCTCTCGTTCTTGCCCCAGTTGTCGTTGGACAGGGTGTAGGCCGCGCCCCTGCCGTCGTAGAGGGGGCTCACGCCTTCGAAGCTCACACCGCGCTGGTCCTCGAACCAGAGCTCCACCACCTCCGCCTGCTCGAAGGCCACGGACACGTAGGCCTTGTCGCCCTCGGAGGAGAAGCGCACGCACTCCTCTCCGTTGAAGAGCTCTTCCGCCGACCTGACCTGCAGCTGCTCCCAGGCGTCGCCGTCACGGTGCCAGACCGTCGGGAGAGCGGCGGCGTCGGGGAGGTCGAAGACGTAGGTGGCGGGGTAGCGGAAGCCCCAGCGTTCCCAGGCTTCGCTGGCGATCTGCAGGGTGAAGAGAGCTCCTTGCTCTGCGTCGCTGTCGGGCCGGCCCGTGTCGCCAGGATCCGAGTCTTGCTCCAGGGGGACGCCCAGCGGCTGGCAGGCGGCCAGGGCCAGGGCCAGGAGTGATGCGGAGCACTTCATGCCACTCTCTCACCAAATATCGCGCAGCCCTCGATCCAGCGCGCGATGTGGGGGTAGACCTCCAGCTGCGCCCGGCTGCCGAGGATGAGGTCGATGTGCTTGTAGTCGTGGGCGCAGCCCGTCTCCCGCCCGCAGACCAGCAGCTCCTTGTGCGTCGAGGAGATGGCCTCGTAGACGTAGCGCACGTCCTCCACGGGCGAGAGCTGGTCCGTGGCGCCGGCGATCAGCAACATGGGCGCGCAGATGCGGTCCAGGTGGTCGTAGTAGTCCAGCAGGCCGTCGTAGCGCGAGAAGCCCCCCTTGCTGTCGTACCACTCGGAGAACTGCTCCAGCAGCGCCGCGGGCAGGTCGGTGAGCGTCCAGCGCGCCATCACCGTCAGCTGGGCGCGGTCCATCTGGTCCGGGTTGGCGGCTACGTCTCCCACCAGACGGTGCAAGTAGGGTGGCCAGAGGGAAGCCACTTGGCCGGCACGTCGGTAGGGCACCCAACGTACCCAGCGCAGCAGCTGTCGGAAGCGCACCATCGTGTCCACCCGGGGATGCCGGGTTGCGGTGAAAGCGGGCGAAGCCACCGTGACCACGGAGCGGAAGAGCTGCTGGTCGAAGTGCATCAGGGCGGCGTAGGCCAGCATGCCTCCCATGCTGTGGCCGACCCAGTGCAGGGCCTCGGCGCCGGTGGCGTCCAGGAGGTGGCGGATCACGGCGGGCGCGTCCCGGTGCACGTAGTCGTCGAAGTCGAACTGGGGCTTGCCGCGCAGGGGCCAGCCCGGCTGGCGCGAGCGTCCGGCGCCGCGCAGCTCGATCACCCAGACGTCCCAGCCCCGCAGCCGCAGGTACTCCGCCAGGCTGGTGTTCGGAAAGGGGGCGTCCAGGTTGAAGCGGTTGGCGCCCAGGCCGTGCACGAGCAGGACCGGCTCGCTGTAGGCCCGCTTCGATGGCGGCGTGTAGCGGTAGCAGGCCAGGCGCCAGCCGTCGCGCGTGCTGATGAAGCCGGTATCTGGTCTTGCTTTCGAGGACACGGCGGCGATGGTAGCACGACAGGGGGCGCGCTCCGGCTCCGTGTTACCTCGCCTGCATGATTGCGTCGCTCCTGTTCTCTTCGTTGCTCCTGGCTGCGGACGAGCCCGTCGACGGTTCCCCGCCCGCGCCCGAGGCGCCTTTCGTGGCACCCCAGCAGGTCGAGCCGGATCCCGGCGAGTCCTTCGCCTCCACCTGCCCGGCCCTGCGCAGCTATCCCGGCGAGAGCTGGCCGGATCGCAGCCAGGAGGTGGCCCAGCAGCGCCCCGAGCAGCTGGCCGCGCTTGAGGACTACCTCTTTCCCCCGGGGCTGGACTGGGACGACGAGCAGCGCCGCGGCGTGCGCACCGACGGCATCGTCATCGTGCACAAGGGCGACGTCGTCTACGAGCGCTACGATCACGGCTACGACTCCCAGAGCCGCCATATCGCCTGGTCCGCCAGCAAGAGCTTCACCAACGCGCTGGCCGGAGTGGCGCTGGAGCGGGGCCTGCTGGAGCTGGACGACTCCATCTGCGAGCATGTCGAGGTGGGCTCCCAGGAGAGCTGCCAGGTGACGCTGCGGCACGCGCTGGAGTTCTCCACCGGCTTCCAGTGGCGCGAGACCTACGAGGGGCAGTCGCCCACGGCATCCTCGGTGCTGGCCATGCTCTACGGCCAGGGGCGCACGGACATGGCCGCCTTCGTGACGGGCCATCCCCTGCGCGATCCGCCGGGTGAGACCTGGATGTACTCCTCGGGCGACACCAACGTGGCCTCGGCCGTGCTCGGCGCGGTGCTGGCGCCGGCCCACGGCGAGCACTACCCCTGGAAGCTGCTCTTCGAGCCCATCGGCATGGGCTCGGCGGTCTGGGAACGGGATGGCGCTGGCACCTACGTGGGCTCCTCCTACGTCTACGCCACCACGCGCGACTTCGCGCGCTTCGGCTGGCTGCTTCTGAACGAGGGCTGCTGGGAGCAGCGGCGCCTGCTGCCCGAGGGCTGGGTCGCCGCTTCGACGCAGGTCAGCGAGCCCTTTCGCAAGCGGCCCATGGACCATGGCGGCGGCGCGGTGCAGGGCCGCGGCTTCTGGTTGAACCGCCGCGTTCCCGAGGCGGGGCTGGACGGCTTGCCCTGGCCCAATGCCCCCGAGGGCAGCTTCGCCGCCCTGGGCCACTGGCGTCAGTCCATCTACGTGCTGCCCCAGGCCGAGCTGGTCATCGCCCGCAACGGCGACGATCGCGACGGCAGCTATCTGCACAATGAGACGCTGCGGCTGGCCCTGGAGCTGGTAGGCTTCGACGCCAGCGCGCGGGCCGAGGCCTCCCCCTGGACGCAGCCCCCCCCGGACGAGGACGAGAAGGTCTCGAGATACCGCAACAGCCTGTTTCGGTTGGCCTCGGGCTTCTCCGCCCAAGAGGTCTGCTCCTGCCTTTTCGTGATGGAGCGCGACGAGGATTTCTGCGCCGAGTGGACGCGTGTGAGCCCCGACGTGGCGAAGTTCAAGGCGGATCACGATGCGCGTAAGGTACGCGCTCGGGCCCTGGGCATGGGGCGCACGCGAGCGCGCTACACGGGAGAGAAGACGGGCTGCACCATCGAGGAGTAGGTGGCTCAGCTCTCCTTCGCGTACCACTGCCCCGAGCGGAAGTCCTGCAATGCGCGATCGAACGCGGTCGCGCCCCACTCCTCGCGCAGGCCGGCCGCCACCTGGTCGAAGGGATGCGCCGCCTGGGCGCCCCCCATGCGAGCGGTCAGCGCGCGGCCCTGCACCAGGGCGGCGATGGCCTGGGGCCTTTGGTTCAGGGCCACGTGCAGATCCACCAGGGCCAGACAGGCCGGGATGAACAGGAAGCGATCACCGCTGCGGCGGCCGATGTCCCGGGCCAGCAGCAGGGCCCTGTGGCGCTCCTTGCCGCTGGCGCAGCGCCCCAGGCCCAGGGCGGCTCGTCCGGCCAAGCCCTGCTCGCGTGCCGAGTTGGGATCCAGTTCGTCCAGCAGCTCGCGGTAGATCTTCGTCGCGCCCGCGCCGCTGGGAGAGAGCTCCAGGATCTGGGCCTGGGTCAGGCGGGCGCGCTGCTCCAAGGCGCGCTCCTCTGACAGTCGGGCGATCTGGCCGGCCTCGTCGGCGACGGCGGCGCCGCGGGCCGCCTGGCCGCTGTGGGCCAGAGCCAGGCCCTCTTCCAGCCGCGACAGCACGCGGGCTGGATAGTCGCCCTGGGCGTCGGCGGCCTGGGACACGATGCCGGCCAGCTGGGCCACGCGAGCCACGTCGCCTGTGTCGGTGGCGGCTGCCTGCAGCACGCGGGCGGCGTCCTGCAGGGCGGTCAGGGAGCCGGAGTCCATGGCCAGGTCCAGGGCCTGCTGCCAGCCCCGCTCCAGGGGCACGCGCCCGCCGCCCGCCGTGCGGGCGGCCAGGGCCTGGCGGATGGCGGTCTCCACCACCAGCATGTCCGCGGCTCGTGGGTGCTGGGCGGCCTCGGCGCGCTCGCGCAGGGCGCTGACCACGGGCAACAGGCGCTCGGCCGGGTCGTTGCCGTCCAGCTGGGCCAGGCCGCGCTCGGCCTCGCGCAGCCGGGCCTCGGCCCGGGCCAGGTCGTCCTGGGCGTCGGCGGGGCTCTGCTGCGCACCCCGGGCCACCTCCTGGATGGCATGGGCCGCGCTGTCGGCGTTCTCGAGCAGGCTGCGCACGGGTGCCAGCAGGGCGGGATCCGCCAGCTGCCGCAGGGCGTCGCGCCAGAACTCGGGATCCTCCAGGTCCTGCACCTGCTGCTGCTGCTCGGCGGCCTGGGCCACGTCTTGCTGGGCGCGGGCCAGGCCCGCGGCGTCGCCTGCGGCTCCGGACAGGGTGCCTTGCAGCTCCTGCAGCTGGGGCAGGAACTGGGCCAGGGCGGCCTGGGCTATGGCCTGGGGATCGCCCCCGCTGCCCAGCTGGCCGCTCATGCTGGCAGCCAGCCGGGCCAGATCGCGCGTCGGATCGGGGCCCTCCATGGCGTCGGCCATGCGCAGGAAGAGGCGCCCCCCCTCGGCGGGCAGCTGCTGCGCCAGCTGGCGCAGCTGCTGGGGGGAGACGGCCTGGCGCAGGGCCTTCAGCTGCTGGGCGGAGAGGCCGCGGCTGGGCCGACCCTTGGAACCTGCCATGGATCACTCCTGGGCGCGTGGCACAGAGCTGGCTCTAACCGGCCGCCTGCTGCTGCCGCGCGTTGCGGTAGGTGGAGGCCCAGGCGCCCATGGCCTGGGCGTCGGCGTTGAAGGACGCAGCCTCGGTCTCGGCGGTCTCCTTCTGCTCCATGGCCTTGGCGATCAGGCGCGTCTTGGTGGAGCGGGTCTGGCCCAGCTCGTTCTCGTCACGGGCTATGGCGCTGTCCAGGGCGGTGTTCTGCTCGCTGACGAAGCCGGAGATCTTGGCCTGCGTCTCGGACTCGGCGTTGAGCATCTCGATCTGCTTGGTGGACTGCTCGCCGCCCTTCTCCTGGGTCTTGCGGGCGTCCTCGTCCGCCTTGTCCTGGCCCTGGCCCGAGTCCTCGCCCGCCGACTGGGTGTCACCCGAGTCGGGACCGCCGTCGATGTAGTCGGACCACTCCATGATGGCGCCCACCAGGCGCGACATGATGCCGCCCTGCTGCCCGTCGGTCTTCTTGGTGCCCGGGTCCTTGCCCGAGAGCTTGCCCTGGCGCTCCTGCTCCTTGGACAGGCCCTCCTGGATGGGGGCGGCCATATTGTCGGCGTCTTGTTGGACCTTCTGGCCCTCGGTGGCCTTCAGCGTCTTGGAGTCGTCCACGATGGCCTGGCAGATCTCCTCGCTGCCCTGGGCATTGACCGCGCCGGCCCAGTACTGCAGGTAGAGCTCGGCGGCGGCCTGGGCCTTCTGGAACTTGGCGCCCATGTCGCCCGGGGTGGTGGGCGGGGCCACCAGCAAGGGGCCGATGGGCCGCCCCACCACGGCGTAGGTGATGTGGTCGCGGGCCTGGTTGCCCACATCGTTCCAGACGTGCAGCGCCTCCCCGACGAAGCCTCGCTCCTGGTTCTGTTGGAAGGCGGCCAGGGGATCGCCGCCGCCTTGACCGCCGCTGGCGGGCTGGCTGCCCTCGGCGGGTTTCTGGCCCTCGGCGGGTTTCTGGCCCTCGGCGGGCTTCTGCTCTTCGGCGGGTTTCTGGCCCTCGGCCGGTTTCTCTTCGGTGGGTGCGGGTGCGGGCGGTCCGCTGCTGGTCTCGGTCAGCACGCCCTCGAACCACTCGAAGAAGCCGCGCCAGGCCGAGCCCACGCCGCCGGTGGCGTTGGCTGAGCTGGGGCTGAGCAGGGCCTGGCTGATGCGGCTGCCGGGCTGGTCCAGGTTGGTCTGCATATTGGTCAGGTGATCCTGCTGGGTGTCCACCATGCGGCGCTCCGCCAGCTGTCCAGGCAGGGTCTCGGCCTCCGCGATCTGGCGTTGCACGTCGGGCAGCTGGGTGTTCTCCAGGTCGTCCAGCTCCTCCTGGGTGTCGCGGCGGCGGCGTTCGGTGCGGCGCTTGTCCATGCCAGCGAAGGTGGCGCGCGAGTTCTCGGCGCGGGCGATGTCCTGCTGGGCGCGGGCGGCCTCTTCTTGCGAACGGATGGCGCTGTCCAGATCGGCCACGCTCTGGTCGGGATCTTCCACGCCCTCCAGGCGCTGGCGCGCCTCGTTCAGGCGGGTGTTGGCCTCTTCCAGGCGCTGCTGTTCCATCTCGGCCCAGCGGCGCTCCATCCTGGGATCCCGTGTGGCCAGGGACTCTTGCTCGCGGCTGGCGTTGCCCTCGTCCACGGCGCGGCGGGCGGCCTCGATGTCGTCGGCGGTCTGGTTGTAGCGATCCAGGTCGGCCTGGCGGCGGTCCACCTCGCCCTGGCGCGACTCCACGTTCCACTGTGCGTCGCGCTGGGCGCGCAGACGCTGGACATTGCCTTCGTGCACGGTGGCCTGGGTCTCGGCCGCCGCCTTGGCCTGCTCGGCCTGGCGGATGGTGTCGTCGAGCTGGCGGATGGTGGTGTCCTGCTCGCCGAGGGTGGTGCGGCGCGTGTCGATGTCGCCTTGGATGCGCTGCTCGTCGGCCCGCATCTCGGGCAGCTCCTTCTGGGCCAGGCGGTTGCGGACCCGCATGGGGTCGGTGCCCTCTTCTTCGTTCTGTTCTTTCGCCCGGTCGTGCACGCGGTCGGCCCGGGCCGCCACGTCGGCGTCCTGGGGCCTCATATTGTCCATGTTCTCCAGGGCGGAGGTGGCTCGGCTGTGCGTGGTGCGGGCCTGGGTCAGCTCGGCCTGGGCCTCGTTGTAGGTCTGCTCGGCCTGACGCACCTCCTCGTAGTGCCGCCGCAGGTCGGCGTCCTGCAGCGCCTGATGGCGCACCTGCGGATCGTCGATGGCCATGATGTCGCGGACGCGCTGCTGGTACTCGGTGGCGCGGCTGGTGAACTCGCTCTCCAGGTCGCGCACCCGCCCCTCGGTCTCGGCGATGCGGCCCGGCAGCTCGTCGCGCATGCGCTCCAGGTCGGGGCGGATCTCTTCCATGGCGTGGCGGGCGCCCAAGAAGGCGGTCTCGTGCCGGCGGCTCCAGCGCAGCTCGCCCAGGGCCACCAGGGAGTCGCGCAGGACCGAGCGGCGGTTGCGGACGGCGGTGTAGCAGCCCGCGATGCCCTGGCCGAAGGCGCGGATGGTGGAGTCGTAGAGCATGCGGCGCGTGCTGTAGGGCTGGGGAGTATCGGCGTCGGGGCGCGGCTTGGTGGGATCGGCGCCGTCTTCGGTGGGTGTGCGGCGGCGCGTGCTGCCGCCCTCGCCGTCGTCGCCGTCCTGGGTGTTGGTTTTGGTGGCGTTGGGGCCCAGGCCGGCGGCCTCCAGGGCCTCGGTGCGGCGGGCCTCGATGTCCTGCATGCGGGCGTTGCCCGTCTGGGCCGCGTCGGTGCCCTGCTGCAGGCGTGTGCTCTGCGAGTTGGCGTCGCCCGTGGCCTCGGCGCCGCCGGCGTCCTGGCGGGTGTTGCCGGTGGGGGCGCTGCGGCTGGAGCGCGACTCGTACCACTTGGAGGCGTTCTCG
This sequence comes from uncultured Enterobacterales bacterium, assembly GCA_964454135.1. Lineage (GTDB taxonomy): Bacteria > Myxococcota_A > UBA796 > UBA796 > JAFGLY01 > CAYVQL01. The sequence continues at coordinate 31,222 of CAYVQL010000006.1, read as the reverse complement.
CGGGCCTTGCCTGCGGCCACGTCGGCCACCTTGCCGCCCACCTTCTGGCCGAAGCCCGAGGCGTCTTCGCCCACGCCGTGCAGCTGCTCGGCGAAGGCCTCCGGGGGAACCAGGAAGGCCGCCAGCATGCGGAAGAACACGCCGTACATCTTCAGGGCCATCACGATGGGCCCCAGGGCGGTGACGATGCGGGACAAAATATTGCCGGCCCGCAGCAGCCAACCTCCGATGGAGACCATGCTGGCGCCGAAGCCCAGCCAGATCAGGGCCAGGCCCACGGCTATCAGGATGGCGCCCAGGATGTAGCAGAGGGCCGAGAGGATGCCGAGGATGTTGGAGATCAGATCCAGCAGCTCGGCGATGGCGCCGATGAAGTCCGCGGCCGCGGCGCAGAAGAAGCCCACGCCGTCCCACGACAGGCCGGCTTCCCACATCTTGCCCAGGTTGGCGGCGCCCTTGGAGAAGCCTTCGCCCACCTTCTTGCCCGAGGCGAGCATGGGATTCTTCTCGACCGACCAGAAATCGCCCGAGAAGATGCCGCTCTGGATCAGCTGGATAGCCGGACCGATGACCGGCGCCTTGATGAAGCGGCCCACCTTGGGGCAGGCCCGCAGCGCCATGTCACCGAAGTTGCCCAGGGTGTCCAGGATCAGGCTGTCCTTGCCTTGATCCACGAAGTTCTGGGTGAAGCCGCCCACGAAGTTGCGCCCGAACTCGCCGAAAATGAGCCCGGCGCGGTCCAGGTGGCCCTCTTCGGCCACGCCCTGGATACCGCCCACGTAGTCGTCGTAGTAGCCGTACTCGTCGCTGATGGCCTCGAAGAGCCCGCCGGGCTGCATGGTGGCGTCGGCCTGCTGGAACTGGGGCAGGGGGGGGGCGGGCAGGTTGGCCTCGCTGGGCACGCCCGTGGCCGTGCCCGAGCCGCCGGCTCCGGCGCCCGGTCCGTTGGGGCCGCTGCCCTCGCCGCCGTCGCCGTCGCCCTCGCCCTCCTGGGCTTTGGCCGCTTCTTTCGCGGCCGCTTCGCGGGCCTGCTGGGCGCGGGCCTTCTCGGCCGCCTTCTCGGCGGCGATTTGGCGCCCGCGCTGCTTGGCCTCGCGGCAGACGTGATCGAAGGCCAGCTCGGTGCACTCCCAGAAGCCGCGGTCGTTGAACTCGCTGTTGAAGGCCGACATCATCTGGGCGCCATCTTCGTCGTCCAGCAGCGCGGCGGCCCACTGGCCCGAGAGCATCTCGAACTCCTCGGCACCGCGGATGCGGGCCATGGCCGTGTTGGCGCGCTGGGTGCGCTCGTCGCCCTCGTAGTCGTCGTAGGCCTGGCGCAGGTCCTCGAAGGCGCCGATGTCTTCCACCTGGCCGGCCATGCCGTCCACGCCGTCTTCGTACTGCTCCAGCTTGGTCTCGCGGTCCTGTTCGGGCTTCTCGGCGCTGGCGTTGGGGCCGTCGCCCTGCTGCTTGGCCGCGATGTCGCTGATGGTGCTGTCGGCCCCGCTCTTGAAGGCGGTCAGGCGCTGGCGGATGCCCTCGGCCGGGTTGCCGCCCTCGCGAGCCACATGGCCCATGGGCATGGCTACGGCAGCGGGTTCCACGGCCTGGCCGGCGGCGAAGGCCTGGCCGATCTGGTGGGCCTCGGCCTCGGCCAGCTCCGGCGTGGCGCCGGCCGCGAAGGGCGTGCGCTCCTGGGCCACGTGCACCACCTCGTGCGCCAGCAGCTCCTTGCCGGAGGTTGTGCGCGGATCGTAGCGCTCGGGATCCAGCAGGATCTGGCCGTGATCCGCTACGCCGCGGGTGCCCAGGGCGCGGGTGCGCTGCTGGGCGTAGTGGTCCACTCGGATGGTGATGCCCGAGCTGGGCAGGTCCAGATCGCGGGCCAGGCTGCCTACCAGGCCCTGGGTGGCGCTGCGGCGGCGCTCGTCCTGGTCGTGGACGCCCTGGCGGGTGGAAAGGGCCTCAGCCATCTGCGCGGGCGTGGGCATGCCGCCCAGGGCGGCGGCGATGTCGCCGATGACGCCCAGGGCGCTCAGGGCGACGTCGTCTTGCGGGCCGACCCCGGCGGCCTGCTCGGCCTGCGCGAAGCTGGCGCTGTCGCCGGAGAGCTGGGCCAGCAGGCGCCCCATCTCCAGGGCCAGGTCGGGGTAGGGGGCATAGGCCGTTTGCTGGGCCTGCAGCTCGTCGGCGGTGGGCGCGCCGGCGATGCGCAGCCAGGCGGCCAGGATCTGAGGGGTCTGCTCGGCGCTGATGGCCTGGCGCCAGAGGGCGCCCAGGGCGTTCAGCGAGCCGCGCTCGTCTTCGGCCAGCTGGGCCTGGCGTGCGCGTACCAGCTCCAGCACCTGGCCCTGCAGCAGCTGAGCCAGCGCTTGGCGTACCACGCTGGCGGGCGGCGAGGGAGGCGTGGCGGGCAGGGCGCTGCGCAGCTGCTCCACGATGGCCCGGCCCACGATGTCCAGCTCGGGAGCCTGGGCCAGGCCCCAGGCGTCGGCCTCGGGCTGGGCCTGGGCCAGCTTGCGGCCTGCGCGGCCCTGGGCGTAGGCCTCGCGCTCGTGGGAGTCGCTGGGGGAGGAGACGGACAGGCCTGGGCCCTCGGGATCGGGCAGGCGGTTCTGCTCGTGCTGGGCCACGTGGGTGGCCTCGTGGGCCAGAAGCTCGGCGCCCTCGGGGCGGTCGAGATCCACGTCTTCGCCCAGGTAGATGTCTTGTCCCATAGCAAAGGCGCGGGCGTCGATGGCCTGGGCCGCGTGGCGCACCGAGGGCCCTTCGTGGATGCGCAGGTTCTGCAGCGGGCGGCCAAGCACGCGGGTGACGAAGGCCTGCTCGCGCTCGCTCAGGGGGCGACCCTGGCCGGCGGCGGCCAGGGAGCTCATGAAGCTGCGGGTCTGGGGGTCCTCTTCCTGGGGGGCGGCTTCC
>CAYVQL010000006.1:0-28311 GCA_964454135.1 uncultured Enterobacterales bacterium | reverse complement strand
CGCCCCGCGCCCCCCCCCCCCCGCCCGCCCCGCCGCCCCCCCCCCCCCCCCCCCCCCGCGCGGTGCGGGTGCTGGCGGCGGCGACGGCGACGGGCTCGGCCTCTTCCTGGGCCGCGGGTGCTCCCAGGGGCTCTGTGAAGGCGGCCTCGATGGGGTCGGCCGCCTGGGCCGTGGGCAGGCCGACGGAGAGATCCACGCTGCTGGGCTCCACCTGGGGCGCGGCCTCCGCGGAGCGCTCGGACTCGGCTTGCAGTACGCGGTAGTAGGGGGTGATCCAGCGATTCCAGGAGAGGGGCGCGTTCCAGGGCAGGTAGGGGGTGACGTCCAGCGCCGAGCCTTGGGCGAGCTTGAGCAGGTGCTGCAGGTAGATCGCCTGCTCGTCGCGGGCTTCCTCGCTCAGCATGGCCTGGATGTCGGCTGCGCCGAGCCGCTCGTTCAGCTCGTGCCAGAGCGAGGCGACGCGGTCCTGTTCGCTGCGCTCTGCGATTCGGTCGGGGCCGACCTGCTGCAGTGCGCTGTCCTTTTGCCTATGAAGCTGTTTTCGCTGCACGCTGTCGCTCCGGACTTGGCTCCTGGCCACACGCCAGTGTGTCCGGGCGCTCGGGCCCGGAAGTCAGCTGATCATAGCACCTCGAAAGCTTGTTCGCGGGCTAGGGATGCGGGTGGGGGTGCGGTGGCGGCTCTGAGGGATCGGTGGCATGGTATCCCCCCACCAAGGGAGCGTCTTGCCCCCCGCGCTTGTGATACGCAGATCCCATGGACTTCGACCTGCGCCCCCACACGATCCTGCTGACCGTCTCCGGCTCGCGGGCCTACGGCACGCACCACGAGGAATCCGACGTGGACCTGCGCGGCACCGCCATCCCGCCACGGCGCTATTTCCTCGGATTTCGCGACCGCTTCGAGCAAGCCGACCGCGAGCAGGACATGACGGCTTTCCTGGATCTGAGTCCCCAGGAACGTTCCCGCCTGACCTCCATCGATGAACAGGCCGCCCTGCGCGAGCTGCCCCGCGAGGCCTTCGGGCTGTTCACCCCCCAGGAGCGGCGCGCCATCCGCCAGCAGAAGCTGGAGGGCTCGGTCTACGGCATCCGCAAGTTCTTCACCCTGGCCGCCGACTGCAACCCCAACATCCTGGACGTGCTTTTTTGCCGCGACGCCGAGCTGCGCATCTGCACCGCCCTGGGGGAGCGGCTGCGGCAGGGGCGGCGCGCTTTCCTGTCCGCCGCCGCCAGGCACCGCTTCTCGGGCTACGCCTTCAGCCAGCTGGCGCGCATCGAGCGTCATCGCCGCTGGCTGCTGAAGCCTCCGCAGCGCGCGCCCAGCCGGGCCGACTTCGGCCTGCCCGAGCAGACCTTGATCCCCAAGGGCCAGCTGGCCCAGGCCTTGGCCGCCGTGCGCAAGAAGCTGGACGAGTGGAGCATCGACTACGGCGGCATGGAGGAATCCCAGAAGGTCTACGTGATGGGCCAGATCGAGCGCTACCTGGGCGAGCTGCGCATCGGGGCCGACGAGCGCTGGCAGGCCGCGGCTCGCCTGCTGGGCTTCAGCGAGAACTTCATCGAGGTGGCCCAGCTGGAGCGCCAATACCTGGCCGCGCGCAAGGAGTGGCGCAACTACCAGAGCTGGCTGCGCTGCCGCAACCCGCGGCGCGCCGCCCTGGAGGCGCGCTTCGGCTACGACTGCAAGCACGCCATGCACCTGGTGCGCCTGCTGAAGATGGGCCTGGAGCTTCTGCGCAGCGGCCGCGTGAACGTGTGGCGCGAGGACGCCGAGGAGCTGCTGGCCATCCAGAGCGGCGCCTGGGCCTACGACGAGCTGCTGCAGTGGGCTGAGGACCAGGACGCGGCCATGACGAAGATCTGCCGGCAGGGGCGCTGCGCGCTGCCGGAGCGGGCGGACAAGGCCGTACTGGATCGGCTCTGCGTGGCCCTGGTCGATGAGTTCTTCGGGGCGAGGGGGTGATCCGGCGGGCCGACGAGGCCCTGCGGACCGTGCTGGAGGTCTTCGGACCTTAGTCACCTCGACGTGAAATCCTGTGCGATTCCAGCACCTGAACCGGTCTGACCGATCAGCACGTTGAGAGGCCTCCCCGAAGGGCCGCGAGCGGCGGGACGGACGTAGTGAGAGGGTGCCCCGCAGGGGAGGGGGATCCCCGCGCGGGAGGCCCGTAGGGGACATCAGAACAGCTGATTGGTTCTGGCTCCCCCAGGTCAGAGTTCACTCCACCCGCAGATCCACGGGCCCGTGGACGCGCCACTCTTCGCAGCTCTGCAGGTAGTAGGCCAAGAAGCTCTCCCTCTCCTCCACGGTGAAGGCGTGCGGCTGGCCGCCGCCGGTGTGGAAGGGGAAGAGGTGGAAGCTCATGCTGCGCCGCTCGGGCAGCTTCTCGAGCACCACCCCTACCGACAGGCCCACGCCCGTCTCCGGCGGTTCGTGCTGGTCGAAGACGAAGTTCCCCAGGGAGTGGAAGATGGGGCAGCCGTCCCTGAATTCCAGCGGCTGGACCACGTGGGGGTGGTGGCCGATGACCAGGTCGGCCCCCTGCTCCGCCAGGAAGGCGCCCACCTGTTCCTGGCGCGCGTCCGGGAAGGCCGCGTACTCCTGGCCCCAGTGCATGTTGACCAGTAGGAAATCGGCCCGCTGGCGCCAGCGGCGCAGCTGCTCGCCGGCCAGCGCCAGGCTCATCACCTGGCCCACGTCGTTGAAGCCGCACAGGGCGATGCGCAGCCCGTGGCGCTGCACCAGGGCGCAGCTCTCGCGGTCGCTGGCGTAGTCGCCGAAGGGGACGATGCCGCGCTCCCGCAGCAGCTGGCGGGTGTGTTCGGCGCCTTGCCGGCCGTGGTCCAGGATGTGATTGTTGGCCAGGTTGACGGCCCCGAAGCCATACTGCGCCAGCAAGTCGAGCGCCGCGGGCGCGTGGTTGAAGACCACGCCCTTGTCCGCAGCCGGCGAGCTGGCCGCGATGGGGCCCTCCAGGTTGAGCAGGTTCAGGTCCGTGCCCATGAAGAAGCGCTTCTCTGGGCCCTCCAGGCCGGCTAGCAGCTGGTAGTGGCGGGCCTTGGCGCGCGCGGGGCAGTGCACCTCGGGCTCCGGATTGATCACCAGGTCCGGCAGCACGCCGCGGTCGAAGATGGCGTCTCCGAAGAACTGCAGGCTGACCTGGGCCAGGGGCTGGCGCTGTCCTGGCGAAAAAGCCACGTGCAGGTAGCTGATGGTCCGCTCCAGGGCGCGGTCGGGGAAGCGCTGTTGGCTGTTGCCGTGCTGCAGCAGCGTGGCGCGCTGGCAGCCGCGCGCCTCCATCAGCTGCGCCAGCAGGTCCAGGGGCAGGGAGGAGTCCGCCTCCAGCCCGGCGAAGCCCGGGCGGTCGAAGTTGCGCAGGGCGGCCCAGGCGCGCTGGTCGTGGAAGTGGGCCGCAGCCTGGGGCAGGTAGTGGGAGAAATCCACGCTGGCCACCACGACCGTGTTGGCGGGATCGAGCTGCTCTTGCAAGGCGGCGGCCAGCATGGCGAGCAGCCCAGGGTCGATCTCGGCCTTCAGGATCAGGGGCAGGATGCGGGCCTGGGGCCAGAAGTGGTGCAGGTACTCGACGTGCGTGGCGATGCCGTGCTCTTCCGCGAAGGAGACCTCTTCCAGCGAGACCAGGCCCTGGCGCTGCAGGCGGCGCGCCAGGCGCTCCGTGCTGAGCAGCAGCTGGCCATCGTGGCAGCGGTAGGCCCCGTCGAAGGACTGGATCGGCGCCTGGCCGCGCTCGAAGTGGTTGGGGCTGATCAGCAGCACCAGCTGCGGGTCGGCCACCGCCGCCCAGGCGCGGTAGCTGGCGGCCAGGTCGGGGGCCGCCAGCACGTCATGAGGCAGGACCATGCCGGCTGTGCCCTGCGGAACGGGCGTGCGCGCCGGCTCGGCCAGGATGCGCGGCCAAAGGGAGGGGGGCACGTGCCGCTCCTGCAGCACGGCAGAGCGGCAGCTCAGGCCGAGCAGCAGCAGCGGCGTCAGGCGCACGGGGCGTTCAGGGCCGCGCGCGATCCAGGCGGCCGCCCCACTCCACCACGGTGAAGCCCACGCGCTCCGGGCCCGGTTGCAGCTGCTGCTCGGGAAAGACCAGCGCGGCTGGCAGGGGCAGGTGGTCGAAGTAGACGCGGATCAGGGTGTCGGGGGCGGGCTCCACGTCCAGGGGCATGTGGCGCTCCAGCAGCTGCAGGGGCAGGAAGCTGAACAGGTGGTAGGGTGCCCCCTGCAGGGCAGGGATCCAGAAGCCCAGGAAATCCTCGATCTCCTGCGGCGCCAGGCCCAGCAAGGCCAGCTTGTGGGCGAAGAAGGGCTCCAGATCCTGGCGGGCCACCACGAAGCCGGCCTCGGGCGGATCGAAGCGGGCGTTGCCCTCCCAGAAGAGGTAGGGCCACAGCTGCCCGTCGCGCGGGTCCAGGATGCTGCCGTCGGGATGGGCCAGCACCTGCCAGCTGCCGTCCTCCAGCAGCTCAGGCTCCACGTAGGTGACGCCGTGCTCGGGGCGCGGCGCCACGCGCACCTGCAGCTCCTGCTGCGGGTAGAGGTAGACCACCGGCTTGCCCACCTCGGCCATGTCGATCTCGCCCGCCTCGTCCTCGTGGAAGTAGAGCACGATCTCCGAGACGAGGTTCCGGCCGCCGCAGTGGGCGGTGAAGCTGTAGTAGTTGTGGCCCACCGCGATGTTGCCGTAGTCCTTGCGCACGTTGTAGGCGTAGGCTGTCTGCCCCAGCTTGTACTTGCTCAGCGTGTAGTCAGTGGAGATGCCCTGGTCGGGGTTGCGGGCCTGGACTGTGATCTTGGAGCAGTCGGCCGAGGTCTCGCCCTTGATGGTGAGCACGTCGCTGTAGAGCAGGCTCTCGTTGTCGGGGGAGATGACCCGGTTGAAGGAGTCCTTCACGGTCACCAGGTTCTCTTTGGCCTGCGCCTTCTGCACGCCAGGAGACCACTTGTCGATCAGGCCCCGCAGCTGGGGTTCGATGGCGGCCAGGGCATGGTCGAAGGGGTCGGCCTGCCCAAGGGGCGCGGCGATGCCAAGGGGGGACTCGCCGAAGGCGGGCCCTGCCAGGACCAGGTCCGTGTCGCCGATGGACAGCAACAGCCCCACGTCTTCGTTGCAGACGTAGTCGGCCTCTCCCCGTAGCAGCATGCCCACCGCCTCATGGGGCGAGCCGGCCTCCAGCAGGGTGGCCTTGGGCATGGCTGCGCGGGCGGCCTCCAGGGTGGGCCCCGAGGGCAGGGCCACCCTGCCTGTCAGCGCGCCAAGAGAGGAGATGGAGGTGCCCGGAGGGGCGGCCAGGCGGTAGCGCAGGGTCACGTAGGGCCGGGTGAAGGAGACGGTCTCGGCCCGTGCCGCGGTGATGGTGACCGAGTTCAGGCTGATGTCCACCTTGCCGGCACGCAGGGCGGAGAGGGAGCTCATGGAGAAGGCCTTGGGATTGACGAAGCTGACCTCGCGCCCCAGCTGCTCGCCCAGGGCGCGGGCCAGATCCACCTCCAGGCCCACCAGCCGGCCGCCCTCGATGCCGTGCAGGGGGAGGTAGTTGCCAGACAGCCCCACCCGCAGGGGCTGGGCGGCCTGGACGGCGAAGGTCCAGGTGAGCAGGAGCAAGCTGGGGATGAGAACGCGGAGAGTGGTTCGCATGACGGCTCCGAGGCGAAGAGAGGGGACAAGAACCCGCCTGGAAACTCTACCATGAAGAGCTGCCCGAATAGGCGTCAGGCCCTACCACACCGGTGCGCAATAGCCCAGGTTGAGGTCCTCGCAGGAGGTCTCCTCGATGCACTCGATCCAGGCCTGCGCCTGAGCGCGGTTCTCCAGGGAGGCCGCTGCGCTGCTGCCCTGTCGCTCGTCGGGATCGTAGTCGCCGATGTCGCCGGACTGGGCCATGGCCTCGCCGCAATGATCCATGCAGGCCTCGTAGAGATCCTCCTGGGACGTGCCCGGGCGCATGATCTCGCAGCTGTCGGCGCCGAGATACAGCTTCTCGCAGGGAGAGATGCAGGCGCCCTTGCAGCCCGACAGGGACGGGAGGGCGAGCAGGGCGGCCAGGCATGCGTGCTTGCTACGGTTCATGCGTTCCTCGTGTGTGGCGAAGGGTCACTCGGCTTGGCTGCAGGGCGTGGCCTTGCGGTAGGCCAGCGTCTGCTCGTAGCCCAGGGTGAAGCCCAGCACACCCAGGATGGCTGAGAGGCTCTCGTGGGCCGGCAACAGGCCCTGGGGCGAAGGGAGGGAGACCAGGTGCAGCTGGGGCTCGATCAGGGTGACGCGGACGGGCCAGCTGCCCATGCGGATGCGCGCTGGGAATTCCACGTCCAGGCTGCGCGGTCGGCCATCCAGGGGCAGGAAGCTGCGCAGGGTCACCTCGTCTGCGCTGGCACGGGGCCCCAGGGGCATGGAGCGCACCACCTCCACGCCTTGGCGGGCCTCGTCCCAGCTGGCGTAGGCCAGCACGGCCTCGGGATCCACCGCCTCGATGATGTCGTCCACCAGGTTGGCGGCCTTGCTCCAGGCCTGGGCATCCAGCGTCACGCCCTCGGAGCTGATGCCCGCCGAGACCTTGCCGCCTTCCTGGCCGGCCTCCTGCTCGTCGTCGTCCTCGCCGCTCTGCAGCGCGACGCGGCCCACCATGGGGTGCAGGGGCAGGCCGGTGACGTCGAGCTTTCCCCCTTCTTGGGTGGGCTGCAGCTGGTGCTCCAGGCGGGTCCACAGCCCGTCCTCCATGCGACCGGTCCAGGGACCGCTGAGCGTGGTCTGCACGCGGCTGGGCTTGCCCAGCAGGCCGCCCGGCGTGAACACGGCCGCGCGCACGCGGGCGTCGCCCTCCAGCTCCCAGCAGCCCTGCGGTCCGGCGAGCAGCGCCTCGCTGCGCGCTTCCCAGAGATCCACGTCCTCGACGTCCACGCCATCAGGGGGGGCGGCCAGGGCCAGGGGGATGAGCAGAGGCCACATGGTCTACTCCAGGCGCAGGCTGAGGCCCAGGGAGGCCTCCAGCAGGGTGCCGGCCTCGGTGTGTCGCCCCTGCCCGCGCAGGGTCCACTGGATGACGCCCCGCTGCAGGCCCAGGCCCGCCATGCCCAGCAGCTCGGCGCGCAGGGGCAGCTGCTCGGCGCTGCGTTGGCCCGCCAGCAGCCAGCCGGGCCCGCCCCCGGCCTGCAAAGCGATGGGGCCCAGCTCGGCGGACAGGCTGACGAGGGGGCCCAGGGTCAGGCCGCTCTCGAGCTGCGGACCGTCGGTGTAGCTGGTGCGGTCCCAGGCCAGCCTGGGGCCCAGCAGCAGGGCCACCGGACCCAGCCAGGCGCCGGCCAGGCTGGAGAGCGAGGCCTCGGGGCCCCGGGCCCCGGCAAAGGCCAGGGATGCGGAGAGCGTGCTCTCACCCAGCCACTGGGGCCCCATGGGCAGCAGCGACCACCAGCGGTGGCGCAGGGCGAGCCCGCCGCGCATTCCCCAACCGGAGTCCCCTGCCCAGCCCGTCCAGGCCAGGCGCGGTCGCAGGCCGAAGCGGCCGCGCAGCAACGCGTGATCGCGGGCCAGCTCCTTCAGGTCCCCCAGCTCCAGCGTGGGTTCCTGCGACAGCTCGCCCGCGGCCTGATCCAGGCCGTCCAGCGCCGAGGGCAGGGCGATGTCCAGGTGGATCAGGATGGGCTCCGCAGCGGGCGTGGTCGCGGCGTCTTCGGCCGGTGCGGGCTCATCGCTGGTCTCCGGCACCCCCTCGACCTCGGCGGGGACCTCTGCGGCCTCGTCGTCCGCGAGGACCAGGGGCAGCGTGAGCAGGAGCGCGAGCCAGGGCATGGGAGGCACCTAACGCCCTTGGCGTCGTGGGAATTCCCATGCGCAGCTAGTCCCTCGTCACATTGATGTGACGAGGGACTAGAGATGCCCCGTCTCCCGCAACCAATCCACCACCTCTTGCAGCACCTGCTCGGCGGGCCGCCAGGCGTAGCCGAGCTCTTTCTGCGCTTTCGAGCAATCGACGTACCAGAAGAGCACCGCGTGGGCCAGCAGATCGGGGTGCACGGGGGTGGGCAGGCGCAGCCTGGCCAGCAGCCTGACAAGGCCCAGGGTCAGGCGGTTGGGCAGCTGCATGATGCGCTTGTCCTGCTGGCCGGCGGCCCGCAGGGTCAGCTCGATGATCTGGCGGGCGGTCAGGTTGTCGCCCCCCAGGATGTAGCGCTCCCCGGAGCGTCCTTTCTCCAACGCCGCCACGATGCCGGCCGCGATGTCGTCCACATGGGCCACGGCCGCGCCGCCCCGCACAGCCAGGGCGGGCCAGTCCTTGATGGCGTCGCGCAGGTACGAGGCCGTGATGAAATCGTCGTCGTGGGGGCCGTAGACCTCGCAGGGATTGACGATGACCACGGGGAGCCCGTCGGCGGCGTGGCGATGGCAGATGCGCTCGGCGTCGCGCTTGGCCGTGGCGTAGACGAAGGGCTCGGGCGGCAGCGTGAAGGCCGCGCTCTCGTCCTGGACCACGGGCTCCCGGGTGCCGTTGATGGCGGCGCAGCTCGAGACGAAGACCGTGCGCAGGCCGCCGGCCCGCTGCGCGGCCCGCAGCACGTTGGTGGTGCCCTGGACGACGATCTCGCGCATCAGCGGCGAGCGGATCTGCTCCCAGGCCGACAGGCTGGCCAGGTGGATCACGCCCTGGCAGCCCTGCATGCCTGCGGCCAGCGTGTCCGGTTCTCGCAGGTCGCCCAGGTGGCGCTCGAAGGGCAGGTCCTCCAGCCGGCGGTCCCTGGAGCTGGCGCGCAGCAGGCAGCGCACCTGGTGCCCCGCGGTGTGCAGCCGGCGCACGACGCGGTTGCCGATGAAGCCGTTGCCGCCTGTGACGAAGACCTTCATACCGGTTCACCCCCCCGGCAGCTCTTGCACCCCGAACCTGCCCAGCTCCGCCAGCATGATGCGCTCCAGCTCCTTCCCCACCTCGGGGGCCAGCGCCGGAACGTCGGCCTTGGCCAGGCGGGCGGCCACCTCGTCGCTGGCGCGTTCGTGGGCCCAGCGAGCGCCCAGGCGCTCCCAGTCGTGGTAGGTGTCGCGGTCCACCAGGGCCGAGGGCAGCGACAGCTCCTGGCGCCAGTTGTGCCGCGTGTGCTTGTGACCCAGGAAGGACGACATGCCCACCAGCTCCTGGATCAGGGCCACCGGGTCGCCCTCGCGGCGCTGGATGCCGGCCGCCAGGCGCAGTGCCATGGCGCAGAGGTCGTGGTCCAGCAGCAGCTTCTCCAGCGACTGGCAGAGCACGAAGTCCAGCATGCCGGGCCCGGACACCAGGTTTATTCCGGCCAGCGCCGCCAACACCGCGCCGATGCCGGTCTCGAAGCCGGCCTGGTAGTCGGGGCACTTGGCGTCGGACAGGGCCATATAGGCGTGGGTGGGCAGGCCCAGGTGCTTGCCCACCTGGGCGTAGGCGCAGTCGATCATCATGGTCTCGATGGCGCCCATGGGCGTGGTGCCCTTGCGCATGTCGAAGGCCGACGGGCAGCCGCCGAAGATGATGGGTGCGCCGGGCCTGGTCAGCTGGTGGATGACGACGCCGGAGAGGTTCTCGGCGCAGTGCTGCACCACGGCCTCGCGCAGGGTGACGGGCGAGGTGGCGCCGGTCAGGGGCATAGAGACGAGCTCGGCCGGGATGCCGCTGCGGGCGCAGTCCATCAGGGCCTGGCAGGTCAGATCGCTCCACTTCAAGGGCGGGCTGGGGCAGCAGTCGAAGATGGCCAGGGGTTTCTCCGCCAAGGCCTGCTCGCCGCCCCGCACCGCAGCCAGCATGGCGCGCATGGGCGCGAAGCCGTCCTTCAGGAAGGTGCCGGTGATGACGGGCTTGCGGGCGTTGTTCAGCACCAGGAACAGGCGGTAGCGGTCCGCCACCTCCCGGGGCACGTCGCTGGGCGCCAGGGCCGTGGCCTGGGCCGCGTAGCAGGGCAGGCCCTCCACCAGGCGGGCCAGGTCCACGGCGTCGCGGCTGCTCACGTCGCGTCGGCGATTGGCGGCCGCGTCGTAGATGTGGATGGCGGCGGAGCCGGGGTCGAAGTGCACCCGGTCTTCGCGCAGGTCCATGGCCAGCGCGCCGTCCCGGTCGAAGATTCGAATGCGCCGGGGCGCCTCGGCCACCTGCTCCCGTACCAGCGCCTCGGGCAAGCGCATGCGGCCCTGTTGCTCGCTGGCGCCAGCCTCCAGCAGCAGGTCGATGGCTTCTCCGTTCTCCACCAGCACCCCGGCGGTCTCCAGCGCGCCGCAGGCCTGGCCGACGATGCTCTCCGCGTCCTGGGGAGTCAGCAGCTGCAGCTTGGGGCGGACGGCGTCGGTCATGGGGAATCCTCGCGGGGACGGGGGGATGGAGGCTGGACGGGCGCTCGGCGGTAGCGGCAATGGGCCAGCTGGCAGCGGCTGCAGCCCGCCAGGCCGCGGGCGGGCCGCTGGCCAGCACCCAACCAGAGGGCGAAGGAGATGCTCTTGCGGGGCAGCATCATCAAGGAAGGGGAGAGCTCCACGCCCAGCTCGGCGGCAGGCAGGCGGGCGAAGATGCTGGGCTGGGCCTGCAAGGGCCAGCTGCCGTAGCCGGGGCTGATGCGGCAAGAAGAGGCCTGGCCCTCTTCAGCGGTGACCAGGGCGCTCAGGCGGTCGGCGGTCTCTTCGGCCGCGGCGCTGCCGGCTGCGTCCAGCAGCAGGGCGCGGGTCAGCTGGCCCTGTTGCGCCAGCTCGTGGGCGCGGCGCTCGAGGGCCGGACCGGCCGTGACCAAGCCCAGGACCAGGCCTTCGGCGCCCGGATCCTCCAGCCCCAGCTCGGGGGCCTGGGAGGCCGGTAGGAGGGAGAAGCAGCCGCGGCCGTTGGCCAGCTGGCACGCCTCCCGCAGCACCTCGGCCAGCAGGCGCTCGATGCGCGTCGGGGGCTGGTGGCCGGCGGGGTAGTCCAGAAAGCGCACCACCTCGTCGCGCTGCAGGGCGAGCTCGAGCTGGACGATGCGGCTTGGGATCACCCGGCCGCTCCGTTCAGGCGTTGGCGCAGGGCCTGGATGAAGCGCGGATCGCTGCCGCAGCAGCCTCCCACCACGGCCACGCCCAGGGCCGCCAGGACGGCCATGTCCTCGGCGAAGACCTCGGGCTGCTGGTCGTAGCGCACGCCCTGGGCGGTGGGTTGGGGCTGGCCCGCGTTGGGCTGCAGCACCAGGGGCAGATCCACGGCCGCCAGGGCCTCTTCGGCCAGGGCGCGCATGCCCGGGCTGGTGAGCGTGCAATTGGCGCCCACCACGGCGGCCCCTTCTTCGGCCAGGGCGCGCAGCGTGGCGGCCAGGCGGTCGCCCATGATGGTGAAGAAGCCGCGCTTCTTCTGGTCGAAGGTCATCGAGACCATCACGGGCACGTCGGGCGCCACCTGGCGCAGGGCGCGCAGCGCGGTGATGGCTTCGCGTTGGTCGCTCATGGTCTCGATGTGGAAGGCGTCCACGCCCTCCTCGGCCAGCAGACGCCCCTGCTCCAGGTAGGCGGTGCGCCACTGGTCCTGGCTGGCCTTGCCCACCGGCGGCAGGTAGTGGCCGCTGGGGCCCACGTCGCCCAGCACGAAGCGCGGTTGGGCCCGGCGGGCCAGGGCCACCGCCTGGCGGTTGATCTCCTTGCAGCGGTCTTGCAGGCCGAAGGGCTCCAGTCGCGGCCGGTTGGCGCCGAAGCTGCAGCAGTGGATGGCCTCGCTGCCGGCCCGCACGTAGGCCTTGTGCACGGCCAGCAGCTCTTCGGGGCGCTCCAGCACCCAGCGCTCAGGCGGCGCGCCGGCGGGCAGGCCGCGGTTCATCAGCATGGTGCCCAGGCCGCCGTCCAGCAGCAGGGGGGGGGGCTCGGCCAGGCGGGAGAGGAAGGCGTTCATGAGCAGCTGCTTCCGGCAGGGAGGGAGCGATTCCTTCACCCGGAGCGCGGAGTGGGGCAAGGATACCGGCCGCAACGAATCCTGCCGCCAGGAACTCCTGCCCGCGCCGCATCCCGGTGGTACGCTGCCTAGGATGTTCTCCCTCTTCATCCGTCTCGCCTCCCACACTCCCCTGCGCCTGGCCTGGGCCCTTGGCTGGTGGCTGGCCTGGCTGTGGTGGACCGTGTTGCCGATCCGCAAGCGCGCGGCAGTGGCCAACTTCCGGGCGGCTCTGCCCGCGCTGGCCCCTGGCCCGGCGCTGCGAAGGATGATGGCGGGCCTGGTGCTGGGCTACTTCGAGCTGCTGGGAGAGCTGCGTCGCCCGGGCCTGGTGAAGATCGACTACCGCGACTTCCAGCCGCTGCTGGACCACCTGGCCAGCGGGCAGGGCGCCTTCTTCCTGGCGGGGCACTACGGTTCCTGGGATCTCTGCGGGCCCATGACCAACCGCGACATCGACCTGCCGGCCACCACCATCGTCAGGGTGCCCGCCCAGCCGCAGGTCGCGGCCCTGATGGAGCGCATCCGCACCGCCATGAAGATGCGTCTGCTGCCCCCCCGGGACAGCATGCCGGAGGTCTACCGGCAGCTCTCAGAGGGGCGCCTGCTGGTCTTCCTGCTGGATCAGCGCCACAACAAGGGCCTACCCGTGCCCTTCTTCGGCCGCCCGGCCTGGACCAGCCCCGCCCTGGCCGCGGCGGCCATGAAGACCGGCCTGCCCGTCTTCCCGCTGCACTACTACCGTGCGGGCATCGGCCGGCACGTGATCGAGGTGCTGCCTCCCCTGGAGCTGGTGGGCCAGGTGGCCGAGGACACGGCGCGCTTGACGGCCTGCAGCGAGGAGCTCATCCGGCAACGACCCCACAACTGGCTCTGGCTGCACGAGCGCTGGCGCCGGCCCTGAGGCCGTGCCTCAGTCCAGGATGCGCAGCGCGTTGGTGTAGACCCAGGGGTACTCGTGCAGGAAGGGCTCGGGATCCGCGCCGAAGAAGGGCGTCAGGTGGGCGGGCAGGATGTCGATGCGGGCACGGTAGTTGCCCGGCTCGTCCAGGGCGAAGCTGCCGCAGCCCTGCTGCCAGCTCTCACCATCGCGGAAGATGACAGCCTTGATCTCGGCCTCGTTGACGCCATCCTGGGGTGAGTTGGTCGAGACCTGGGGGCAGTCCAGGTGCAGCGTTCCCCCGGCGCAGCCCTGGCAGCTCTCCCCCTGCTCGTAGGGCTCGCCCGCGGCGTCCTCGTACCAGAAGGCCAACCCGTCGGGCGTGCCGAAGATCTCGAAGGCCAGGAAGAGCCTTCCTGCGGCCAGGGCCTCGTCCGCGTCCGCCGGATCCTCGCCTGATGCGCTGAGCAGCACGTTGCTGAACCAGCGGAAGTTGCGGCGGTAACCGTCGGGGCGCTCGCCATCCCGCAGCTCCATGGGCAGCACGTTGCGATGGGCGTCGGTGGCGGCGATGCCCACCGAGGGGCCGCGTGCCAACAGGTGATCCCAGCGCTCCAGGTTGGGTTCCAGCTCTTGGTGGAAGGCGGCGAAGAGCAGGTCGGGCTCGGCCGTGCCGTCCTCGTCGGTGAAGGGCGCGATGTCCTGCACCCAGCCGAAGGCGTCCAGGCCGTAGATGTCCTGGCGAGACCCGGGATCGAGGATGGCGTGCAGCTGGAAGATCTCCAGGCCTGTCAGGCCCATGTCCTGGCGCGCCTCCAGGGTCTTCATGTCGCGCTCTTCGGGGTGCGCCTGAAAGACCAGACCCCCAGCCAGCGTCGCGGCGTCGAAGATCTCCTGGCCGCTGCTGTTGTACAGGTCGTGGGCTTCCTTGCCGTAGGCCGCGGCGTGGCGATCCAGGCCCAGGGGCATCAGCGTGTCCTCGATGCCCGCCATCAACAGCGTCTGGTGGTCGTTGGCGCACTGGATGCGGTTGGCGACGGTCTCGCCGGCCACGGTCACGGCCTGGTCGTCCTCGCGGAACAGCAGGATGTCCTCGAAGGGATGCCAGGCGGCGTAGTCCGGGTGGTCCGACAGGTAGGCCAGGTCTATGCGCGTGCGGCACAAGCCATCGCGCAGCTCGGCCAGGCACTGCTCGTCCAGCTGGCCCTCGTCGTAGCCCTCGCCATCGCAGGCGTCGTGGGAGTAGGGCGAGTGGAAGTGCAGGATGCTGCGCAGGGGCAGAAAGCCCCGCGGTTGCGCAATTTCCTCTCGCAGAAAGGGCAGCTCGGCCGACCAGGGCACGGAGCTGGACACCGGGCTCCCACTGTCCTCGTCCGCGCGGCAGGCGGGCAGCGTGAGGATCAGCAGGGACGGAAACAAGGACCGCATGGAGACCTCGGAGGTACGTATGGGGCGGCCTTGTTGCCCTATCACGAAGGCCGGCTCAGGCTCATTGCGAGACGAAGCGGTTTCCGATCGTCGACAAGCGGTTAGGAGAGCCTGGATCAGGCGAGTCGCGCTCCGGGATGCCGGGGCGGAGAAAGGAGAGGAAGAGATGAAGAGGATGATCTTGACGGCAGGTGCCTTCCTGGCTTTCGCCCTTGGCTGCGGCGGGGTCATGGACAAGGCGAAGGAGGCCGCTGACGACGCCGCTTCGGCGGATGGCGAGGAGGAGGCCGACGGCGAAGAGGCAGAAGAGGAAGGCGAAGAGGAGGAAGGCGAAGAGGAGGAAGGCGAAGAGGAGGAGGTCGACGAGGCCACCGCCGCCTTCGAGAGCGCGTCCTTCCCCTGCTGCACGCCAGAGGGCGTGAAGAAGATCGTCCAGGAATGCCTGGATCTCTCCCAGGCCCTGGCTGCCGACGACCAGGCCAAGGCCCAGGGCGAGGGCATGGCCTTCAACGGTCGCGTCAAGTCCGCCGCCAAGGACGCCGCCCTCTCGGAAGAGGCCAGGGCCATCGCCACCGATCTGCAGGGCTTGCTGACCGGCAGCGCCAGCGCTTCGCTCGAGGATCTGCGGGGCAAGTTCGGCGACATCTCGAGCAAGACCATCGAGCTGGCCCAGGCCCACCAGGGCGGCGACCTCAAGGTGGCGGTGGCCACCTGCTCCAAGGTCGAGTCCAGCTGGCTGCAGTCCGATCCCGAGATCAAGAACCCCTACCTGGGTCAGGAAGACCTCGGCTGTGGTTCTTTCGGGGACTGACGACAGGAATGCAGGCTGCCGGGAGCGTGGGCGCCTTCAGGCGTCTGCGCGCCCTATGGTCTCGCGCCAGCTGAGCCCCTGGGCGCGGGCCTCCCGCTTGATGGACTCCCCCAGGGCCCCGCGCGCCTCTTTCAGGATCTGGCTGACGCGCGATGTGCTGAGGCCGACGATCTCTCCGATCTGCGCCAGGCCGAGTCCGCGCAGGTAGTAGTACTCTGCCAGCTGCCGGCGGCGTGGGGAGAGCTTGGCCAGGGCCCGCTGGATGACGCGCAGGGTGTCCTTGCGGAGCAGGTCTGATATGACCTCTTCGCTGCCCGAGGCCGGGGGGAGCTGGGCGCGCGGCAGGCCGGGCTTGTCGTCGGAGGGCTCTGTCTCCACCAGGCTCAGGGGCTGAGAGGCCGTCAGGCTCTCTTTGGCGCGATAGTAGACCTCCAGGGGCAGCCCCAGGCGCTCGGCGATGGCACTGGGCTCGGGGATGCCTCCCTCTTCGTGGGCCAGGTGGCGCGCCGCCTCTTCGATCTGGCGCGCCAAGGTCCGCTGACGGCGGCTCAGAGGATCTTCTGCGCGCAGGGCATCGAGCATGGCGCCTCGGATTCGGTGTTCGGCGTAGGTGCCAAAGCGGATGCCGTAGGAAGGCTGGTAGTGGTCAAAAGCCTCCAAGAGGCCAATGGAACCGTAGGAAATCAGATCGTCCCGGGTGATCGTCGCTCCGCTTGGCAGGCGCACGGCGATGCGGTGGGCCAGCAGTCGCACCTTTGAGATGTACCTCGCCACGGTCGCAGCCCGGTCCAGACCGTCTACGGTTCGGGTCTGCGTTTCTGTGGGGGGGCACTGGGACATGGGTCCTCCTGCTACGGCCGGGCTGCGGGGGGCGCCGGGGGGCTGTGGAGCCCTTATCCATAGATGCTATCAGCCTCACGTCCTGTTCGCGGGTTCGCTTCATCCGTGCTGCGCAGCGTCTGCGTCGCCCTTCTGGCGCCAATCGCTGCCGTCGACCCCAGCCCGGGTCTTGATTTTCTGGCGGCGCAGCGCTGTTTTCTGGCGGCTGGCCGCCTCTGCGCGCGCCACGTGGCGGCGCGGGTGGGCGGACATGTCGTCGCGCTGAGGCCTGCGCAATGCTTCTGTCAACCTCTGGCAGGGACCTCAGGGCAGCCTTGCCAGCGCGTCTTGTTTCCCGCTACGCTGCATGCCCTCACGGCCGTCCTGCTCGTAGCATTTCGAGGTTGAACCAGATGTGGCGTTCCATGACCCTGCTGGGCCTGTGCACGGCTGGCTGTCAGATCGAGAACGCGGCTCATCGCGCCGTGCAGCGCGATGTCTTCTACCAGGAGCCGCCGGCCGATGTGGACATCCTGTGGGTGGTGGACGACTCCCAGTCCATGGCCCAGGAACAGAAGAAGGTTGGTGAGCAGTTCGCCGCCTTCATCAGCCACCTCGAGTCCACCAACATCGTCTTCCACATCGGCGTGGTGACCACCGACATGGACGTGAAGAACCCCGATCAGGCGACCATGCTGGGCGATCCGCCGGTGCTGACGGCCGAGCTCGAGGACTACGAGCAGGAGTTCATCGAGCGCATCCAGGTCGGCATCGACGGCTCCCACAAGGAGCGTGGCCTGGAGGCCGCCCGCCAGGCCCTTTCCGAGCCCAGGATCTCGGATGTCAACGCCGGCTTCATGCGCTCCGAGGCCGTTCTGTCCATCATCTTCGTCTCGGACGAGAACGACTGCTCCGACGGCGGCGCCCTGCCCGACGACGCCACGGACGCGGACTGCTACGACATGTTCGACCTGATGGTCCCCACCAGCGAGTACGTCGAGGCCTTCCGCGAGATGAAGGACGACAGATCCATGGTGATGGCCTCGGCCATCGTGGGCCCCAAGGACCTCGAGCAATGCCAGGACGCCGTCCCGGGCACCCGCTACACCTCGGTGGCCAACGACCTGGGGGGCGTCACGGGGAATATCTGCCTGGACGACTTCTCCAACATCATGGACGAGATGGGCCTGAGCGTCTCTGGCAAGCGCGCCCGCTTCCAGCTGGAGTACACCCCGGTGCTCAATGAGAACTTCCGGGTATGGGTGGGCGAGGACGAGGACGACGAGAGCAGCCTGGACGAGATCTTCGAGGACGAGCTCAGTGGCTGGACCTTCGACAGCGATAGCGGCTACCTCATCTTTCACGGCGACGCGCTGCCTGAGCGCGGCACGGTGATCGTGGTGGAGTACGAGATAGCCAGCGTGTGAAGGACGCTCCTGGTTTGCTGGCGGGGGGTTAGGGAGGAAAATTCCCGACAGGAGCCGCCATGGTCCCCCCTGCCAACCAGCTTCAGCGCCGCAATCCCGCCCCCCCCGATGAGGGGGCTCGTCCCGACATCGCCAGCGTCTTCTTTGGCGAGGGGCCTGGCTGGGGCGAGCGGATGAAAGCGCGGGCCGCCGCCTGGGCCAGCCTGCGCGGCCTGAAAGCGGACGCCTCGCGGGCCATCCCGCTGGCGCCCCGGGACTTCGACCTGGTGCCCGGCCTGCAGGTGCTGCGCGCGGCCGAAGAGGGCGAGACCTGGGAGCCTGACGATCGCTCCCTGGTGGTGGGCACGGTGCGCATGGGCTTTGGCCACCACCGCATCGCGTACTCGGCCTACACATGGGCCCTGGCCCTTGGCATGCGTCCCCTGATGCACGACCTGCTGGACATCCCCTCGCCCGAGGCCGACACCATCGCAGCCATCGACGCCGCCTACAGCAGTTGGTCGCGCCGCGCGGCGGACATGGGGGGCAGCGTGGAGTGGGCCTGGGGCAAGCTGATGCAGCAGGGCGATCTGGACTCGCTGCGTTTCTCCTGCCGCCTGGCCGAGCGCGTCTCGCCGCTGATGCGCGACCTGCCGCGCGATCTGCCCGTGGTGGCCAGCTACCCGTTGAACGGGCAGATCGCCGTGGTCAGCGGCTTCGAGCGGGTGGTCAACATGGTGGTGGACAACTACCCGCAGCACTTCGTGCTGGTGCCCGGAGCCTTCAACCTGACCCAGAGTCCGGGCTACCACACGCGGCTGCTGCAGCTGGGCATGCCTGCCGTATCGGTGGCCTGGGCCGGCCACTGGGTCTCGCACGCCATCGCCGCCAACGCCGAGGCCGACTGCGCCAAGCGCATCGCGCGCTGCGAGGCCAAGCGGCCCCTGCGCCTGCTGGTGCCGGTGGGCGGTGCCGGCGCCCAGCGCGTCTTCATCGTCTCGCTGCTGCGGCGCTTGCAGCCCTGGCTGCGGGAGGGGCGTCTGCGCCTGGTGCTCAACGCCGGGGACCACGACCACATGGAGCGCGCCTTCTCGCAGGAGCTGGAGCGCCTGGATCTGCCCTTCACCAAGCTGACGAGCTACGCCCAGCTGGGGGCCTTCTGCGAGGATCACACCCTGGACGGTGTGGACGCGCCGGACGAGCCCGTCACCCTCTTCCACTTCCAGCGCCACTTCCAGGCCTTCTCGGCCACCGACCTGCTGATGCGCTGCTGCGACGTGATGGCCACCAAGCCCTCGGAGCTGGCCTTCTTCCCGGTGCCCAAGCTGCACATCCGGCGCGTGGGCGACCACGAGGCCGCCTCGGCCCTGCGCGCCATGGAGCTGGGCGACGGCACCCCGGAATGCCGCGAGGCGGACGACGCCGCGCGCATGCTGGACTTGATGATGGAGGACCCGGGCTTGCTGCGCCAGATGAATGAGGACATCGCCCGCCATAGCCGCAGCGGGATCTACGAAGGCAGCCGCGTGGCCGTGGAGCGAGCCTTCGAGGAGGGGCCGCGCTGGGCGCGCTTGCGGGAGATGGTGGCGGAGGGGGTGGACTGAGGGACTTGCGCGGCAGGGCGCTATTACGTAGTCTCTGGGCTGCTAATCCGATTCCCGGCGGAGCAGCCCATGGTCGTCCGATGGCAGCTATCCTTGGTCGCCTCGCTGGGCCTCGCCTTGGCGCTGGCCTGCGGTGGGGGCTCCGGCACCTCTGCGGAGCCTGTGGTGAATGGCGACCTGACCTGCCACCCCGTCGGTGGGGCCTGGGTGCTCGTGCGGCCCCAGCCCGGCGGATCCTTCGAGGACATCCGCATCCGCCACGATGCCGATTCCCCATGCGTATGGGAGGGATCCGCGGCCGCCACCTTCAGCGGCAGCTTCGTAGGCGTGGCCGAGGGGCGCCTGGTCTACAACGCCGAGCCCGACTGTCCCCCCAGCTCGGTCGAGGTGAGGGACGTGGCCAGCGGCGAGCAGGTCTACGACTTCCTGATGCCGCAGGGCCCGGCGGTCATCGTGGGCGGCGAGCTGATGGCGACGGCCGTGCTGCCCGCCGAGTGCCGCGGCGCGAAGGGCAAGGAGGCGAGCTGCAAGAGGGCGGCGGACGACTGCTGGGCGGCGCTGAGCGCCAAGCCCGGCCAGCTGGACCTGTCCGGGGCCACCTACCAGGCCTGCGCCGAGGCGCCCATCGTGCTGACTCCCGATGGCACGCGCTGCGCCGCCGGCCTGGTGGGTGAGCTGGTACTGGACCTGGACAGCCTGAAGGCCCGGGTGGTGGGTCAGGTGCGCTGCGCGGCCTTGCAGGGTTGCGGCGCTTGATCCTGGGTTCGAGGAACTCCGCTACCAGCGGTGGCGTTGAAGCCGCTCGATGATCGGATGCCAGGCCTGGTAGGGATTGGCGGCCGGCTGGTGCTGGGGAAGGCGAAGGGCTGCGTGGAACGGGGTGTCCCGCAGCTTCTTGTTCACCGCCATGGGCATGATCAGCGCCAGGTTCAGCACATCGGCCACGTTGTAGGCCAACAGGGTCTGCAAGACCCGGGGATCGGCGCTGCGCCGGTACTCGTGCCACAGCAAGACCGCCATGAAGCCGTCCACATCAGCCAGGTCCTGGCGATCCAGGCCCAGGGCGCGCTCGCAGGCCTTCAGGCCTCCGCTGTAGCCCAGGCTGGAGAGGACGTAACGCAGGTCGATGTGAGCCTGTTCGAGCGAGAGACCCAGGCTGCGTCGCAGGAAGGGCAGGTCGAAGGTCGCTCCGTTGTAGGTCACCAGCAGCTGGTAGCGGTCCAGCAGGGCTGGGAGCGCGTCCAGGTTCTGCCCGTGGACGAAGACGTGGACTCGGCGCCCGTCGTAGACCGCTACGGTGGTGACGTGGTCGCGCGCGCTGTCCAGGCCGGTGGTCTCGATGTCCAGGTAGGCCACGCTGTGCTGGAAGGTCGCAAAGAGCCGCCAGCGCTCGCGGCTGGGCAGCCGCTCAGCGAACCAGGCTGCGTCGCTGGCGGCCAGGCGACGTTGCGATTCCTGGCATCCTTGCAGCAGGCGCGCCCGGCGAGCGGACGTGAGGTGCTGGGCAGCGCGGACCTGGCCCCAAGAGGACAGCCCTGCGGTCCACAGCTGCCGCTCGGTCTTGGGACCGATGCCGCGCAGATGGCAGAAGCTGTGCTCGAGCATGGATCCTAGCTCCCTGCTTCCCGCGCCCGCACCCGCTGCTTGGCCTTGAAAAGCAGCATCGACACCCGCCCCAGGATGCTGACCTCGTTGTCGCCGCTCGTTTCTATGGACAGGAACTCCAGCTGGGGGTGCAGGGCCTGGATCTTGGCCTGTACGCCGTCGGAGACCCCGGACGAGGGCATGCAGCCGAAGGGCTTGCTGGAGATGAAGCCGTCCACGTGGTCGGCGTGATGCACGGCCTCGCCGATTTCCAGGTTGCCCTCGCCACCGAAGATCTCCGGGTGGTAGTGCTCGAATCCGGCCTCGGCCAGCTCGTCCAGGTCCATCAGATCGCCGCGACCGCCGAAAGAGGCGAGGTCCAGGGCCCTGGAATAGGTCTTGTAGAACCAGGCGGTGACGAAGCTGCTGCTGCGCTGGCGCTTGAGGGACTTGCGCCAGAAGCGGTGTTCTTCCTTTGTCTCGGCGTACTCCATGCCCCGCAGGGCCTCCTGGGTGCGGCGCCAGTTGTCGTAGAGCACGCGCTGGGTGAACAGGCCCGGGATCACCTCGGCGCCCTCGTCCATGATGAAGCGCCGCAGGTGGTAGTTGCCGTCATTGTGGGCCAGGTTGGCGAAGAACTCGCCGGTCACGAAGATCAGGGGCAGCTTCAGGGGGCGTCTGGGGATGGCGGCCAGCTGGCGTCCCAGCTTTTTCAGCGCGCGGGGCACGCGGAAGAACCAGAGGCGGCTGCGGAAGGCGGCCAGCAGGTCGTGGTCCGCCTGCTCCAGCACGGCGTCCAGCTGGGTGGGATCCTCGGCGTAGGGGCGGATGGCGCAGTCGGCCACGTGCAGCAGGTCGGCCAGCACGAGGGCCACCAGCATGTTGATGCGAAAGAGCAGGTTGATGCGGAAGGCGCTGCCCTTGGCGGTCGGGATGAGGTCGGAAGAGAAGATGAGGATGCGGAAGTCGCGGAAGCCCGCGTCGTTGACCACCTTGAGGTATTCCTGGGGGTACATGCCGTAGCGGCAGGGCCCGCACTGACCGCCGCCGCCCAGGAAGACGTACTTGTCGACGATCTCCCCCTTGGTCAGGCCCGTCTCCTTCTCGATGCGCAGCAGGTTGCGGATCAAGGCCCCCGACGTGAAGTACATCGGGTTGCACTCCATGCGGTTGCCGTACTCCTTGCCCCAGCGCACGTCTTCCTTGACGTGGTCGCCCATGTCCTCGGCCCGGTAGCCGTGGCGCTCGAAGTAGGCCTGCAGGAACCAGGACTTGCGGCGCTCCACGAAGCTGTAGAGGATGGTGACGTTTTTCTTGTCTTTGGCCAGCCAGGTGGGATTGCGGTAGCCGCCCCACTGAGACTTCTTGACGAACTTGGGGGGACGGACGGCGATGGCGGTGCTGCGTTCCATGGTCTACGCCTGGCCTGCCAGGTGGGCTTTCAGGTTCGCCTCCTCCTGGCGCAGGAAGTACTCGATGGTCTGGATGCGGATGTCGATGGAGGCGCGGGGCTTGTTCTGGTCGATGTCGTGGAAGAGGAAATGGGGGGTCTGCGAGGCGTCCAGCACGTTGTCCACGTAGGAGTAGGTGGGCGCGTCGTGACCGCACTTGAAGCTGGACAGGTCGATCACCGCCAGGTTGGGGTGGCGCGCCGCCACCTTGGCGGCCCAGATCTTCAGGTTGGTGTTGCGGTTGAAGCGCCGCAGCCAGACGTCCTGGATGTCGGTGGCTCTGCGCTCGTCGGCGCCGAAGAGCGGATCCAGGAACGAAGGGCTCGTGGGCAGCGCCTCGATGCACAGGGTGGGGAATCCACGCAGCTGGAAGGCGTCCAGGATGCCGTGGTTCAGCCCTGGGTCGTGGTGGTAGGGGTGGCCGATGACCAGGATGCCGATGCGGTCCCTGTCCACCAAGCCGTCGATCACGCCCGCGCCCGCCTGCTGTAGGCGCTCCAGGTAGTCCTGGAAAGCGCGATATCCCTGGCGCACGGCCCAGGCGTTCTCGTCGCGGGTCAGGCCCAGGCGTTCGCCGAAGTACTCCCAGAGCCGGCCCTCGGCCTCGGCGGGGCGGTCCATGGGCAGCAGGGGGCGCCAGTAGGAGATGTCGCGATCCTGGAAGTGGTCGCGGTCCTTGGTGAAGACCGCGTAGGCCACCTCGGGCGTGCCCATCTGGATCACACAGGCGTTGTTGCCCAGGGTGTCATCCACCAGGGACTGCAGGTGGGTGATGATGGGGAAGCAGATGGCGTCGGGCTTCTTGCGCATCAGGTCCCAGACATGGGCCGGCGCCGCCTTGGCCGGGAAGCAGGGATCGATGGCGCCCCAGGTGTTGCCGCCCTGCCACAGGCGCTCGGTGGTGAAGCCGCTTGTGACGATCTTGCCCACGCCCAGGCAGCGCAGGTAGGCGTTGAAGAAGGGGGCGTAGAGGAAGAGGTTGAGCAGGCGCGGGATGCCGACGGTCAGGGCCGCGCGGCGCTCCAGCACCTCCTGGGGGGCGCGTTGAAAGCGGTGGTCGGGAGGAGGCTCGAAGCCAGGAGGAGCGTGGCCAGGGGCCAGGGCGCCGTGCTCGGGCAGGGGCTCGAAGTCGAAGTCCTCGAAGACCAGCTCGGCGGCGCGCTGCACCAGGTTTGGGTGCCGGCTGCGCAGGGCGCGACGCTGCTTCAGGCCGGCCTTCATCTCGTCGGCATTCTCGGCCGCGCCCTTGGGGCAGGCGTTGCCCGAGATGAAGCGCACCTGTTCGCCGCCCGTTTCTCCGCCATCCTCCCCCCCCCCAGGCACGCGGATGTCCACGAAGGTGCGCGGGCAGCGGTTCTGGCAGAAGCCGCAGCGCGTGCTGGCGTCGTTGCGGGCCCCGAAAGCCAACTCTCCCGCGGCCTCCAGGCCCACGAAGCTGCTGGGCCGGTCTTCGCTGCGCTCGGCCACCTCCAGGGCTGCGCCGATGGCGCCGCAGAGGGCGGCGTGGCGGTGCACGTGCACCTCGGCATGGGGCACGCGGGAGTGGATGTAGTCCACCTGGGCCTTGACCGCGGCCAGGTTCTTCTGGGTGCCCCCTTGCAGCACGAAGCGGTGGCCGAAGCGGGCGATATGGGGCTCTTGAACGACGTAGTTCCAGATGTTCAGGGGCAGCACGAGGGCCAGCCCGGCCATGATCTCCTCGTCGGTCCAGCCCAGCTGCTGGAAGTTGACCCGGTCCTGTTCCATGAAGACGGCGCAGCCGTAGTTGAAGGCCGGCGCCTTGCGGGCGCGGAACGCCAGCTCGGCGTAGCGCTGCACGGGCACGTCGAACTGCTCGGCCATGGACTGCAGGAAGTAGCCGTTGCCCGCGCTGCACTGGGTGTTGAGCCGGAAGTCGGTGACCCGCCCGTGCTTCAAAAAGAGCACCTTGATGTCCTGTCCGCCCACGTCGCAGATGATGTCGGGCTGGGCGCCGTCGGCCAGGGCGGCCCGCATATGGGCCACGGTCTCCACCACGGCCAGGTCGAAGCGGAAGGCCTGGTTCAGGATGGCCGAGGCGTAGCCCGTGATGCCCGTGCCGCGAACCTGCAGGTCCAGCTCCTTTTCCTGGGCCCAGAGCACCAGGCGGCGGAAGATGGCGCGCACGTCCTCGATGGGGTTGCCCTGGGAGAGCACGTAGTCCTGGTAGATCAGCCGGCCGTCGAGATCCAGCAGGGCCAGCTTGGAGCTGGTGGAGCCGCCGTCCACGCCGATGGTGCAGGGCAGGGTCGTGCCTGGCGCCAGGGCGGGCGGTTCGAAGGGCGGCTGGGCGTAGAGGGCGGCGAATTCCTCCACCTCGGCCGCGGACTGCACCAGCCCGTCTCGCACCGCGCCCGATGCCATCAGCTGGGCCATGCGGCCCTCGGCGATGTAGTGCTCCAGGGCCTCGGGGCCCGCGTAGAGGTCCTGCGCCGCCTGGCCGTTGGCCGGGGCCAGCATGTCCAGCGACTCGGTGCCGAAGAGCACGGCCCCGATGGCGGCGAAGTAGAGGGAGTCTTCGGGGACGAAGATCAGCTCTTCGATTGGCGCGTCGGCGGGCTGGTGGCCGTGGGCGCGCCAGGTGCGGGGGATGTGCTGGCGCCAGAGCTCGGCGAAGGCCGGCAGGTAGGTGTGGGGCCCGCCCAGCAAGAGCACCTTCTCGCGCAGCACGTTGCCGCGCACCAGCACCTCCAGGTTCTGCTTGACCACGGCGTTGCAGAGCGAGACCACGATCTCCTGGGCGTCGATGCCGCTCTTGAGCAGGCCCACCACGTCGGTCTCGGCGAAGACGCCGCACTTGGCGGCGATGTGGTGCAGCGTGCGGTCCTGCAGGCGCACCTGGCCGGCGAGCTCATGGGAGACGCCTATCTTGGCCAGCACCTTGTCGATGGTGGCGCCTGTGCCGCCGGCGCACTTGTCGTTCATGAAGGTGAGGGTGGAGCGGCGCCCCTGGGGATCCTGCTTCCAGATGATCACCTTGGCGTCCTGGCCGCCCAGCTCCACCACGCTGCCCGTGTCCGGGTGCAGGCGCTCCACCGCGTAGGTGACGGCGTTGACCTCCTGCACGTAGCGGGCGTTGAGGTGGGGAGCCACGGCCCGTGAGCCGCTGCCGGTGACGAAGATGCGCAGGGGTTCGTCGAAGCGCTGGCGGATGCGCTGCATGAAATCGCGCAC
The DNA here is from genome assembly GCA_964454135.1 of uncultured Enterobacterales bacterium. Taxonomy (GTDB): domain Bacteria; phylum Myxococcota_A; class UBA796; order UBA796; family JAFGLY01; genus CAYVQL01. The sequence goes on along the minus strand of CAYVQL010000006.1, from coordinate 3,236 downwards.
CGTGGCGGCCTGGCGCGTGTTGTGGCGCCGGTAGTCGCGCCAGAGCGTGGTGCCGGACGGATCGGTGACCACCGCCTTGACGGTGGTGGATCCGACGTCGATGCCGATGTTGAGAGTGGGGGTCACGGTGCTTTCAGTCCGGATGGGCAGTCCCCTTTACGCGTGGTCGCGGCTTGTGCCAGTCTTCTAGCTCCACCAGGCCCGTGATCCCCCGCATCGGGCAGAGGAGGAACCATGCTCCCCGCGCTCGCCTTGTTGGTGTCCGCCGCTTGGGCTCAGGACCTGGTCTACCAATGGCCCCAGGATCAGGAGCGCCTGTACCAGGTGGAGGTCTACTGGTACGACATCATCTTCAGCTCCACCTCGGAGCTGAACATCGTCTACGACATGTTCACCTGGACCTTCCGCCTGGCCTGCCGCACGGGCTCGGGGGAGGATCCCGAGCTGAGCTGCTCGGTGCACGACGACACGGTCTACCGGGGCTATCGGCCTGAGGGATCCTCCGAGGTGGTGTTGGTGGAGATGCCCTTTCCCGGCCAGCTGCAGGCCGAGTTCACCGAGCGCGGGCGCATCAAGTCGCTGGACGTGCAGGGGGATCGCACGCCCTTCTGGGATGCCTACGCCGAGTTCCAGCAGGCCATGCTCAGCACGCCGGTGGTCTTCTCCGACTCCGAACGGGAGCGCATGGGGAGGGATCTGGAGCACAGCCTGCTGCTGCGCGCCCTGGGCACGCTGGAGCTGGAGCTGCCCAAAAATGGCGACGACAAGGGCAAGAAGTGGAAGCAGTCCGGCATGCCCCAGGTCATGCGCTTCTTCTCCCAGTCTTCGGGCATCGGCCGCGTGAAGAGCGTGGTGGAGGGGCGCGAGGGCAGCCAGGTGCGCATCAGGACCAGCGGCGAAGCCACGGAGCAGCCCACCGACACGGCCAGCTCCGCGGTGCAGATCTACCTGACCTCCCAGCTGGAGGCCTCGGCCGTCTTCGATGCCGAGCAGGGGCAGCTGCTGGAGCGCCAGGGCGATGTCAGCTCCGAGCCGGGCAACAGTGTGATCTTCACGGGCCCGCAGCGCTGCTCCTTCCTGGTGAAGAAGGTGGACGCCTTCGAGTGAGGGCCGCTGGGAGCGTCACCCCTGCCGCAGCCAGGCCAGGAAGGCCTCTGCCCCCAGGACCAACAGGGAGATGGCGAGCGCGCTGAGGGCGGTGGCCAGAGCGAAGGACAGCGCCACGTGCAGGAAGAGTGAGGCGGCCCCCTGGCCTTCGCAGGGCTCCGGGCGCAGGCCCGGGATGCGCTTCAGCAGCAGGTGGCTGGCGCGGCCGGCGGGCAGCAGCGCCAGCAAGAAGAGGGCGCCGCAGCCCAAGCCCAGGCAGATGCCGATGAACAGTCCGTTGGACTCGAAGAGGAACCAGTCGCGGAAGGACATCTCCGCGGCATAGCGCGCGCTACTCGCCCGTGTCCGCCGGCCCCGCTTCGCAGCGACCGTCCAGGCAGGACATGCCTTGCGCAGCGCAGTCGGTCCAGGCCTCGTAGCCGGCGGGGTAGTCGACAGGTTCGGTGTACCAGACGCCCTGGCAGCTGATCAGCAGGTCGCCATCGCAGCTGGGCTCGAACGCGGCGGGATCGCAGGCGGTGGCCGGCGCGCTGGCGCAGGCGGCGCTCTGCTCGTCGATCTCCACGCAGATCCCGTCCAGGTACTGCTCGGCGCAGGCGGTCTCTTCGATGCGGCGGTGGAACATCTGGTCGGGGCCGGCACCGCAGATCTGCAGGAAATCGCCGTCGCAGCGCTCGTGGAAGCTGCACTCGTTGTCGCAGGCGGCCAGGACGGTCAGGGCGGTCAGGATGAGGTGGGGGCGCATGGGTTCTCTCCGGTTTTCTTTCGGGGGGCTTTGGACCCCTGGGGGGACGGGAGGGGAAAGAGAATCTGTGTGGAGGGTGGGGCGGGGGCGCTGGGGCCTCGGTCCTTGTGCTACTGTCTTCTCTGGTCGCGGGCCCATCGTCAGGACATCCCTTGCTCTCTCTCCTCATGCTGCTCTGCCTCGCTGCGGGGGCTGGCGCGCTGGATCTGGTCGCTCGAGAGGTGGGCTACGTCATCAAGCGCGTGGAGGGGCCGGTCCTGGTGGGCATCCACTCCGGCGATCCTCTCTACGAGCAGCGCCCCATCGAGGAGGCGCTGGTGGGACAGCCCGTGGTGCTGCGACGGCTGCGGCTCGTGAACGAGCCGCGGGCCGTCTTCGAAGACGAGCTACGGAGGGCCGGTTTGCCCTGTGGCGTGTTGCTGCAGGTGTATGACCGGGAGCGCTACGGGATCTCCTTGGCGGGCGACTGTTCCCATGGGGCGGCGGCGAGCGAGGAAGCGGTCCCCTTGTGGGGGATCGAGCCCGATTCCACGCGGACCGCGAGGCGCTGGAACGAAACGGTTCAGGAGAGGGAAGAGCGGTTGGCGGCGCAGCGCGCGGCCGCGGCGTCGCCGGAGGGTCTGCTCGAGGCGCAGAGGGAGAGGGAGAGAAGGCGGGCCAGGTGGCGCCTTCGTCTCGCGCGTATGGCAGGGATCCCGGTGTCCATCCAGGGGGATGTTCCAGCCTTCCATCTAGACGTCGATGAGAGAAGCTGCTACGAGCCGCATAGGATGCCTCAGGATTGGGGCGTCTCGTTGGGCATCGGGCTCGCCGAGGCTTCGGTGGAACGGGGCTTCTTCCTGGTCTCGGCTTTCCAGCTCAGACAGACCAGGTGGGCGCCCGATGGGGGATACTGGTATCCCTACCTCGCTACTAGGTATACGGTGGAATCCGCCTTCGCATGGAGGTGGGTCCCGAAGCGCTGGCGCGGGGAGCGTGCGGCCCAGCCCTTTCTCGAGGCGGCATGGGGAGTGGCCTTCAACCGCGAGAAGTCCCCCCGCAACCCCCGCTACAGCGGCCGCCACAACTTCGCACCCGTGATCGCGACAGCCCTGGGCCTGCAGTTGGCAAATGAGCGCTTCGGCCTGCAGGTAGGCGCCCAGCTCTTGGCCAGCGCCTGGTTTCCTATCCGTATTGATGCAGTGGATTACAATGGTGTCGCGTGCTACCCATCGGGCACCTGGACCACCACCGGCATTCGCGGCGCCATCTTCCTGGGCTTCCTTCTGCCTTGAGGCCGAGCGCCTTCTCGCCGGCGGCCAGGTTGGCCATGGGGAGGTGGATGCCTTGAGCGGCTCTCATTTCAGCCAGCCCGCCAGTTCCTTGGGAACCGGTCAGCTGTCCG
>CAYVQL010000005.1:0-79382 GCA_964454135.1 uncultured Enterobacterales bacterium | reverse complement strand
GTTCACCACGCCCTGGTCAACCTCCTGCAGCCGAATTACGAACGCAAATTCATTCACGATACCTACGCCAACCGGGTGGGCAAAGGCACCCACCGCGCCCTCGACCGCTGCACTTATTACCTACGTCGATACCCCTACGTGCTGCCGCTGGATGTGCGCCAGTATTTTCCCGCGATCGATCACGCTATCTTGCTCACCATCTTGGGGGCCACTATTGCAGACGAAAATGTACTAGGTTTGTGCGAGCAGATCATTGCCAGTGGGGCCGGCATCCACCCCGTCGTCGCGCCGCAATATTTCCCCGGCGATGACCTCTTTGCCGCCATCCGACCGCGCGGACTGCCAATTGGCAATATGACCAGTCAATTTTGGGCCAATGTGTACCTCAATGGGCTAGATCACTTCATCAAACGCCAACTCAAATGCAAGGGTTATATTCGCTACGTGGATGATCTGCTCTTGTTTGCCGATTCCAAAGCTGAATTGCACCGCTGGCGAGGGGAAGTTATCCGGTATTTGGGCGCTCTCCGTCTGAAAGTTCACGAAAATCGCGCCCAACCCCGACCTTGCCAGGTTGGCATTCCCTTCTTAGGCTTCCAGGTATTCCATAATCACCGTCGCCTGAAACGACGTAATGCCCTTCAGGCCCGGCGGAGACTCAAAATCCTTATCAGCCAGTACCAGTCTGGAGCGATTGATCAGAAGCGGTTGGCAGCCAGCGTCCAGAGTTGGGCCAACCATGCTAGCCACGGCGATACCTGGCATTTGCGAACCGCGATTTTTGACGCTTTACCCCTTCCCCCTCAAAACCAGAAAGGTTCAAATGCCAAAACAATCCCCGATTTTTAGTAAGTCGTATGACTTCATCCTGTGGCTGCTCAACCATACCGAGAAGTTCCCCAAGAGCGAGCGCTTTCGAATGGCAAGACGCCTGGAAGATACGGCTTTTGCCTTTTACGAAGCCCTAATGATCGCCACCCGCGCCCAGGAAAAGCACCCGGTTTTGGTGGGGGCCGATTTAGAACTGAACAAACTGCGGCTCTATATCCGCCTGAGCCGCGACCGTAAGCTAACCAGCCCGCGCCAGTACCAGTATGCGGCCGAACGGTTGACCGAAATTGGAAAACTGTTGGGGGGCTGGTTGAAAACTTTGGCAACAACGGGCTGAAATGCCCGCTGTGCAGGGGTCCCGGTGGGTGTCCTGCGGGGCGGCTCCTGGAACAATAATGATAGGAACGTCCGCTCTGCGAACCGCAACAGGAACAATCCAGACAACACCAGGAACAACACTGGGTTTCGGTGCGCCCGACCGTTTTCACGCCGAGGCCGGTTTTGAGCCGGCCCAACCGCCTGGGCCAGAATTTGGGTCGTTGGCCTCCTCAGCGAGAATTCGACGTCCCAAGCGTGCGTGCATTTGTGTACGCGTGCCCGGAAAACGAGCGCCGGTGATCCCTGTCATCTGCCCCTCTGACCTCTCAATTCTGGAGGGAACCACACTCCCCCGGAACCTGTCCTGAGTGTATTGAAGGCTCCGGGGCCGGGGGGCAGCGTGACAAATATAAAATAGCCCGGTTCCCTGTGAGGCCCAATCTCCCTGGAGCCGGGCAACCTTCTTGAAAGTGGTTGCGAAAGTTGAGTCGAAATTCTGTTTTAAGTTATACTTTGACCATCAAACTTTCAGGGAGAACCCCATGCACTGTCCTCAATGTAACGCCGAATTAGCACCCAATGCCCGTTTCTGCGCCATGTGTGGCACTCCGGCCCCCAAACCCAAGGCCAACGGCGTCCAAATTGGCGATGTGGGCCTGATCAAAGAACTGCACATCGGCGCTGAGGGGAAATCTGCCAATGGCCCTGCCGGGGGCTACTGCGACATCTGCGGTATCTGGGCCCAGACCGAAGCGAGTTTTCGCTGCCGGGAGTGTGGCCGGGTCAATTTGCACGTTGAGCACCGTAACCCTGAGTTGGGAGTCTGTATCGAATGTGCCCCGCTCCAACCGCCGGAGCCTTTGCCCCCGCCCAAAGTTCGGCAGAATGAAAATGAAATCGAAATCCAACTGACCCTCGGTGTGGAGATGACGTTTGTGCGCATATCGGCTGGGGTTTTTTGGATGGGCAGCGATAAAACCAAGGACTCGCAAGCCTATGCTAGTGAATTTCCTCAGCATAAAGTCCATCTGGAAGAATACTGGATCGCCAAGACCCCGGTCACCAACCGCCAGTACCAGGTTTTTGTGGCCGCGACCGGCCATCCGGTCCCAGAACATTGGGAGGCTGGGGCCATCCCTGCCCGCAAGAAAAATCACCCGGTGGTCCATGTATCCTGGCACGATGGCCGGGCGTTTTGCGATTGGCTCAGCGAAAAAAGTGGCGAAATGATTCGCCTGCCGACTGAAGCCGAGTGGGAAAAAGCGGCCCGTGGCACCGATGGTCGGATTTACCCGTGGGGGAATCAAAAACCGGAGGTTGGTTTGTGCAATTTTGATAAAAATATTGCCGATATTTCCAGGGTCGGGCGTTACAGCCCCGCGGGAGACAGCCCGTACGGCTGTGTGGATATGGCCGGCAACGTCTGGGAGTGGACCAGCAGCTTGTATAAAGATTACCCATATAAGGTCGGTGATGGCCGTGAAAATTTACAAGATGACGGTAGGCGGGTCCTGCGGGGCGGCTCCTGGTACTATGATGATTGGGACGTCCGCTCTGCGAACCGCTACTGGTTCATTCCAGTCTACTCCTGGTTCAACTCTGGGTTTCGGTGCGCCCGCTCCGCGGTCCCGTAGCGCAGCGCAGGGGGCGCTCTGATTCTGAAGTTCTGGTTGCTGGTTTGCTGAGATTCTGAATCCTGGGGGGGGTGTGGGGGTTCTCCCCCACGGTATTTGGCATTGGCTTCACTTTAGCGGATGTTCAAATTGATTTTAACCACCCTGAAATCCAGGAAAATACCCCCCAAATCGCATAATAGTACAAATGCCTACCCATATTATCTAGGTAAAATGTACAAATATGTACAAAAATGGACAATTTAACTTGACTTGGTTGCCGTAATTATGTACAATGTTGTCAGTTGTTCAAACCAATCTTTTCAAAGAGAACCTGATGACGGGGGGCCCCCCCCCCCCCCCAAAAAAAAACCCCGCCCTCTTATGGTTGGGGCCCTTTGGCCCCAAACGATGACCAAGGCCTCGGATCCGGACAGCATCGAAGTTCGGGTGGACGAAGAGCAGGCCCTCGCCGGCTGGATCTTCAGCGCTGTCAGCAACGCCGTGATCTTCGATGAGCAGAGCGTGCCCCCCGAGGGCAGCACCATCCGCATCGAGTACGACGTGTGGAATCCCTGCGACCTGCTCTGACTGCCCGAGGGCCCGAAGATCGTCCACCTCGATATTACACTTGATTCCCGCTCTATCAGCGCAACAAATCAAAAAGATCCAAACCCTCGACTTTGTTCTTGACACGTCAATGGATCCATGGTCCATGAGTGGTGGGGCACCTCGCTCCTCCCTCCAAGAAACCGGTCTCCCGCGACCCGGGCGCGGGAGGCTCCCTCCCTGCTGAACGCGTTCCCCCGCCAGGGGAGCGCACGCTGCGTCCACTCCCCCCTGCCCTGAATTCGCTCTTTTTCAGGACCCTCGGAGGTCCAATGCCCGACCTGCGTCCGCTGCTCGCAATCCTGCTCTCTATCTTGCTCGCCGCCTGCCACTCCGAGCCCTCCCCGGCCCCCCTGCAACCCGGCAGCTGCGGTACGAGCTTTCAGCTCGTCGCCCTGGAACCCCTCAATATCGAACCCGACCTGGGCCAGGCCCAGGCCCTGCTGGCCTTCAGCGCTCCCCCCGACCTGGCGGCCCTGGCCGACAAGGCCCGTTTCCGCCTGCAGGGCTCGCTCGTGGAGCCGCTGACCCTGGAGCCCCTGCCCGAAGATCCCGCGCGCATCCGCGTCAGCTTGCCCCTGGACCGCCAGGAGTGGCTCGACCTCCCTGCGACGCGCCTGGCCCTGCACTTGGACGATGGCCTGCCCTGCGCCACGGATCCCCAGCTGCTGGCCCCCCCGGTGCGCCTGCAGGCCGAGCTGCTGCCCCAGATCCCCCCTGTGGCCCTGCGCTCCCTGCTGGTGCACGAGGGCAAGGATGGCCACTACCTGGAGGTGCTCTGCGAGGACTTCGCCGTCGAGAGCAGGTTTCGCCGCTACGCCGACGGCGCGCGGCGGCGCGTCTCGGAGCGCTGCATGCCCGATGTGCAGGCCGGCGGCGGCCTGCGCATCGAGCCGCCCGTCACCGTGGAGCTGGCCGCCACCCGCGGCGGCTTCCTGGTCTACGGGCCCTTCGAGCGCGGCGAGCACAGGCTGGTGCTGGAGCAGGCCACCCCCACCCTGGACGGCGGTCGCTTCCACCGCCAGGCCAGCCTGGACTTCGAGATCCCCCTATTGGAGCCCCGTATCGCCTTCATCAGCCAGGGCCGCTACCTGCCGCGCTCCGCCCTGAGGCGCCTGGGCCTGCGCCACCGCAACGTGCCGGGCCTGCGCTTGCGGGTGCGCCACGTGCCCCCCGAGAACCTGGTCTGGTGGCTGAGCGGACGGGAGACCACCACCCGCCGCACCTCCGACCTGCTGGCAGACGAGCTGATCCCGCTTCAGCTGGTGGAGGACGAGGAGCGGGAGCTGTGGCTGGACCTGGACCAGCACCTGCCCGGCGCGCGCAATGGGCTCTACGAGCTGACGGCGGAGGCCCTGGATCCCGAAGACCCAGAGGGCGCCTGGGGGCGCTGGAACCAGCAAACCGAGGTGGCCGCCCGCGTGCTGCTGACCGACCTGCAGCTGGTGGCCAAGCGCGCCGCCACCAAGCCAGGAGAGACCTGGTCCTCCCAGGTGCTGGTCTGGGCCCTGGACGCCCACGGCGCAGGCCTGCTGCAGGGCGTGGACGTGCAGCTGGTGCGCCCCAGCGGCAAGGCCATGGGCCGCTGCCAGACCGACGCCCGCGGCCACTGCCGCATCCAGGTGCGGCGCGACGAGGTCGATACCGAGCCGCCCTTCGCCCTGCTGGCGCGCTACGGCAGCGACACCAGCTTCTTGGAGTTCGCCGACCTGGAGCTGGAGGCCCGCGGCGACGTGCACGGCCAGCCTTTTCTGGCCGGCGGCGCCCTGCGCGCCGCCGCCTGGACCGATCGCGGCGTCTACCGCCCCGGCGAGACCGTGCGCCTGGCCGCCCTGCTGCGCGGCGACGACGACCTGGCCCCCGAGGAGGGGCTGCCCGTGACCCTGCTCATGCGGGATCCCCGCGGCCAGGAGCTGCGGCGCCTGACGCTGCAGAGCAACGCGGCCGGCATGCTGACCGCGGACCTTCCGCTGCGCGACTTCGCCCGCACAGGCCGCTACCGGGCCGTGCTGGAGGTGGCGGAGCAAGAGCTGGGGCGCGTGAGCTTCATGGTGGAAGAGATCGCCCCCGAGCGCATGGAAGTGCGGCTTGCTGCGGAATCGTCCCAGCTGCTGCCCGACCAGGAGGCCGAGCTGCAGCTCGCGGCGCGCTGGCTCTTCGGCAGCCCCGCCGCCGGCAGCAAACTGGAGCTCTCCTGCGAGCTGGCCCGCAGCAGCTTCGAGCCCGCGCGCAACAATGACTACCGCTACGGCCCCGTGGGGATGGGAGATGACGCCCACTGGAGCCCCGAGCTGGCCCGCCACAGCGCCACGCTGGACCCGAACGGACAGGCCGATCTGCGCTGCCCAGCCGCCGCCTCTCTGGGAGCATTGCCCGGCCCTGCTCGCCTGAACATCCGGGCCGCGGTCTTCGAGGGCGCCAGCGGGCGCAGCTCCCGCGGACGCGCCAGCGTCGAGGTGCATCCCGAGCGCTTCTACATCGGGCTGAAGACTCGGAACAGCACCGTGCAAGCCGGCCAGCCAGTGCGCGTCGAGGGCCTGCTGACCGACTGGCAAGGCGAGGCCCTGGCCGAAGCCGAAGAACAGGTCCAGGTGAGCATCCTGCGCCTGGAGCGCGAGTACAGCTGGACCTGGCGCGAACGATCCCAGGACTTCCGCCAGCGACGCTGGACCAGGCAGGCCCTGGAGCAGGAACTGGAACTGGAGCCCCAGGGCGGCGCCCTGAGCTTCAGCTTCACGCCCAGCGAGAACGCCTGGGGCTACCTAGTGCGGGCCTCGGCTGCGAGCGCGCGCAGCGAGCTGCTGCTGCGGGGAGAGAATCGCGGCTGGCAGGCCAGCGGTCTGTACCACACCCCCGAGCCCGGCCGCCCCGGCTGGCTGGAGGTGGACGCGCCTGAGGAGGCCCGGGTGGGCCAGCGCCTGCCCGTCAGCGTGCAGGTGCCCCAGCCCGGCTGGCTGCTGCTGACGCTTGAGACCTGGCAAGTGCTGCAGCACCAGTGGCTGCGGGTGCAGCCCGGCGAGCAGCACTGGTCCTTTGCGCTGCGCGATTTCTCCCCCAACGTCTACGTCTCGGCGCTGCTGGTGCAGGACCCGCACCAGCTCTCGCAGGAGAGCTACCTGCCCGGCCGCTCCCAGGGCATCGCCTCGGTACGCGTGCGCCCCGAGCCCTTCGCCGGCAGCCTGCAGCTGCAGGTCCCCGATGAGCTGCGCCCTGACAGCACCCTGCCCGTGGCGCTGCGCTTCTCCGGCGGCAAAGGACCGGCCTACGTCACTGTGGCGGCCGTGGACGAGGGCCTGCTCAGTCTGACGGGCCACGCCACGCCCGATCCCCTGGCAGACCTCTTCCAGCCACGCAGCCTGGGGGTGGAGACCTTCGAGACCGTGGGCTGGTCCCTGCAGCTGCCCAGCGCCGCCGCGACGCGGGCCGCGGGCGGCGACGCCGCAGGACGGGGCCGCCGCGTGCAGGCCGTCAAGCCGGTGGCCCTGTGGTCCGGGATGGTGCAGCTGCCCGACAGTGGCCGCGCCACCGTACCCCTTCAGGTGCCCTGCTATCGCGGCGCCCTGCGCGTGATGGCCGTAGCCGCCAGCGCCCAGCGCGTGGGCCGGGCCGAGGCGCGTGTGACCGTGCGCGAGCCCCTGCTGCTGCAGGTCAGCGCGCCTCGCTTCATGCTGCAGGGCGACCGGGCCCGCGTCCCGGTGGAGCTCACCAACCTCAGCGGCAGCGCGCAGCGCGTCGCCGTGAGCATGCGGGCCGAGGCTGCGGACGGGGAACAATCCCCGGTCGCGCTGCAGGGTTCCAGCCAGCAGGTCGTAGACCTGGCTTCCGAGCAGCGCGTCAGCCTGCCCTTCAACCTGGACGCCCAGGCCTCCCAGGGCGCCGCCCGTCTGCTGGTGCGCGCCGAGGCCGCGAGCCTGGCCAGCAGCGCTCAGCTGGACCTGCCCCTGGCCTCGCCCCTGCCCCAGGAGCGCCACCTGCTGCGCCTGCCCCTGCAACCCGGCGAGCTGGCCTTGGACGAGCTGCTGCAGGGCTGGCAGCCCGGCAGCGACCGCAGCCAGCTGCGCCTGAGCGCCAATCCCCACGCCGACGTGCTGGCGCAGCTGCAGGACCTGCTTCGCTACCCCCACGGCTGCCTGGAGCAGACCACCTCCAAGACCCGCGTGCTGCTGGCCATGGGTCACCTGCTGCAGGACGCCGCGCCCGAGCTGGCCCAGCAGATGCCCTCGGACGCCTGGATCCAGGCCGGCCTGGAGCGCGTGCTGACCATGCGCACCCACAGGGGAGGATTCGCCTACTGGCCGGGAGGGCGAGAGCCCTCCCCCTGGGCCAGCGCCTACGCCCTGCACATGCTGTTGGACGCCCGCGACGCCGGCTACGCCGTTCCCGCCGAGGCCATCGAGGGCGGCATGCGCTACCTGAAGCGCCTGCTGGACAGCGACTCCCGCTCCATCCGCGCCTACGCCCACTACGTGTTGGCGCGGGCCGGCCAGGGCCAGCCCGCCAAGGCGCTGAGCGAGCTGAAACGCAGAGCGCCGGACCGCCAGTCCGTCTACCTGCTGCAAGCTGCGGTCCACATCAGCGGCGACCATCGCTACCAGGAGCAGCTGCACGACCTGGCGGCCTTCTCGGCTCCCAGCGAGCGACGCAGCTACCGCGGCTTCTCCTCCGATCTGAGCGAGCGGGGGCTGGTCCTGTCCTGCTTCCGGGAGATCTTCGGCCAGCACGCCGCGGGCCTGGACCTGGCCGACGCCGTGGCCGCCGGCCTGCGCCGCGCCGGCTCGGGCCGCGCCACCACCCAGGAGCTGGCCTGGGGGCTGACAGGGCTGGCCGCTGGCCTGGACGAAGAATCCCCCTCCCTGCCGCCCATGGTCTTGCGGCTGGGCGAGCGCCAGGTGGCACCCGTGCAGCCCGGGCGCTGGTTCCTGGCGGGCGCCGCCGGCCAGGGCCGCCTGGTGCTGGAGAGCCCCCGGCAGCAGGCCCAGGCCCTGTACCTGGTTGCCTCTTGCCGCGGTGCGCGCCTGGATGGAGCCCAGCCCTGGAGCCAGGGCGCCAGCCTGCAGCGCGAGCTGCTGGACGCCCATGGCGAGCCCCTGGACCCCCAGGCCCTGGAAGTGGGCAACCTGCTCTACGTGCGCCTGACCCTGGCCAGCCAGGCCGAGCGCCTGCCCAACGTCGCGCTGACGGACCGCCTGCCCGCGGGCTGGGAGATCGAGAACCCGGCCCTTTCCGGCCGCAGCCTGCCCGACTGGGCGGACACAGGACGTCTGTGGCAGGTGGAGCACCGCAACCTGCGGGACGACCGCCTGGAGGCCTTCGGCACCCTGGAGCTCGAGCAGCGCCAGCTGATCTACGCCCTGCGGGCCGTGACCGCCGGCCGCTTCGCCCACCCCGGCGCCCTGCTGGAGGCCATGTACGATCCCCGCGTGCGCGCCCGCACGGCCGCTGGCCAGGTGGCCATCACGCCGCGCCAGGGGGCGGAGCGGCTGTGACGCGGCGCGTCCTGGGCGGGCTGCTCCTGTTGGGCCCCTGCGCCCTGCTGGCGCTGGCCTGGCTGCTGCCGCTGCCAGCCCGCCTGGCGCAGGCCCCCTCCACGGTGGTGCGCTACCGCGACAGCACGCCGGCCCAGGTCTTCCTGTCCCCCGACGATCGCTGGCGCCTGCCCGCGGATCTCGGCGCCGTCGACCCCGACTACCTGCGCGCCCTGGTGGCCCTGGAGGACAAGCGCTTCTGGTGGCATCTCGGCGTGGACCCCCTAGCCATCTGGCGCGCAGCCCTGCAGGACCTGGCGGCCGGAGAGGTGGTCTCGGGCGCCTCCACCCTGACCATGCAGCTGGTGCGCGTGCTGGAGCCTCGGCCGCGCAATCTGCGCTCCAAGGCGCTGGAGGCCCTGCGGGCCCTGCAGCTGGAGCTGCGCCTGTCCAAGGAAGAGATCCTGGCGGCCTACCTGAGCTACGTGCCCTACGGCCGCAACCTGGAGGGCCTGGAGGTGGCCAGCTGGGCCATGTTCGGCCACGCCCCGGCGCAGCTGAGCGCCGAAGAGATCGTCACCCTGCTGGCCATCCCCCAGGATCCCAACGGCCGCTACCCGCGCCTGAAGAACCAGGGACGCCTGCGCAAGGCACGCATCGCGGCGGCCCGGCGCCTGCTGCACGTGCTGGACGCCGGGGCTGACGAGCCCGATCCCCAGGCGCTGCTGATCCGCGTGGCCCAGGGCCCCCAGCCCTTGGGCCTGCAGCCCCTGCCACGCGAGATCCCCCACGCTGCCAACTGGATGCGCAGCCAGGCCCCCGAGACGCCCCAGCTCCGCAGCACGCTGGATCGCGGCGTACAGCGCAGCGCCCAGGCCATCCTGGCGGCCGAGCGCAGCCGGCTGAACCAGCTGGGCATCCGCCACGCAGCCGTAGTGGTGCTGGAGCGCGACAGCGGCGCCCTGGCGGGGCTGGTGGGGGGCTTCGATTTCTGGGCGCGACAAGAGGGCGCCCAGATCCCGGCCTTTGCCGTGCCGCGCTCCCCGGGTTCCACGCTCAAGCCCCTGCTCTTCGCCCGCGCCGCGGACCGCGGCCTGGCCCTACCGGGCTTCCTGGTCAGCGACCTGCCCCAGCGCTTCGGCGGCTACGCCCCGCGCAACTTCGATGGCCAGCATCGGGGCATGGTGCGGCTGGACGACGCCCTCTCCCTGTCCCTCAACCTGCCCTTCGTGGCCCTGCTGGAGCAGCTCGGTGTAGAGGACCTGGTGGGCCTGCTGCGCAGCGCCGGCGCCCCCAGCCTGGCCCCCGAACCCGGCCGCTACGGGCTCTCCCTGGCGGTAGGGGGCGCCGAGATCTCTCCCCTCGAGCTGGCTGCGCTCTACGGCAGCCTGGCCCGCGGCGGTCAGGCCCTGCCCCTGCGCTGGCGCTGGCAAGAGAGCGCCAGCAGCGGCATCCTGGTTCTCTCCCCCGGCGCCTGCTGGCTGACCAGCCAGGTGCTGGCCCGGAGCGACCGGCCCGATTTCCCCCTGCGCGCCGAGCTGGGACGCCAGCTGCCCAGCCTGCGCTGGAAGACCGGCACCAGCTACGGCCACCGGGACGCCTGGGCCGCCGGCTACGGCGAGCGCTACGTGGCGGTGGTCTGGTTGGGAAACCTGGACGGCAGCGCCAGCAGCCACCTGGTAGGCGGCGCCGTGGCCGCGCCCCTGCTCTTCGACCTGCTGGAGGCCCTGGGCGACCGCGGCCCGGCCCAGGAAGAGCCTCCCGCGGACCTGGTCCCCGTCCAGGTCTGCTCCCTGTCGGGCCAGCCCGCCGGCCCCCACTGCCCGCACGCCCAGGAGGCGCTCGCGCCACGGGGGCACGTGCCCACGCAGAGCTGCCCCTTGCACCAGGAGCTGGAGGTGGACCTGGCCAGCGGCGAGCAGGTGGGCCCCGGCTGCCGCCAGGGTCGGCGGATCCGTCGTGAGCTGCACCTGGTCTGGCCCGCGGCCCTGCGCCGCTGGCAGGCCGAGCGGCTGGGCGCCAGCGACGAGCTGCCTCCCCTGGCCGCGGGCTGCGCCGGCGCCGAGGCCGCGCTGCGCCCCAGCATCGTCCACCCCAGCCCCGGCTCCCAGGTCCTGCTGGTCCCCGGGCTGGAAAGCGGGGAGCAGGAGCTGCCCCTGGTGGCCGACTACCCGCGGCCCGGAGCCCAGCTGTGGTGGTTCGTGGACGGCCGACCCCTGGCCCAGGCTCCAGCCGACGGCCGCTCATGGTGGACCCCCGAGGAGGGCCGCCACGAGCTGGCGGTGATGAACGCGGCGGGCCGCGCGGATCGGCTGTGGGTGGAGGTGAGGAGGGGGAGGTGAGGGGGCCTACAACCGGAGGCGTCAGGCACCTTGTCCGGGGCAACACGCCCTGGACCACAGTCACTTCGCGCCTCCAATCCAGACCGCCAATCCCAGGTTCAGCTGAAACGACCACCAGGTGGACCGATACTCCATGGCCTGTCCGTAGTACTCGGCAAATCCCCCGGAGCCCCGCACCGCGGCCAGGTTGAGGTCCAGCGCGCTGCGTGGGCCGGGATGCAGCCGCAGGCCCCCTCCCCCGCCCAACAACCAGTTGGTTTGCGTGAAAGCGGTCTCGCCGTCGTCTCGATAGTTCTCGAGTCTCAAGCCGGGCATCAGCTCCAGGTAGGGGCGCAGCCACGCATCGGAGCTGACCAGGACGAGGTCGTAGCAGGCGCTCAGCGTGAAGTAGTTCCAGGACATCTCGTCCAGGGCTTCACGGTGCAACGAGATGCGCGCGCCCAGCTCGTGCATGGGCGCCAGCCGCCACCCCAGGCGGATGCCGCGCAGACGGTTGCCCAGTGAGATATCCGTCAAGTTCACCTGCGCCTCTTCCTCCTCGAGCGCGTACTCGCGCAGCTCGAGCTCGAAGAGCGCGCCGTCCAGGCCCAGTCGAAGCCGGCTGCCATCGGAGGCTGGGTCAGCCTGGGCGTGCCCTGCGGCGCCCAGCAGCAGCGCGCAGGTCGCGAAGCGGCATAGTTCCTTGTGTCCCATGGCTCAATCCTCCCCGAACCAGAGCGAGAGCTCCATTCGCAAGGCCAGCTCGAAGACCAGGACGACATCCGTGGGGTACACTTCGCCGCCAGGACCACCCACGGCAGCGCCGGCGGCCAGCTCAGCGCTGCCATGGGAGGTCAAGGGGAAGCTGGCACCGAGGCTCCCGCACACCTGGCCGAGGAAGCCGAAATCCCGTGTCACATCCCTGTCGGTGCCCCCGCCATGGGGAGCCTCGGCCTCCCACTCGAAGCTCACGACCTGGCTCTCCAGCTTCAGCCCGAGCTCTCCAAAACCTACCGCGTTTTCCTGTATTCCGAAGTACCAACGCCGGTAGGGCATGAGCGAAAAGACGGCAAGGGATTCCCGCACCTGGACCGCGTAGTCCTCGTAGTAGTCATCTTCGCTCGTCTGGCTGAAGCGACGGAAGAGCAATACCGCGCCCCACTCGATCCCGGGCTTGGTGATCTTGCCGTAGCGCAGGCCAGGCCCGATCTCGCCCAGGGAGTAGCGCTTCAGGAGCTGGCCATCCCCGAATCCGATCCCCTCTGATGCCAGCTGGAGGGACGTGGGAGAGGTGGATATGCCCAGCCGGCGGCTACCATCGGCCAGGGGCTCAGCATGCAGCGGACCAGCGGCCAGGGAGGCCGCCAGGACCAGGAAAGAGCGCCTCATGGGTTCTTTGTTCCTGTGTCGTCGTTGACATCGCAGTGGAAGAGAAGTCCGTCGGAGCCCCTCGTCGACACGACCATCGGAATGCGGCCGGCCGGGATCCTGCGCAGCTCCATGCCGCACCGAGGCTCGCTCCGAGACGTGCCCTCGATCGGCAGCACCTTCGCGCTCCGGCCAACCGCGCCATCTCGATACTGTTCGCCCATATGGCACAATAACAGCTCCCAGGAGGTCCCCCCATGCAGCCCCATCCGGCACTCCTCATCGGCCTGCTCGGCTCCATCCTGGCCCTGCCCGCCTGCGACAACGACAAGCACGACAGCGCGCTGCCCCCTGAAGCCGACACGGACACGGACACGGACAGCGACGCGGACAGCGACGCGGACAGTGACGCGGACAGCGACGCGGACACCGACACCGACACCGACACGCCCCCAGCCCCCGACGCCCCCCAGGTGAGCGGCGAAGCCAGCGCGGGCCACGCTCAGCCCACCTGGCTGTGGACCGTGCCCGAGGGGACGGTGGACTTCCGCTGCCGCGTGGACGGTGGCGATTGGTCAGAGCTCGACCTGGAGACCACCCGCTACGCCCCGGACGAGGAGCTTGAGTCCGGCGAACACCTCTTCGAAGTGCAAGCCGGCGCCGGACAGGACAGCTGGTCCGACAGCGGCAGCTTCAGCACCACCATCGAGTACTACGAGAGAGAGGGCTACTGGAGCGGGGTGGCCAAGGAATTCGCGCGCTCCCCCCAGGAGCGCTGGGTCGGCGTGTCCTGCCACAACTGCTACGAGGACGACGAGACCGACTCGCAGGAGAACCTGGTCGACTGCCTGGCCCTCCTGCACGAGGCCATCGAGGCCGGCGCCGACCTGCTGGAGCTGGACGTCAAGCTGCACTCCGACGAGTGGCTGGTGGGCCACGACGACGACGGCACCGACGACGGCGCGCTGCTGGCGGATGTGCTGGCGGACGAGACGCTGCGGCAAGCCGAAGCCCCCCTCTTCATCGAGATCAAGGAGAGCAATCCCAGCGAAGAGGACCTGGAAGCGCTGCTGGCCCTGCTGGCCGAGGCCGGCTTCGCCGAAAACGGGCGGCCCGTCTTCCTGCGCGCTTTCCACAGCCGCAAGGACAACCTGGAATACGTGCAGGATCTGCTGCAGGCCGAGGCCTTCCCCCTGCAGCGCCACTACCTGCGCCTGCACCTGCTCTACTCCTCCAGCCAGGCCTCGGACGCCGAGGGCTTCCAGGCTCTGCTGGACGAGGCCGTGGCCGAGGGCTTCCACGGCGTGGAGTTCCACTACCAGACCGACGACCTGCTGGGTTTGCTGGCCTACGCCGAGACCCTGGGGCTGGGCACGGGCCTGTACACCTTCCCGGACGACATGGGCGAGGTCTACTGCGCCAGCCTGCGCAACGAGGTCGACCAGATGACCACCGACTACCCGGTGGCTTCGTGCATCGAAGCTGTGCAGGGCGACAACAGCCTGGTCTACCTCGACGTATCCGACGTAGATCCGGCCGCGGCATCGGTCTCCTACGCCCGAGCCAGCAGCAAGACCTGGGACGTGGACGTGGGCGGCAAGGGTCAGCCCAGCCTGCTGTCCAGTGAGTCCGGCGCCCTCTACGGCACCACGCTCTCCTTCGACGGCAGCCAGTCCCTGCCCTTCTACGACGCCGACAACGACGCGGACGAGGGCTACTTCGTCGCCATCGCGGCCCGCATCGACCAGCAGACGCTGGAAGGCTCGAGCACCGAGGCGCTGTTCAACAAGGCCGACTCGGGCGCCTTCGCCCTGGAGCTGGGCAGCAGCTCGGGCCGGCGGGTGCTGCGCTTCGGCGCCCACGTGGACGGCGCCTACCGCTACGCCACCTACCCGGCCTCGTCCCTGGATCCCGAGCGCCTGCACTTCATCCTGGGGGCCTACGACGGCGACGGCTCGGTGCGCCTGTGGGTGGACAACTCCAACGCGAGCACAAGCACCGCCGGTCCCTACACCAGCGGCGTGACCCTCAACGACGCCCCTGCCACCCTGGGGGCCGATCCGGAGGGCAGCGACGAGGTGCGCTTCCAGTTCACAGGCGATATCCGCATGGTCTCGCTGCAGCGGTGGGGGAACCACTGAGGCTCATGTTCCGTCCTGTGATTCACATGCTGCTGCACCTCGCCGTACCCCTCGTCACGGCCCGCCTGTGCTGGCCCGAGAAGTGGGTCAAGGCGTGGCTGTTGATGCTGGCCGCCTTCGTCATCGACCTGGACCACCTCCTGGCGACACCCATCTTCGATCCCCAGCGGTGCAGCCTCGGCTTTCATCCCCTGCACGGCTGGCTCGCGGCGCTGGGATACGCGGCTCTCGCAGTCCCCCGAAAGACCCGCATCATCGGTATCGGCCTCTGTCTGCACCTGATCCTCGATGGCATCGACTGCCTGTGGATGTCCGCCTGTGCGCCTTGAGG
The DNA here is from genome assembly GCA_964454135.1 of uncultured Enterobacterales bacterium. GTDB lineage: Bacteria > Myxococcota_A > UBA796 > UBA796 > JAFGLY01 > CAYVQL01. Next base: position 64,385 of record CAYVQL010000005.1, on the reverse strand, counting down.
CGGGCTCAATCCACCGAAGGCATGGCGTCTCGCGGCAGGGTTCGGCAGGTCCGCCGAGAGGCCCCTCGTCCTCCGAATCCCGTGTAGGTGGTGGCCGAATCTGCAGCTATAATCCGGGCACCTCACCGAGCCCGCAGGAGGTCCCATGAAGACCACAGCCCGGATTCCTGGCCGCCAGAAGGGCCGCCGACGCTCCCAGCAGACCGAGACCCAGGACGTGTCCGGCCAGGCGCCGATGCAAGGACCAGGGGCTCCGATGGTAGACACCGTCGATCAGCAGGGCCCGCTCATGGGCAACACGGCCGTGTTGAACCTGCTCCAGGGCGATGCGGCGCCCGCAGCCCAAGCAGCCGCAGGCCCGCCTGGCCTGGGCGGAGCGGGCGATGACGGTCAGCCAGGAGAAGACGGCGAGCTGGGCGCGGGTGGCATGGCCCAGGCCGCCCCGGGCGGCGACCCCGGCGCGCCGCTGGAAGGCGGCATCCGCAGCCGTGCCGAGGGATCCCTGGGCATGGATCTCAGCGGCGTACGCGTGCACACCGACCAGCAGGCCGCGGACTCGGCCGCCGGGCTGCAGGCCATGGCCTTCGCCCAGGGTCAGGACATCTTCTTCGGAGAAGGCCAGTACGATCCGGGCAGCCAACAGGGGGACGAGCTCATAGCCCATGAGCTGGTGCACGTGGCCCAGCAGGACGGCAACGGCCCGGCCCTGCAGGCGGCCGGCACCATCAGCAAGTCCAGCGACGCCGCCGAGGTCGAGGCCCACGCCGGCGCCCAGGCCATCCTGTCGGGCAGCAGCTTCAGCCCCCAGGAACAGTCGGCCGGCATCGCCCGCGTCGAGAACCTGGCCGGCAACCCGGCTGAGCTCACCGACAACACGGGTACGGCCACCACGACCCACCGGGCCCCGACCATCAACGACGCCGTCAACCGCCCGGCCGTCGATGCGGTGACCAACCAGGCGCACGTGTCCAACGTCAGGGTGGTGGCGGAAGAGGGCTCCAAGCTGCACCTCGAGCCCCCCCAGACCCCACTGCCCGAGCGGGTCTACGAGGAATCCGAAGAACAGGTCTCGCCGCCACCGGTGGGCTTCACGACCGTCACCGACATGCGCGGCACGGTGGGCATGCCCCAGGTGACCCAGGAGGCCAACAACTCCATCTACATCAACGGCACGCCCACCGGCGACGACGTCCAGCAGGCGGGCATCGGCGACTGCTACTTCCTGGCCACTCTGCTGTCGGTGCTCTCGCGGGATCCCGGCAAAGTCCCCGCCATGATGGCCTCGGATGGCAGCGGTGGGGCCACCGTCACTTTCTGGCGCCGGCAGGATCACGAGGCCACCTTCTGGGAGCGTATCACCGGCACCGCCCCCGACCACGACTACATCCAGGTGGCCGTGTCGGTCAACTCGGAGCTGGCGGTGGACATCAGCGACAACCAGGTGCGCGGTGCCCAGCTGCGCTGCGGCGATCTGCCCAAGGCCGTGGACTACTGGGCCAAGATCACCGGGTCCACGCTCGAGGTGCACCGCGACGACGAGTTCGAGTGCGCACGCTGGGCGCCGCTGATGGAGAAAGCCTACGCCAGGTTCGCCCAGCAGCATGGCCAGTACGGCGGCGCCCATGGCGACTCGGGCGTGGCCGCCGGCGAGTCGGGCTACACCGAGATCGACGGCGGCGTACCCATGTACACCATGAGCATCTTCTACGGCGAGCAGGCCGATCAGTCGGAAGCCGACGTGCAACGTGAGGACATCACCTGGGCACCGGGGGCCGACATCCTGGCCGCCAACCCGCGGGTGGTGGACCAGCTGCTGCTACTGGCAGGACGGGGAGACAGCGCCGGGGCCTCAGAGACCGATGCGCCCATCATCGTGGCCAACGCCTTCGTGGACGATCTGATCGCCAACCTGAAGGCGGCTATCCCGGCCGCCCAGGCGGATGCCGACTGGGCCAACATCAGCGCCGAGCGGCAGTCGGACGTTGCGGCCATCCTGGTGCTGATCAACACCTGGGAGGGCATGCCCGCCGATCCCCCAGCGCCGGCTCCCCAGCCCAAGGCGGCCATGCACTCGGCCATCGGCGTAGCCTGCGCCAAGGCCATCGCCCCCGGGCCTCCCAATCCAGCTGGCTGGCAGGCCATCGACGGCGCCGATCCTCTGTGGGTCGAGTTCGAGCAAGAGGCCGACCAGCCCAAGCCCACCGACGCTCCCCAGGTGACTGCCCTCGGCAACGCGCTGCGGGCGCACGCCGTTCCCAGGGTCGAAGTGGAGCTGGAAGGGCACTCCTCAAGCGAGGGGACCGACGCCTTCAACCAGGACCTCTCCGATCGCCGCGCCAGCAACGTGGCCGCCGCCCTGGCCGCAGGGGGCGCCCTGGCGCCCCACACCGTCACGCATCGCGGCGTGGGAGAGACGGGCGCCGAGGCCACCGCGGACTGGCGTCGAGTGGACTTCGCCATTGTTCCGGACGAGGCCAACAACAACCTGCACGACCAGGTCCGCAGCGAGCCCCTGCGGGCCCTGATGGACCTGATGCTCGACGTCAGCAACATGGAGGACGACACCTCCACCGGGCAGCGCAACATCTACGGGGGCCACGCCTACCAGGTGATCAACGCGGCCTTCGTCGATCTGGCGGGCACCACCGTACCCCTGCAGCAGTTCCCCTCGAACCTGCGCCCGCTGCTCTTCCCGCTGGTGGACGTCAACCAGTCCACCGTTCGCCTGCGCAATCCGCACCACACCAACGAGCCCGATCGCATGGGCGACGACACGCCCACCCGGCCCGAAGACGGCGCCCCTGACGGCCCCAACGCCGATGGCGTGTTCGGTATGAGCATGAACGAGTTCTTCCGCAACTTCAACGCGGTGGACTCGGGGGTGTTCCCGCGGACGACCACTTGATAGCTCGCCATGGGCTTGCCCTGGGGCTGCTGGCCACGCTGTTGATCCTGGCCGTGGGATCGAGCCGGTTCAGCGACACGCAGGGGGCCGCGGCTCCCAACGAGGTTCGCATGTTCGAAATCCAAAGCTCCGACGATCTGCAGAAGCTGCGCATCGAGTACATGAAGCTGCACGAAGCCGGCTTCGAGGGTCTGTTCGAGGTGCAGATCGCACCCGGCTCCTACCAACCCATCAGCTGGGACCTGCAGCCCGCGCCCGAGGCCGCTTCCCAGCCGCGGCGCATCGACGTGGTGCTGCGCGGCTCCCCCACGGTGCTGCCCGTCAAGCTGGTGGGCATCGACGCCCGCAGCCTGCGGATGGAGGACCTGGTGATCAGCGGCCGCCGCTCTTCTCCCCTGCTGCTGCAGGTCAGCCGGGAGCTGGCGTTGAAGCGCTGCGCCCTCATCGGGGGCCAGTGGTCCGATCCCCACGGGGGCAAGACCTACCTGGAGATCCAGGCGCGGGGCCCGAAGAAGGGCGCCAAGGAACCGGTCGAGGTCAGCATCGAGGACTCCTGGTTCGTGCGCAACAGCCAGAACCCGCCGCTGAGCTTGCTGAGCCTGACCACGGCCGGCGACGACTCCGCCTACTTCGAGCGGGCGCACCTGCGCCGCGTGGCCTTTCTGGGCAACGCCTTCGACCGGGAGCTGGCCGTGGACTTCGCGCGCCAGCTGCACGTGGAGGACTCGCTCTTCTACAGGACCTGGCCCGTGGGCGGCTGGCTCAGCTGCAGCAGCACGGGCGAGCTGCTGGTGGAGCGCTCGGTCTTCGTGGTAGAGCGGCTGGACGAGCTGGTCGTGAGCAAGGGCAGCCCCGCCGTGCGCTTCGATGACTCGCAGATCTTCGTCAGATCCTGGTCGCCGGGCCAGCAGCTTCCGGAAGAGCTGGAGATCGACGAAGGCGCAGTCTCGGGCAGCCAGGGCTTGGAGAGCCAGGAGGCCATGATGGCCGAGGCTACGCGCATGAGCGCCGACGGCCTGCCTACCCGTGAGCTCTTCGATCAGCTGCGGGAGGCCATGCGGGCCAGGTAGGGCCGGTTCCCCGCCTGGCAGATCCGCGATGGAGAACATCGCCATGCCCACTTGGTTTGCGCGTTTTCTGTCCCAACCACGGGCCCTCGGCATCACCGTCGTCATCGGGATGACGCTGGGACTCCCAGCCTTGTTCACGGGGCTGGTGGGCGACGACTACCTCTGGTGGCTGATTCTGCAGGGTCGACAGCCCCTCTCCGGCGAGCTGCACCCGCTGCTGCACCTGTACAACTTCATCCCCGGCGGCGTGGACCTCGAGGTGCTCAAGGGCGCGGGCATCGTCGCTTGGTGGGCCGATCCCGAGCTGTCCATCGCGCTGCTGCGCCCGGTCTCGGTGCTGACCCACCTGCTGGACCACGCCCTAGGCCCGCGCAGCTTCGCCCTGCAGCACCTGCACAGCTTGCTGTGGTACGGCGCTTCCATCGTTGTCGTGGGCTTGCTCTACCGCCGCATCGGGAAGGGTGCGCTGGCCATGGCGGGCCTGGCGACGCTCATGTTCGCCGTCGAAGACGCCCACGCCATGAACCTGGCCTGGCTGGCCAACCGACACGCGCTCATCTCGCTGGTCCTGGGTGTGATCACCGTGCTGCTCCACCTGCGCTGGCGCCGAGGCGGTGGCATGGGCTGGCTGGCAGCGGCGTTGGTCTTCATGGTGACAGGCCTCTTCAGCGGCGAAGCCACCCTGGGCGCCCTGGCCTACCTGGTGGCCTGGGAGCTGACCCTGGCGCCACCCGGCTGGAAGCGCAGGGCCCTGGCCATCTCTCCCTACGCCATAGGGGTCCTCGCCTGGCGGCTGCTCTACAACTGCATGGGGTACGGCATCAGGGGTTCGGATGTCTACATCGACCCCGGGCATGATCCGCTGGAGTTCTTCGTCGCCCTCATGCAACGCTGGCCGGTGCTGCAGCTGGGCCAGTGGCTGCAGGCGCCCATCGATGTCGTCGTGTTCATCCCCGCGATCCAGCTGGTGGCGCTAGGGATCTCGTTGCTGGTGTGCGCAGCCCTGCTCTGGTACTTCTGGCCCTTGTTGCGCCTCTCGGTCGAGGCGCGCTTCTGGGCGCTGGGCATGTCCGCCGCGCTGATACCGCTCTGCGCAGCCTTCCCCATGGACCGTCTGCTGATCTTCGCCGGCATCGGCGCCTTGGCACTGCTGGCGCTGCAGGTGCGGGCGCTGGGGTGGCTGGGGGACGAGGCCTGGCTTCCGCCCTCGCGACCGCGGGCCTGGCTGACCGTCGTGCTGCTCGTCCTGCACCTGCCCCTGGCCGCACTGCTCCTTCCCGCCCGTTCGGCGTTCGTGTACTTCTTCGGCATCAGCTTCGCGTCGGGCGCCGCCACCGCCCCGGCCGATCCGGCCATCGAAGAGCAGACCCTGCTGTTCGTGACCGGCAACGAGTTCCCGGTGGCCTACACGACCATCATCCGGTCGGCCCGCGACGAGCCCACGCCCGAGCGTGTGGCCATGTTGTCTTCGTTCGGCACCGACAACCGGGTGACCCGCGAAGACGCCGACACGCTGTTGATCGAACCGGAGATTGGTTTTCTGGCCAGTAGCTTCGACCGGCTGGAGCGGAGTCTAGACCGTCCCTTTTACGTCGGCGAGACCATTCGAATGCCCGACTTCGACGCCGAGGTGCGCAGCGTCACGGAAGATGGTCGTCCGCAGATCGTCGCCTTCCACTTCCGCGAGAGGCTGGAGTCGCCGCGCTACCGCTGGGTGGTCTGGGGGCAGAAGGGTGCCACGCCCTTCACACTGCCCGCCGCGGGAGAGACGGTGACCGTCGAGGCGGCACCGATCTCGTCGTTGCTCGCGGAGCTGGGGCGCTGAGCCGGAGCCATCAGGCGGACGGTCCTTCCTCGCAGGATGTGCATCCCGCCCACCACGTCACGAAGCGCGCCCCACCCAGTGCCGAGTCCTCCAACACGACGGCCCCCCCATGGGCCTCCACGATGCGCTGCACGATGGCCAGCCCCAGGCCCACCCCGCCGGACTGGCGATCACGGCTGGCGTCCAGCCGAGCGAAGGGCTGGAAGATGCGCTCCCACTCGGCCTGGGGCACGCCGCTGCCGTCGTCCTCGACGGCGATGGCGACGCCCTGCCTCTCTGCACGCCAGCTGACGCGCACCTGTCCCTGAGCGTGGCGAGCGGCGTTGGCCAGCATGTTGCGCAGCGCACGGTTGAAGGCCCGCGAGTCGGCCATCACGTGCTCGGGGGCGCCCGCCGCGGGCTCGATGGCCACGGGGGGCGAGCCCTGGGGCAGCTTGCCAGCCAGGCGCTCGACAGAGGTGCGGATGGGTACGCGCTGCGGATCCAGGGGCGCTCGGCCGGTCTCGTAGCGTGAGTAGACCAGCAGCTCCTCGACCATGGACTCCAGCTCCTCCAGGTCCCCTTCCAGGTCTTGACGCCGCTGCTCCCGCTCGTCCGGATCCCGGTTCAGCTCCATCATCTCCACCCCGAAGCGCAGCCGCGCGATGGGGGTGCGGATCTCGTGCGCCACGGCCTGCACCAGCTTCTGCTGGTCCTCCAGCAAGCCTTGCAGCTGACCGGCCATGGCGTTGAAGCGCCGCGTGAGCTGCCCCACGGCGTCGTCCACGCGCGGCTCGGGCGCACGGGCCGCCAGGTCGCCGGCGCCCAGAGCCAGGGCCGCGCGCTCCAGGCGCCGCAGCCGTCGCACCACCGGGAAGCTGAGCAGGAAGGTGAAGCTGCCCACTACGGTGACGAGCACCGCCAGGATGCGCAGCAAGTCGCCGCGGCTGGGGCTCATGGGGGGATCGGCCGGACCCAGCAGCAGCACGCGCCCATCCTTCAGGGTGGCATAGGCCGCAAAGCCCGGATCCGCCCAGAACAAGCCCGAGCCCATGCTCCGCACCTCTTCCTGCTGCTGGGCGCTCAGCTCGAGGGCGGCCAGCGGGTCGATGCGCACCGGCATGCCGGACTCGGCCTCGATCTGCCGCAGCCAGGCCTCGTCCACGGGCCCCTGCTCCAGCCGCCACTGCAGCTGCTGGACGACGAAGCTCGCCATGGGCGGCCCGTTCTGCGCCAGCTGGCGCTCGAAGGAGTCGTAGACCACGTAGGCGGTCAGCCCGAAGGCCACCAGGATGGCCAGCAGGATGCCCAGGGCGAAGCGCAGGGCGAGCCGGTTCATGGGGCCTCACGCACCAAGAGGTAGCCCACGCCGCGCACGCTCTTGATCCAGCGCGGATGGCCTGCGTCGTCCCCCAGCTTCTTGCGCAGGCGTAGCACGCGCAGGTCGATGGAGCGGTCCAGGCCGTCCCACTCGATGCCGCGCAGCTGGCGGTAGATGGCCTCGCGCTCCATGGGCTCCCCGGCATGGCGCGCCAGCAGCCAGATCAGGTCGAACTCGGCGGTGGTGAGATCCAGGTCCTGGCCCCCCAGGCTGGCTGTACGACGACCGGGATCCACCACCAGCTCGCCGATGACGATCACGGGCTCGGGTCCCGCTGCGGATTCTCCGGAGCTGGCCGGAATCCTACGTAGCAGCGAGCGTACGCGCGCCAGCAGCTTGCGGGGCGAGGCCGGCTTGGCCACGTAGTCGTCGGCGCCTATCTCCAGCCCCACCACCTCGTCCACCTCGTCACCCAGGGCAGACAGCATCAGGATGGGTCCGGAGTAGCGCTGCCGCACCTGCTTGCAGATGCTCAAGCCGTCCAGCCCCGGCAGCATGATGTCCAGGATGACGAGGTCCGGCCGCTCGTCCAGGATGCGCTCCACAGCGCGGTCGCCGCGGCCCTCGATGCGCACCTCCAGGGCGTCGCTGGCCTCGAGGTAGTCCTTGACCAGCTGCGCCAGACGCGCGTCGTCCTCCACCAGCAGGATGCGGTTGCGCAGCTCCAAGCTCTCCTCCAAGGCCGGCAGCGACATCACTGCACTGCGGAGAACATATCGCCGCCCAGCGAGCGCAGCAGGAGCAGGGCGTCCACCTCGGCCTGCAGGCCGGTGGTCAGGCGGTTGACCTGGGAGGCCACCAGGTTGGCGCGCGCGTCGCTCACCTCCAGCGAGCTGCCCGCGCCCTGGGCGTAGGCCGTCTCGGTCAAGCTCAAGGCCTCCTGGGCCAGCTCGGCGCGCTCGCGGGCCAGCTGTACGGCGGCCTGGGCGCTGCGCCGGTCGCGGAGGGCCTGGCGCACGGCCAGGCCAGCCTGCCGCTCGGCTTCTTCCAGCCGCAGCTCGGCCTGGCGCAGGGCGGCCTTTTGCTCGGAGATATCGCCCGCCAGGCTGTGGCTGTAGAGGGGCACCGTGAGCGTGGCCACCGCGGCCCAGCGGGTGGGATCGTCCGAGCCCAGCTCGCCCGGCTCGGTCAGCGCCCAGGAGCCCTGCCAGGCCAGGTCCACGCTGGGCAGCCACTGGCTGCGGGACAGGCCCAGCGAGGCCCGGGCCAGATCCACGTTGGCCCGCGCCAGGGCCAGGTCCTCGCGCTGCGCCAGGGCCTGGGCCACCAGCTGCTCGTCCGCGGCCACGGGCAACTGCAAGGGCGCGGCCGCCCCGGGCCGGGGCTGGCCGTCCAGGCCTGTCAGCACGCCCAGGCCGTCGCGGGCGCTCTCGTCGGCCAGGCGGGCGCTCAACAGGTCCTGGCGGGCCTGAGCCAGATCGGTCTGAGCGCGCACCAGGTCGATGCGCAGCCCGGTGCCAGCCTCGAAGCGCTTGCGCGCCACCGCCAGGTGCGCCTCGGCCGCGGCCACCTGCTCCTCTTGCAGCTGCACCAGGGTCGTCGTCATGGCCGCCGCATACCAGGCCTGGGCCGTGGCCAGCAGCAGCTCCTGGCGTAGCTGATCCACCGACAGCTCGGTCAGCGCGCGCCCCTTGCGCGCCACCCGCAGGCTGGCCCAGGAGCGCGGGCTCAGCAGCGACCAGCTGATCCCCAGGGTGGCGCTGACGCTGTCCTGGCGCGCCAGCACCATGGGATCGCCCGTGTCCTCGATCTCCATGGGCAGGCCCATGTCCTCGAAGATGGAGCCCATCATTCCGCTGAAGTCCACCGTGTCCTCGTGGTCCATATGGGTCCAGCTGGCTCCGGCCTGGGCCATGGGCAGCACCAGGCCGCGGGCCTGGTTCAGCTGGGCCTGGACCTGCGCGATCTCGAGCTCGGCGGCCGCCAGGCTGGGATTGCGCTGGCTGACGGCCCGCAGGGCCTCGTCCAGGTCGAGGGGATTGGCCGCGTGGGCGGCGGGGATCAGGCAGAAGACGACCAGGAGGGCTCTGATGACGCTAGGCATGACTCGTTCTCCCTTCGGGCTCGCTCACCACCGCAGGCGCGAACCAGGTGTAGAGGACCGGGACCAGGAAGAGAGTCAGCAGGGTCGCCGAGCCCAGGCCGCCGATCACGGCCCGCGCCATGCCCGCCCACTGCTCCGAGCCCTCGCCCAGCTGCAGCGCCAGGGGCACCATGGCCAGGATGGTGGTCAGGCTGGTGAGCAATACAGGCCGCAGCCGCTGGCGCGAGGCTCGTAGGATGGCCTGGACTCGGTCCAAGCCCGCCGCCATGCGCTGGTTGGCCGCGTCCACCATCACGATGCCGTTGTTCACCGCGATGCCCACCAGCATGATCACTCCAATCAGGGCCGAGATGTCCAGGGCCGAGCCGGTCAGCACGAAGATCAGCACCACCCCCATAAGCGCCAGCGGCACCGAGAAGATGATCACGAAGGGCAGGCGCAGGGACTCGAACTGGCTGGCCATCACCAGGTAGACCAGCAGCACGGCCACCAGCAGCGCGAGCCCCAGGGACTGGAAGGACTGGGTGAAGTCCTCGGCGCTGCCCCCGACGCGCGTGGTGAAGCCCTCGGGCAGGTCCAAGCCGGCGGCCAAGGTCTCGATGCGCTGGATGCTGCCGGCCATGTCCTTGTGGTGCCACTGGCCAGCCTCGTCCTGCCAGGCGTCCGCCAGGGTGAGTTCGAAGCTGCTGACGCGCTGCTGGTCCTCGCGCGTGATGTCCGCCGGGCCCAGGCCCAGCCGCACCTCGGCCACGCTCTCCAGTGGCACGGCCACACCAGCAGGGGTCAGCACCGGGAGGCGTCGCAGGTCGTCCGGATCCTGGCGGAAGGCCTTGTCCCAGCGCACCACGATGTCGTGCTCGTCGCCGCCCTCGCTGTACCAACCGGCCACCTGCCCTTGGAAAGCCGTGGAGATGGCCTGGCCCACGGTGGCCGTGGAGAGCCCCAGCTCGGCCATCTTGGGGCGGTCGAAGCTGACCTGCAGCTGTGGTTGCTGATCGGCCAGACCGAAGCTGACCTCGGCCAGCTCGGGCATGGCCTCCAGCTGCCGCTGCAGCTCGAGCCCCAGCTGGCGGGCCGCCGCCAGATCGTGCCCCACCAGCTGCAGCTCGATGTCGGCCTCGCCGGTGAAGCTGAACTTCTGGCCCACACGTACCGCGACCCCCGGCAGCTCAGCCGCAGCGGCACGGATGGCGCGCTCGATCTCGGCCTGGCCGCGCTCGCGCTCACCCACCGGCACCAGCACCAGCTCGATGCTGGCCTCGGCGCCGCCTCCGAAGATGGCCGCCAGGCCGCTGGAGGAGCCGGCCTGCAACATCACATGGTCCAGCTCACCGGGCTCGAGCGAACCCTCCACAGCCTGCAGCACCTCGTCGGCCCGGGTCCATGTCTCGGCCAGCGAGAGGCCCGTGGGCAGCTCGACGGTGATGCTGGTCTGCCCATTGTCCTGGGCCACCATCAGCTCGGTGCGCATATTGCCGGCCAACGCCGCGCAGACCAGCGCGGCCGTCACCAGCCCGGCCACCACGGTCCAGCGATGCCGCAGCGCCCAGGCCAGCGCCCGGCCGTAGCCCTGAGCCAGCACCTCGAAGCGGGCCTTGGCTCGTGCCGCGCGCCAGGTGCTGCCGGCGAGGAAGCGCGAGGCCGCCAGGGGCACGAAGGACATGGCCACCACCAGCGACACGGCCAGGGCGAAGCAGATGGTCAGCGCCATGTCCTGAAACAGCAGCCCGGCGAAGCCCTCTACAAAGAGGATGGGCACGAAGACGCAGAGGGTGGTCAGGGTGGAGGCGATCACGGCCGTGCCCACACCGGACGCGCCGCGGGTCGCGGCCGTCCGCGGGCTCTGCCCCTGCTCCCGCAGGCGGAAGATGTTCTCCAGCACCACGACCGCGTTGTCCACCAGCATGCCCACGGCCAGGGCCAGGCCGCCCATGGACAGGATGTTGAGGGTCATGTCGGCCCGGTCCATCAAGCCGAAGGTGGCCACCACGCTCAAGGGGATAGCGCAGGCCACGATCAGGGCGGCGCGCCAGTCACCCAAGAAGGCCAGCAGCACTGCGAAGGCGATGAGCACGCCCACCAGCGCCGTGCTGCCGAGGTTGGCCAGGGAGCGCTCGATGGTCCCCGAGTCCTCGGCCAACACCTGCAGCTGCACGCCCTGGGGCAGGGCGGCCTGCAGCTCGGGCAGGGCGGTCATCACGCCCTCGATGGCCCGCACCGTGTTCTCGCCGCTCTGCTTGCGCAGCGAGATCTGCACGCCGGCATGGCCGTCTATCTGCTGGATGTTCTCGGCCTCCTCGAAGCCGTCGCGGATGGTGGCCACTTCGCCCAGGCGAACGCTGCGGCTGCCCACAGCCCGGCCGCTGGCGTCAGTGACGGCCGCCCGCCCCACCACCACCTGCGCCAGCTCGTCCAGCGAGGCGTAGCGTCCCCCGGTCATGATGGCGTAGCTCAGCGCACCCTGCTCGATCTCGCCCCCAGGCTCCTGCAGGTTCTCCTGGTACAGGGCTCGCACCACGGCGCTCAGGTCCAGCCCGGTGGCCTGCACGCGATGCGGATCCAGGTCCACGCGCACCTGCCGCTGCAGACCGCCCGAGACCATGGCCTTGGCCACCCCCTCCACCCGCTCCAGGCGCGGCTGCACCACGTCCTCGGCCAGTCGCCGCAGCTCGTCCAGGGGCAGCGGCCCGGTCAGGCCAAGAAAGACCGCCGGCTTCTGGTCAGGGGAGAGGGCGAAGATCAAGGGATCGTCGGCGTCGTCGGGCAGGGCCCCCTCCACCAGGTCCATGGCCCGTCGCAGATCGGTCTCGGCCTGATCCATGTCCGTGTCCCAGCCAAAGCTGACCAATACCAGCGAAAGCCCCTGCTGGGAGCTGGAGCTCACCTCCTCCACCGACGCCACCGAGGCCACCGCCGCCTCGATGGGGCGACTCACCAGGGTCTCCATGTCCTCGGGGCTGGCGCCCGTGTAGCTGGTGGACACGAAGACCATGGGGAACTCCATGTCCGGCATCAGGTCCAGCTTCAGCTTGCTCAAGCCGAAGAGCCCAAAGAGCAGCACCAGCAGCCACACGACGGAGAAGCTGATGCCGCGACGCACGCTCAGTCCGGAGAGGCTCACGAGGCACCTCCCACCACGCGCACGGGCTCTCCGTCACGCAGCTGGTACTGGCCGCGCACCACCAGGCGCTCGCCAGGCTGCAGACCCCGCTTGACCTCGTAGCGCTCTCCTTCCCGCAGCCCCAGCTCCACCCGCCGCTCGCGGGCCACGCCCCCCTCGTCCGCCACGAATGCCCGCCGCAGCTCCTGCCCCGGCGCGGCCTCGGCCAGCAGCAGGGAATCCAGCACCAGGGCCTGTTGGGGCGCCACCACAACGTCATCGCGCCGGTCCACCGTCAGCTCGGCCTGGCCGAACATGCCCGGCTCCAGCAGGTAGCGGCCCTGCTCGTCCCGCGGATTGCTCAGGCCGAGCTTGACCGTCTTGGTGCGCGTGACCGGGTCCAGGTAGGGGTGAATCCGAGTGACCCGACCCTCGAAGCTGCGGTCGGGCCAGGCCCCGACGCGCACATCCACGGCATCCCCCACCGCCACCTGGCGGGCATCCGCCTCGCACAGATCCAGCTGAACCTCCAGGGGATCCATCACCAGGATGCTGGCCAGGGCCATGCTGGGCACGCTGCGATCCCCGACATCCAGGGAGCGATGAGCCAGCACGCCGCTGACAGGCGCCACGACTGAGGCCTCACCAGCGTTGAGGGATAGCTGGTCCAGGCTGGCCTGCAGGCTGCGGCGCTGGGCCTGGTTCGCCAGCCAGGCGCTCTCGGCCTGATCGAAGACCTGCTGCGTGACCACGCCCCCCTGGAGCAGCTCGCGGCTGCGCGCCAGGTCCTGGGTCTGGGCCGCCAGCTGGGCGTCCAGGGCCTCGATCTGGGCGGCCAGCTGCTCGATGCCCTTGTCCAGGGTGGCCCGCCGCACCAGGGCCACCTGGGCGCCCTGCTGCACGAAATCCCCGTCTTCGTAGGGGAAGGCCAGCACGCGGTCGCTGACCGTGGTGAAGAGCTGCACCTCGGCCGAGGCCTGCAGGTCGGCGGCGTAGGTCACCCGGCGGGTGATGTCGTCGGCCTGCACCGTGGCCACATGAACGGGCGTGCCCACAGGATCGTCGCTGGGCATGCGCGCGCTGGAGCTGGCGCAGCCGGCCAGGGAGGAGAGGGAGAGGGCGAGCAGAGCGAAGAACGAAGTGCGCATGGACGGAACCTCCTGTCAGGCTCCAGCGTAGAGCCGGAGCGACAGGAGGACCGTTGCGTTCGGGTAGGGGTTGTGTTTCGGTTTGTTTCAGGGGGTGGCGTTTCGCTCGCCAACCCGTCCCCTCCTCCCCCCCAGCACCACCAACGACAGCCCCAGCAGCGCCAGCATGCCGACGCCATTGACGCGACCGCCCACTGTGTTGCAGCCCGCTTCCACGCCCTCGCAGGGCAGCTCCTCGGACCAGACCTCATCGGCGGCAGGATCGTAGACGCGCAGGGTGATGCACAGCTCATCGACCTCGCCGGTACGGCCGGCGTCGAAGCGGTAGGACTGGGTTGAGCTCTCGATCCCGGGCGCCATCCACACCAGGTGGCCCAGGTCGCGATCCTCCACCTGCACGACCCAGCCCTCGGCCTGGGCGCCGGGCAGCTCCACGTCCAGGGTGGTGATGACGTGCCGGTGGTGATCCACCTCGCGACAGCTGGCGGTCAGGCCCTCGGCGACGCGCTCCGTCTCGTGGTAGACGCCCACCAGCGCGGGCTCGCCGAAGTCACCGGAATCCGCCTGGCCCACCTCGACCTCGATGGTTTCACCCCCCTTGGAGATCTCGTAGGTGCCGGGCTCGAGGTCGTCCGGCGTGCGCCAGGCGCCCAGATCGATCTCGGCGAGTTCGACGTCGTTCCCTTCGGCATCGTGGACCTGGGGCTGGCCCATGGATCCATCGCTGTCCAGGAAGACGCCGAAGCCGGCGGGCAGGCTGCCGCCGCTGGGGCTCACGATGGTGGCGGAAGGGAACTCGATGGAGCAGGCGTCGGCATCAGCGGTGAGGGTCAGCACAGTCAGCAGGGGAAGCAGCATCTTCGACTCCGTGGGTTTGTCAGACGCAAAGAGCTGTTCGCAAGTCCCGTGCCGAGCGAAGAGAACCAGGGAGGAGGGAGGTTTTCACTACCAGGCCTCAACCGGGCCGCCGTGGATCCGCGACACGGGCGCCCTGGTCTGGGAAACAGCCCCCGCACCCTACCAGCAGGAGCTGTGGTCGCAGCTGAAGCTCTCGTCGTCGCCGTAGCTGGAATAGGCCGCGCTCATATGGTCGCCGTCCACGTCGTCCGGGCTGTTGTCGTCGCTGGCCGCGCGGGTGCCCCAGTCGCAGACGTCGCTGGTCAAGACGGCCGTGCCGCCCTTCAAGTAGATGCCGGCACCGCTGCTGGCCGTGTTGTCGGTGAAGCCCGCTGAGGTCGAGCTGGTGCCGGAGCAGGTGAGCGCACCCTTGTCCAGGTAGAGGCCTCCGCCAGTCGAGGAAGACTGGTTGCCCGTCACCAGGGTCTCCAGGAAGTATGGCGCCCCGACGTCCTTGAGGTAGAGCCCCCCGCCGCTGCTGCTGGCGATGTTGCCATCCACCAGGCTCTCCTCCAGGTCGAACAGACAGCAGTCGGTGTAGGCCCCGCCCCCCTTGTCCAGCGCGACGTTGTCGGAGAGCTCCAGGCCCGTCGCGGTCAGGTAGGCGTCCTTGACGTAGATGCCGCCCCCGTGGCTGCCGTAGGTCTGGTTGTCGTGGAAGTCGCAGTCCGTCAGCTCGGCCGAGCTGGTCTTCAGGTAGAGGGCGCCCCCCTTGTCCGCCTCGCAGGCCGTCACCTCCACACCATCGAGCGCCAGCGTGCCCCCGGCCTCGAAGTAGAGTCCGCCCCCCTCCGGGGACAGGGAGTCGGTGATGACACAGTCCGTCAGCGTCAGGTCCATACCGGAGACGAGGCTGTAGACGCCCCCGCCCTTGGAGCCATAGCCCCAGGAGAGGGTCATGCCCTCGATCTCCAGGATCGCAGCTCCGGTGGCGGCGCTGATCACCGAACCGTTGAGCTCGGCCGACAGCTCGGTGAGGGCCGCGCCCTCGGTGCCCACGATGCTGGCTGCGGCGGCGCTGACCGAGATCAAGCCCGTGTAGCTGCCGGGACAGAAGTAGAGCGTGCCGTTGCTGGAGAAGCTGTAGGTGGCGGCCTTGCCGCTGGTGAAGTTGCTGCTGACGTCGCTGATGTTGCCGAAGCTGTCCACGAAGCTCACCGTGCTGGCCGGGTCCAGGGTGCCGTCGCAGTCGTTGTCCGTCAGGTCGCAGTGCTCGGTCGCCCCGGGATTGATGGCCGCGTCCGTGTCGTCGCAGTCGCCGCCCGTGGCGATGGTGCCGCTGGGCTGGCTGCAGTCGATGGTGGCGCTGTCCTCGTCGCCGTAGCCGTCGCCATCCGCGTCCACGTACCAGGTGGAGGCGTCCACGGCGTCCTCGTCGATCTCGCCGTCGCAGTCTTCGTCCGCGCCGTCGCAGGTCTCCTGGGCGTTGGGGTTGATGGCGGCGTCGCTGTCGTCGCAGTCGGCGTCGTCGGCCACGTAGCCCGAGGGCGCGGAGCAGGCCTCGGCCGTGCTGCCGGCATCACCGAAGCCGTCGCCATCCGAGTCGAGATACCAGGCGGATCCGCCCGTCACGTCGCCGTCGTCGTCGTCGACCAGGCTGTCGCAGTCGTTGTCCAGGCCGTCGCAGATCTCGCTGGCGTCGGGGTTGACGGCGGCATCGCCGTCGTCGCAGTCCGTGCCGTCTGAGACATGGTCCGTCGGCTGATCGCAGGCCTGCACGCTGCTGGCCGCGTCGCCGAAGCCGTCGCCGTCGCTGTCCGCGTACCAGGTGGAGGCGTCGCTGGCTTCCTCGTCGATCTCGTCGTCGCAGTCCTCGTCCACGCCGTCGCAGGTCTCCTGGGCGTCGGGATTGATGGCGGCGTCGCCGTCGTCGCAGTCGGTATCGACGGCCACGTAGCCTGAGGGCGCGGAGCAGGCCTCGGCGCTCGTCCCGGCGTCGCCGAAGCCGTCCCCATCCGTGTCGGCGTACCAGGCGGAGCCGCCCGTCACATCGCCGTCCTCGTCGTCCGTCAGGCCGTCGCAGTCGTTGTCCTGGCTGTCGCAGATCTCGCTGCCCTCGGGGTTGACCTGGGCGTCGCTGTCGTCGCAGTCCGTGTCGTCGGCGACGTGGCCCGTGGGCTGATCGCAGGCCTGCACGCTGCTGGCCGCGTCGCCGAAGCCGTCGCCGTCCGTGTCCGCGTACCAGGTGCTGGCGTCCGCCACGGTGTCGTCGTCGTCCGTCAGGTCGTCGCAGTCATTGTCCAGGCCATCGCAGATCTCCTGGGCGTCGGGGTTGATGGCGGCCTGGGTGTCGTCGCAGTCGCCAGCTTCCGCCTCGTAGCCGCTGGGCTGCAGGCAGGCCTCGGCGGAGACGTCACCGTCGCCGAAGCCGTCGCTGTCCGCATCGGCGTACCAGGTCTCACCCCCGGACAAGTCCGCGTCCTCGTCGTCCACCAGGCCATCGCAGTCGTCGTCCAGCTCGTTGCAGATCTCGGTGGCGCCCGGGTGGATCGCGGCGTCGCCGTCGTCGCAGTCGCTGCTGTTCTCGAGATAGCCCTTGGGCTGCTCGCAGGACTGGATGCTGTGCGCCTCGTCGCCGTAGCCATCACCATCGGAATCGGCGTACCAGGCGAGCGCGTCGATGGCCTCCTCGTCGATGCTGCCGTCACAGTCCTCGTCCTGCCCGTCGCAGTGTTCCTCGGCGTCGGGGTGCACGTCCGCATCGCCGTCGTCGCAGTCACCGTCGTCCGCCACGTAGCCCTTGGGACAGCTGCATGACTGCACGCCGGCGCTGGCGTCGCCGTAGCCGTCGCCATCGACGTCGGCGTACCAGGTGGCGTCGCCCTGGGCGTCGTCGTCGTCGCCGTCGATCAGCCCGTCGCAGTCGTTGTCCAGGCCATCGCAGAGCTCCGCAGCCTCCGGGTTGACCGAGTCCAGGCTGTCGTCGCAGTCGCTGTCGTCGGCCACGTAGCCGCTGGGCTGGTCGCAGGCCGCCAGCTCGCTGTCCGCGTCGCCGAAGCCGTCACCATCGGCGTCGGCGTACCAGCTCCCGGTTCCCGTCACGTTGGGATCCTCGTCGTCCACGAAGCCGTCGCAGTCGTCGTCCAGGCCGTTGCAGATCTCGGCGGCCCCTGGGTTGACGTCGGCGGCGGCGTCGTCGCAGTCCTGGGACGCGTCGTAGCCGTCGCCGTCCCCATCCTGCTCGAACGATCCGCTGTCCGCCGGCTTGTCGGCATCGCAGGCGGCCAGGAGCGACAGGCCGATGAGCAACGCGAAGCGGCCGAGGAAGGAGGCTGGCGTCATGTGCATGGGGTTCCTTTCGCCGAGTCGCGCATCTCCTAGGATACTACGATCGGTGCGCCCCCGAAGGCACCGGAACAGCGACAGCCGCCGGTCCGACCGATACCCGCCCACCGACGACCCGGGATATGGAGTCGCATGCGCCCTTGGTTCGCCCTTTTCCCCTTGACCTGCGGACTCTGTCTCGCCTGTCAGCGCAGCTCGGTGGGGCTGTGGACCGACAGCGGCCAGGGCAACGGTGACAGCGCCCCCGCCGCGGACAGCGATCCCCCTGCCGACAGCGGCGCCCCGACCGAGCAGGTCCCAGGCTCCGACCAGGACCAGGCCGACGTGGTCTTCGATCCCGAGACCGTGCACGAGCTGACGATCTCCCTCGAGGAGGTGGCCATGGACGCCCTGCGCGCCACGCCCACGGAGTGGGTGTCCGGCGACATCAGCTTCCGCGGCCGCCAGTGGAGCAACGTGGGCGTGCGCCTCAAGGGCAGTGCCAGCTACCAGCCCCTGGACGAAAAGCCGGCCTGGAAGATCAAGCTCGACGAGTACGAGGAGGGCCAGCTGCTCTACGGCCTGGAGCGCTTGACGCTCAACAACGAGGTCTGGGATCCCACCATGATGGCAGAGGCCATGTCCTACTGGGCCTTTCGCGAAAGCGGCAGCCCCGCCCCGCGCACGGGCTACGCCGCCGTGACCCTCAATGAGCGCTACCTGGGCCTGTACGCCATCATCGAGTCCATGGACGACGCCTTCATGGACTACCAGTGGCCCGGCAGCAACGGCGGCCTGTGGGAGATGACCCGCAACTGCGACTTCACCGGCGACTGCAGCTGCTTCGAGCTGCAAGAGACCGGCGACAACTACGAAGAGGACGCCCTGCTGCAGGGCTGCCAGGCCGTGGCCGTCGGCACGGTGGAGGCCCTGCAGCAGGCCTTCCAGTGGGAAGAGCTGATCTCCTTCCTGGGCGTGGAGCGCGCCGTCAACCACCCCGACAGCTACAGCTTCAACCTGAACAACTTCTTCGTCTACCACGAGCCCATCGAGGATCGCATCAGCCTGTCCCCCTGGGGCGCCGACTCCACCTTCATCTACGCCTATCCCCCGTCCGCCGAGAACCCGGACTGCGAGCCGCTCTACAGGGACGTGGACACCGGCAGCGTCAGTGGCTGGCTGGGCTCCTTCTGTCTGGCGGATCCCACCTGCCGGGCCGACCTGAACGCCGAGCTGCTGCAGGCGGCGGACTGGATGGAGGAGGCGGACCTGGTGGGCGCCATGGAGGCCCGGCGCGAGCTGCTGGATCCTTGGGCCGAGCTCGAGACCTACGTGAACTGGACCCTGGACGACCGCGAGCGGCGCGTGGGCTGCTTCCTGGAGTGGACGAACCAGCGGCCCGATGAGCTGCGGGCCTGGGTGGGGGAGTAGCGCCGGGAATCAGTCCCAGACCTCCACAAAGCGCAGGCGCCGCCAGGCCAGCAAGACCGCTGCCAGGACGACGGGGCCCAGCGTCCAGGGCGAGGGCCCGAGCCAGGCGGGCATCCAGGGAATGGAGGTGCCCCCGGTGAGCAGCGCCAGGAAGGCCAGCGCGAAGATGGGCAGGCTGGCGGAGGAGCCGGGCGAGGCGCGCGCGCCCCCCCCGTCCGGGGCACCCAGCATCACGCAGGCGAAGGCCAGATACCAGAGCAGACAGATGGCCACCGCGCCCAGCAGGCGGCCCTCGAGGGAGGCCCGCACCAGCAGCAGCAGCTCAGGGGTGGGCAGGTAGCCAAGACGACAGTCGCGGCCCTGCAGCTCCTGCGGTTGCGGGGGACGCAGGGCCCCCTCGGGCAGGCGGGCCAGGCCGAACTCCCGGTTCAGCACGTGCTCGTAGTGGGCGCGCCAAGGCTCCGGACCGGCCTGGGGCTCGGGCCGGTCGCTCCTGCTGCGAACGGAAGAACGCAGCTCTTGCTCCAGCTGGGCGTCCGAGATGAACTCCATGCGCAGGGCGGCCCCGGCGGGCAGCCCCAGGGCCAGCAAGGCCCCCAAGAGCACGGGCAGCGCCACCAGGCGCCAGCGTGGGATGGGGCGCAGCAGCAGGAAGGCCAAGCGCGGGCCGTTCAGTGTCATCGCTACGGCTCCAGCGAAGAAGAAGCCCATCATCAGGCTGACGATGCCGTGCACCAGCAGCCAGGGAACCAGCAGGCCCAAGGCAGCCGGGATGGCGGCGCAGAGCAGGCAGGCCAACGTCAGGGGGCTGTTGGCGAGCAGCAGCCAGGCAAGGGACCGGGGTGAACCGTAGGCCCGTTGATACAGGGCCCTGATGCGCTCCTGCTGTTGGGCCGCCATCTGGGCGAGGCCGCCCCCTGGCTGGCTCCCTGCCGGAGGGATCTTCTTCGTTGCCGGGGCGGACTCGGTGCGCAGCCCCACGACGCTCGCGAGCAGGCATAGAACCGCCAGGCTGGCCGAGAAGAGCCACAGACCTGCGAGCGAGCCGACCACTCCGCAACCCAGCAGCCCGACGATGGCCACGGCCGCCGCTGCGCCAGCGCCTCTGTGACGCCTCCGGGCTCCAATCCCAACCAGGCCGGCCCACAGGTGCAGCAGCAGCACCGTCAGCCACAGTCCGGGCATCCCGGCCAGGGCGGAGGCCATCGCCCATGGCAGTCCCAGCGCCATGACCAGGGCCAGATCCACGGCGCCCTCGATGCGAGCCAGGCTCGCCGGCGCCATGGGCAGCAGCAGGCCGAACTCGATCCAGTCGTGGCGCCAGCGCTGTCCGCGCCTGACCAGCAGCGCCAGCGCCGCCACCAGTCCCAGCGCAGCCACCAGCCCCAGGCCGACGACCGGTACGCCGTGGCTCGGGGCGTCCTGGCGGAAAGCCACCGCCGTGAGCAGGGCCGAGACGCCGTAGACGCTAGTCCCCGCGATGGCAGCCGGGCTGCGGAAGACGCCGCCCAGCGTCGCCAGCAGGCACAGACGCCACAACCGCAGCCAGCCCTCAGGCACGGGCAGCCTCCCCGCTCTCCCCCACCAGATCGATGAAGAGCTCTTCCAGCCCGATGGGCAGCGCCTCCACCACAGCCCCAGTTCGCTGCCGCAGGCGGTCCGCCAGCGCCTCATCGCAGCCATCCACGGTCAACAGCAGCTCGCGTCCCTGCCGCCGGCTGCGCAGCAGGCCCGGCACGTGCAGGGCCTCGGGAGCTTCCTCTGAAAAAACGAGCCGCAGCCTCCGCACGCGCTCCTTCAGATCGTCGCTCTCGCGGTCCAAGAGCAGCTGGCCCTCGTGGATCAGCGCGATGCGGTCGGCGATGCGCTCCACATCCCCCAGCACATGGCTGGAAAAGACCACCGTGCGATCGCCCTGGGCCACCAGCTCCAGCACCTGCTGCAGGAACTCGCGCCTCAGCACCGCGTCCAGGTTGGCGGCGGGCTCGTCCAGCACGAGCAGCTCGGGCTGCGGGCAGAGCGCCAGCAGCAGGCCCGCGGCTCGTCGCTGGCCAAGCGACAGCTCCGAGAGCGGCCGCCCAGGATGAATGTCGAAGCGCCGCAGCAGCTCGGCCTGCAGCTGCTGGTCCCAGCGCGGGTAGAGGGGCGCGCAGACCGCCGCCAGCTCGGCGATGCTGGTCCAGCTGAAGGGCACACCGCGCTCGGACAGGTAGCCCAGGCGCTGCTTGCCAGCGGCGTCCAGGCGCATGGGATCCCGGCCGAAGAGCCGCACCGCCCCCGCCGTGGGCCGCAGCAAGCCCACCAGGCAGCGCAGCAGGGTGGACTTGCCGGCGCCGTTGCGCCCCACCAGCCCGATCACCGTGCCCGCGCCCGCCGACATGGTGACGCCGTTGAGGGCAGTCACTGCGCGGAAACGCTTCTCCACCGCCTGCAACGCGAAGACGGGCTCGCTCATGGATCACCTCCTGCGGCCCTTGTGCCCAAGAGTCGCTGCCAGGTCTCGTCCAGCAAGCGCAGCAGCTCCTGGCGCCCGAGGCCCGCTTGGCCCGCCTCCAGCACCATGCGCTGCGCCGTCTCCCGCAGGGCCTGGCGCGCTGCCTCGCTGGCGTCGAGGTCCGCTGCCACGAACATGCCCCGGCCGCGCCGCATCCGGAGCAGCCCCTCGCGCTCCAGCTCGCGATAGGCCTTGCCCGCGGTCAGCGGGTTCACGCCCAGGCTGGCCGACAGGCTGCGCACCGAGGGCAGCCGCTCCCCCGCGCAGAGGGCGCCGCTGGCCACCATGCGCCGCACCTGGTCCATGATCTGGCGGTAGATGGGCAGGCCGCTGGAAGGGTCGACCGGCAGGAACATGCTCTAGTGATATACTAAGCTATATCACCACGTCAACAACGCATCAGCGCGTCATCGCCGCCATGTTCCACACCAGGCTGGCCCGCGCCTCGCCCTCCAGGCGCCCCAGCACGCTGCGCTGGAAGCCGCCGGACTGCGCATCGAAGTCGTAGCGCCGCAGCTCGCGTTGATCGTCCGCCGCCACGTAGAGCTCCACCTGGCCGTCCCCTTCCAGGTCAGCCGCCAGGATGGCGTGCTCATAGCCCGACGAGCGCGCCTCGAAGCGCTCGGCCCGCCAGGCCGCCCCCGCGGCGGCAGGCATCTCGATCAGGAACAAGCCGCTCTTGCAGGTGGCCGCCACCAGCTCCAGCTGGCCGTCCCGGTCGAAATCGGCCGCCACCAGGAAGCGGGCCCTGGCGGCGGGCAGGCTGAGCAGGGTCTCCCCCTCGAAGCCCTGGGCGCCGTGCCGGTAGCGGCGCAGCTGCACGGGACGCTCGATGGATTTGTCCTCTGCCAGGACCGCCTCCACCAGGGCGTAGACCTCGTCCTTGCCGTCGCCATCCAAATCGGCCGCCAGGATCTCCTTGGCGTGGGTGTCCAACAGGGAATCGAGCCAGGCGATCTTGTAGTCCGCGCCTCCCCAGTGGTAGCAGCCGATGGCGCCGGACTGGGAGTAGTGGATCTGGTTGCGCTCGCTGGGGGTGAAGAAGATCTCCAGCGCCCCATCTCCGTCGCTGTCGCCCAGCTCGACCTCGTGGACGAAGGTCCCAGGACGACGGCCCAGCTCGGTGACCGCCACCTCCTCGCCTTGCACGCCGACCACGGCCACCACGCCGTAGTCGTGGCTGGCCACGACGATGTCGTCCTGGCCGTCGGCGTCCACGTCGCCGAGCTCCATGTCGCGCAAGCGGTCGAACTGGCCGCCCCAGCTGCGCTGCCAGAGGGTCCTGGCCTTCCAGGCGCCATCGACACGGAGCCAGTGCTTGAGCGCCGCGCGCTCGGCGCCGATGGTCAGGATGCCGCCCTTCCAGGGCATGGCCTTGTGGAAGACGTTGGACTCCGGGTCCTCCAGGCGCGAAAAGCCCCAGACGCCCTCGGCATCGGGACGCCAGATGTCCAGCCGGGCTGGGGAGAGCTGGGGCTTGTCCTGCTCGTCGAAGCGAAACCAGGCCTGGGCCAGCAGCAGAGCGGGTCGTGGCGGATCCTGCCGCAAGGGAGCGGGAGGGCCGGAGGATCGCTCTCGGGCGGGCTCGGGGGTGGAGGGCTCCTCAACGGGCGGATCGCCGCAAGCCAAGACGCAGAGAGACAGCAGGGCCGGGTGGAGGCGGATGGGCAAACTGCATCCTCGGGGGCGAGGTAGAAGATACTACGACGGTCGCAGAGCTCAAGGCAGCACGTACACCGGCGTCTGGGAGGGGATCCGCTCGTAGAGCCGATCCAGATCCTGGTTGCGCATGCTGATGCAGCCCCAGGTCAGGTGGCGATCGCCGGCCGGCCAGTCGCCAGCCCAGCCGTGGATGCCGATCCCGCCGCCCAGCGCCGTGCTCTTGGGGGGCTCGCTGCCGCGGGCGTTGGCCCGCAGGATGGCGTCGTGCTGCGCCTGGTCGATCAGCCCGCGCGCCAGCCCGTCGGCGGCGTCCCAGTCGTTGGGGTAGCTGATGCGCATCCAGGCCGGGCCGAAGTAGGCGGCCACAGCGCCGCCGAATGGGCCGCGGGAGCGATCCAGCACGCGGTAGGCGCCCTCGGGCAGGCGGTTGTCACCGCGGCGCTGCTTGTGCCCCAGGGGATTCTGGCTGAGGGCGATGGGGTAGGTGGCCTCCAGCTCGCCGCTGCGGAAGTGGTGCATCAAGTAGTCGTGCTTGACGGCCACGAGCAGATTCTGGGCCTCGACGGGCACTGGCAGGCTGCGGTGCGCCTTGATGAAAGGGCTGGGGGACTCGTAGTGCTCCAGCACCCAGGCCTGGTTCTTTCCATCGGCGCTGGGCCAGTAGGTGACCGCGCGATCCGCCATGGCCTCGCGCCGCAGCTCCAGGTGCAGGTGGGCGGGGAAGGCTCCATGGCCGTCGCCGGCGGTCCCGATGCGCTGCCGGCGCTGCAGGCGCTGGCCGGGCTGCACCTCCACGCTGTCCAGGTGGGCGTAGAGCGAATCCACGCGCAGGACCCGGTGGTTCTCCAGGTAGTGGTGGACCAGCACCACCACGTTGCCCCAGAGCGGCCCCTCGTCACGGGCCGAGCGCACGCAGCCCCGGGCCACGGCATGCACCGGCTGGCCGCGATCCGTGTGGCCGCCCCCCTTGCCGTTCCAGTCCTCGCCGGTGTGGATGCCCACGCTGTAGCGGGCGCCCAGGCCGATGGCCACGCGCCAGCCGTCGTAGGTCTTGCCGTCGAGCTGCGAGATGTAGGTGCCCTGACCGTTCTCGTCGCCCACGGGAAAGTCGAAGCCGTCGGCCAGGCCGGCGTCCAGCAGCGCCTCCACGGGCGAGAGCGAGCTGATGGGGCAGGGTTCGGCGGTCCAGGAGGCCTGGACGTGCAAGAGAAGGAAGGCGAGAGGGAAGGTCATGGGAGGAGAGACGAGCTGGCGCGGAATGTTCCCATAGGCCGCTCTGCGCGAGGAACCAAGGTCGTCAGAGGGGGCAGGGCCCCAGGGGATCCTCCTGCTTGACCCGCCACGGGCGCAGGGCTAAGCGCATCCCCAGCTGCAAGAGGCCTCGAATGTTCAAGATTGTCCTCGCATCCACCGGTCAACGCTGACGAATCCTGATTCGTCGGCCAGGGGTACGCACGCAACGGCCTGAGGGCCGCGGCGGACAGCGCCCCTCCGCAGCGGGCCCGCGCGCCAGACGCGTCGCGCCCGCGCCTGCATCCGTGGAGCCCGGGCCCATGCCCGGAAAGCGAGGTCGATATGGCCCGCCTCAAGAAGCAACGACGTGCGCTCTACGCGCGCGGGTGGCGCCCCCGTCCCTCCGCCGAGCGCCAGCCCTACCGCCATCCCGTCCCTGTACTGGAACCCCGAATTGCCGCCGAGCGCGCCGTGGCCGCGGTGCGTCCGAATTCGGTGCGCCGTCGGGCCATCTCCATCTACCGCTGGGCCAACGAGCAGGCACCTGACCTGCTGGCCTGGCAGCGACGCGAGGGCATCCTGGCCCTGGCGCGGCTGCCCTGGCAGCGACCCCTCTACACGCTCCCCGCCTCCGGCCAATGCGTGGCGGGCTTGGTGCGCCACCTGCTGATGCGCTACCCGCTGAACGCCATCTGGATCCAGCCCTTCCAGTGGGATGGTGGACGGGACGCGCGCACACGGGACATCCTGACGCGGCTCGCAGCGCTGCTGGGGCGCGGCGGTGGGCTGCACCAGGCCTGGCAGGCCGGCTTGCTGCCCCCCAGCTTCACCCGGCGCATGTTCCACCAGCTGCTTACCAGCGATCCGGCCACGCCCCTGGTGCTGGCCATCCGGCAGGCGCAGGTAGGCGCCCTGGGCGGTCAGCCCTGGCTGGCGAGCGAGCTGTGCAGGACCGCCCTGGGGGCCCTGCAGCAGCGCGAGGATCTCTGGCTGCGGCGCATCGCCTGGCTCTGCCGCAGCGGTGTGGAGGCGGAGCAGGTTCCGGAGATCGTGGCCTTTCTGCACGCAGTTCCCGCGAGGTTGCGCGGTCGCAGCGCCTCGTCGCTGGCCCGCGAGGCCCAGCGCTGGCGCATCGTGCAGCAGGTCGGTCACCACGACCCGCGCCCCTTCCCGCCCTGCGGCTTCGGCGACGCGTCCCCGGACTGCGACGATCCCAGCTGGACCTTCCACGAGCTGCGCTCCCCCAGGGCCCTGGTTCGCGAGGGGCGCGCGCTGCGCCACTGCGTGGGCGGCTACGCCCTGCGCGTGCGCCGGGGCACCAGCTCCATCTGGTCCTTGCGGCGGGACGGCGAGCGCGTGCTGACCGTCGAGGTGTTCCAGAGGCAGCGCGCGATCCGCCAGGTGCGCGGCCTGGCCAACCGCTCGCCAAGCGAGCCGGAGTGCCGAATCATCGAAGCCTGGGCCCGGGCCAACGGCCTGGCCATCGCGAGCATCTAGGAGGTCGCCATGCTCTCGCTGCGCCTCCCGTTCTCCATGGCGGACCAGGGCCTGGGCCTGCCCCAGCTGATCCGCTGCCTGGATGTGCCGCGCCGCCGGCGCTGGGGCGTGCTGCGCGCGTTCGCCATGACCCGCCCCGAGGAGCGCTTCGCCCGCGACCTGCTGACGCGCAAGCGCAACCTGTGGCTGTACCGCTGCAACCAGCGCCGCTACTGCGGCGATTTCGCCGTCGTGGACATGTCCGCGGGCCTGCCCCTTCGTGCCCTGTGGGTGCTGGAGCTGAAGACAGGCGCCCGTCCGCGCCTGGGCGGCGGCGGGCTGCAGGTGCGCAACGCGCCAGCGCTGCGCGACGCGCTGGTGGCCCAGCGGATCCTGGACGAGGGCGCGCGGCTGCGCACGCTGCTGTGCGATCCGCGGGCGTGGGGGGAGGGGATCCCCTGAACGGCCCGTCAGCCAGCTCACAATCGGCCCGACTCACGCCTTCTCGCTGACCGAGGCAGGGAGCTCAGCGCAGGCTCGCACACCGAGATACGACTCGAAGGCCATGCCCGAGCTCGCCACGATCCTCCCGCCCCTGGCCGCCTTCGGCGGGTTGCTGGCGCTCATCGCCCTGGTCTGGTTCCTCAAGCTGCGGGGGGCCAAGAGAGCCGCCGAGGCCTGGAAGCGCAACGCCGCCTCCCTGGGATTGGAGCACAGGCCCAAGGGCTCCACGCCAGGTCGCATCGAGGGGCGCTACCAGGAGCGCAAGGTCCGAGTCATGGCCAGCTGGGGCCACAAGGGTGCCGCGCGGGTCTATGTGCACACCGAGCTGAAGCGGGCCCTGGGCCTGGGGCTGCACATACACCGGGGCGGAGGCGGGATCGCCACGGGCGATGCGAGCTTTGACAAGAAGTACCTGGTCCGCGCCGACGACGAAGAGCACGCGCGCAGCCTACTCGGCGAGGAGCTGCGGGCGCTGTTCGACAGCGAAGAGATCCTGGTGCTCACCGACCAGGACGTGCGCAGTACGCTCTTCAGCTTCGATCTGCCCGAAGAGCGGCTGCGGGCCTTGCTGGAGCTGCACGCGCGCATCGCGGAGCTGTTGGAGCGCTGATTCCAGGACCGTTCGACCGTCTCCGCGCCCAGAGGCGGGACTTCGGTCCGCGAGGGAGGACCGTTCGACCGTCTCCGCGCCCAGAGGCGGGACTTCGGTCCGCGAGGGAGGACCGTTCGGCCATCTCTGCGCCCAGAGGCGGGACTTCGGTCCGCGAGGGAGGACCGTTCGGCCATCTCTGCACCCAGAGGCGGGACTTCGGTCCGCGCCTGGCGGCGCGAACCGAGCACAATCCGCGCTGGTCGGCAGTCAGATTGCCGCAGAGGCAGGTTGGCTCCCGCCCCTGCGGGCGTCAGCATCCCGTCTGGCGGCGTCAGCCAGGATTGCCGCATGGACGGCCTCCTCGAGCGCCAGCATCAGCAGCGCGGCGTTGAAGGCCTCGGGCGAGGCCTGGCGCAGGGCCAGGCGTCGGGCGGCCCGCGGAGTGATCCCCAGCGCCCAGGCGACCTCACGCCTGGGTATGCCCACCTCGCCGCCAAGCCCAACGACCACGCGCCGCGCCTCAATCTCGGGTGCCGTCCTGCCTGCCAGCGAGGGAGGCGCAGCCAGAGCCGCGCTAGCCGCCGTGACCAACCTGCTGGCGCCAAGAGCGCGTACCTGCTCAGCAGTGGGAGCCTGGATCCTCCTGACAGGCAGTCCCACCGCGCAGTAGGCCTGCCGCTGCCGGAACCTGGGCAGTGCATCACGGATGCGCAGCCGCAAACCGGGCAGGTAGCGCGCGCCGATGATGTCCACGAAGCAGTTTCCCGTCCAGAGCGCCGGATGAACCGGCAGACCGTGCTTCCGCGGCTGCCCCAGCAGATAGTCGAGCAGGTTCCGCATATGGTCGCGCCCCTCCACACGCTTGATGTAGGCCGGCCCCAGAGGGACGACCGACAGCCTGCGCAGCCCACGCGACAACGCCCGGATCCGCGACCAGACCCGCTCCCGGTCCCCGAAGAAGACGAAGTGCAGGTGCTCATCCACGAAGCAGAACAGCGCCAGCTCCTGTGGAGCAGTCGCTGCGATCCACCGCACCACCTGTCTGCGCAGCGCCTCCTCGGGGAACATGGGGTTCCTTCCCTCGGAGCTGAAGTTGACGTGCCAAGCCTGCATGATTTCCTCCTGTTGCGCGAACAGCGGTGTTGCCCCCTCGGGGCGAGCAAGAAGCGTGCAAGCCGAAACGCCCCTTTGCACCGTCGACCGACCGTCGAATCGTCGAAAAAGCGTCGAAGCCTCGACACCTCCACCAGCAACCCAGCCCCCCTCATGAGGTATGCTGCCCCCCATGACTCGCATCCGCCTGCTGGAACCCCGACCCTGCTCCCCGCTGCTGGCAGGCCTGCTCTCGCTGCTGCTGCCCGGCCTGGGCCAGATCTACATCGGCCAGAAGAAAAAGGGCGCGGTCCTGCTGGCGGTCTCGCTGCTGACCTGCTTCTGGATGGGGCTGGCCAACCTGGTGGCCGCGGCGGACGCCTGGAGCCTGGCGCGCAAGCTCTCCTCCGGTGAGCCCATCCGCCCCTGGCAGCCGGGCACCGGGCTGCACCTGGCTTGGCGTGTGGCGGAGGCGGTGATCCGCAAGCAGCGCGGGAGCTAGCGTGCCTCACGCCCAAGCACCCGCCCTCGCCGCTTGCCTGCTGCTGGCAGGCACCGCCGACGCGGCGCCGCTGCTCCAGCTCAAGTCGCGGCAGATACACCCGGATTCCCCTCCCCTGCTCGAGCAGGCCCGTCCCTGGCAGGGCCGCGTGCACCTGCTGGCGGCCAGCGAGGGCGGCCAGCTCCCGAGCGCTCTCGTCCCCCTTGCCGCTCTGGGCGCCCAGGCCTTCGTGGTCTCCACGGACGCCAGCGCCCTGGGCCGATCCCTCCCGACCGAGCTGCGCTGGCTGGGCGCCATCCTGCCCCGTGATCGCACGGACGCTCGCCTGCACGGCGCGCTGCAGGCCGGAACCGGCCAGCACACCCTGTTGCTGCGCCCCTTCCGCGACGTCCCCTTCCCGGCCTTCGCCGCCGGACTTGCCCATCGCAGCACGCAGTCCTCCTGCGATCAGGCCCTGCGCCTCTGCTCGGCCCAGGCCGGCGCGGATCAGCTGCGCCAGCTGGCCGCCTGGGATCCGGTGGCCTGGCTGCAGCCCCATCCCGGCCCGCCCGAGCCCGTGCTGGACGGCGTGGCCCAGGCCCTGCTGGTGGACCAGGTGCGCCCGCCCAGCGACGACGATCCGCCCCAGTACGCGCTCTCCGGCGCCGGCATCGTGGCCGCTGTCTGGGATCCCGACTGCGTGGACGAGAGCCACCCCGACCTGGCCGGCCGCGTGCTGCGCGACACCGAGGGCGAGGCCTGCTCCCACGCCACCCAGTGCGGCGGCGCCCTGGCGGGCAGCGGCGCCGGTACCCAGCAGGTCTACCAGGACTGGGCCCCCTACCGCTGGACTGGCATGGCGCCCGAGACCGAGCTGGCCTTCTTCCTGACCGGCGGCCTGACCACCGACTTCGGCGACCAGCTGGCCGAAGCCCTGGACGAGTACGGCGCCCACCTCGCCTCCCACTCCTACCGCCAGGGCTACGGCGGCGACTACGACGCCACGGCCGCCGCCCTGGACGGCTACCTCTGGGAGGGCCAGAGCGAGCTGTCGCGCATCATCCCCTTCTTCTGGGCTTCCGCCAACGAGGGCGACGACGCCGGCTACTTCTCGCTGGCCGACTACGCCGCCGCCAAGAACCTGATCGTGGTGGGCGCCAGCAACGCCAACGACGACTCGCTGGCCGAGTTCAGCAGCATGGGCCCCACCACCGACGGCCGCCTCAAGCCCGACGTGCTGGCCCCCGGCTGCTACGACACCCTGGCCGTACAGGTGGAGGTGGACGCCGTGCGCGCCAGCGGCGTCCTGCCGCAGCTGGCCTGGGAGTTCGAGACCGAGGGCGACGCCGAGGGCTGGGCCCCCATCAACGATCTGCTGAGCTTCACGGTCTCAGACGGCCTGCTGCAGAGCGAGGTCACAGGCCGCGACCCCTATATGCACAGCCCGGATGTCTCAGTCTCCACCGAGGACATCGACACGGTGGAGGTCCTCTTCCACGCCGAGACCGTCACGTCCGCCCAGCTCTTCTGGCGCAGCAGCGAGGGGGACTGGGCGGAGGAGCGCCACCTGGACTTCTTCATGCCCGGCGACGGCGCGCTGGCCTCGGTGGCGCTGGACGTGGCCGCCCACGAGAACTGGAGCGGGCAGCTGACCGGCCTGCGCCTGGACCCGGCCGTCATGGGCGTCACCGTGCCCGAGGAAGGCCCCACCTACGTGGCCAACTGCGGCACCAGCCTGGCCGCGCCGGCCGTGGCCGGCGTGGCGGCCCTGATGCTGCAGGCCTGGTTCCAGGCCAACCCCGACCAGGAATGGGGGCCGCCGCCAGCCGTCTACCGCGCGGCCCTGACCGCCAGCGCCCTGGACCTGGTGGGCGAGTCCTCCAACACCAATCCCGACCTGGGCGCGCCCACCCCCTACGAGCAGGGGCCAGACTACGCCACGGGCTACGGCCTGGTCCAGGCCCCCGGCGCAGTGGCCATCTTCGGCGAGCACAGCCCCGAGGCGCCGCGCTACGCCTACGAACGTCTGGAAGACGCCCAGCAGCTGCGGACCATCGAGCTCGAGCTGCCCGCCGATGCCGAAGAGCTGCGCGTGGTGCTGGCCTGGGACGATCCCCCGGGCGAGGCCATGGCCGAAGCCGCCCTGCAGAACGACCTGGACCTGGTATTGATCGATCCCGCAGGCGCGATCCACCAGCCATGGGTGCTGGATCCGGAGCAGCCCACCGAGCCCGCCTCCCGCGGTCGCAATGCGCGCGACAATCTGGAGGCGGTCTCGGCCTACGAAGCCCAAGCTGGCACCTGGACTGCGCAGATCACGGCCAGCAGCCTGCTGGAGGCCCAGTCCTACGCCCTGGTGGCCTGCGCCGACGGCCAGCCGCTGGCCCTGCCCCCGGCTCCGGCAGACAGCGGCGATCCTGACAGCACGCCCCCGGCAGACAGCGGCGACTCGACCATGCCGGACAGCGGCAGCCCCACAGCCAAGGAGCGAACACAGGGCTGCGGCTGCGCCGCGAGCGGTCCCGCGCCATGGCTCCTCGCTCCGCTGCTGGTCCCGCTGCTACGCCGAAGACGCGGCCGTCAGATCCGCAGCTCCAGATCGCTGATGGCGTAGCTCATGCAGGGGTGGATGAAGCCCAGCCGCTGATCCGAGAACCGCACGCGCGCCTGGGGCGGCGTGAACACGCGTCCGGAGAGCAAGCGCGTGCGGCAGGCGCTGCACTCGCCCGAGCGGCAGGCGGCCGGGATCACCACGCCGTGGCGCTCCAGGGCGTTCATCAGCGGCTCCGCTGCGGGCGCCGACAAGCGCTTCGAGCCCACGGCCACCTGGAAGACATCGTCGGCTGCCACGCCCTCGGGCCAGCCATCCAGGGCGCAGACGTCATCCGGCGCGCCGAAGAGCTCCTGCAGGATGCGCTGGCGGGGCACCCCCAGCTCCTGCAGCGCCTCCTGGCAGAGCGCCAGCATGGGCGTAGGCCCGCACAGGAAGAAGGTCTTGCCACCCACATCCCCCACCTCGCGCCGGATCCTGGCGGCATCCAGCAAGCCCCGCCGGCCGCGGAAGCTCTTGGTCGGCTCGGAGATCACGATGGCCAGCTCAAAGCGCGCATTGCCCCTGGCCAGCTTTCGCAGCTCCTGGCCGAAGATCACGTCGGAGCGCGAGCGACTGCCCAACAGCAGGGTGACGGTGTGGGGCCAGCCCCTGCGCTCCTGGTCGCGCAGCATGCTCATGAAGGGCGTGATGCCGCTGCCGCCGGCCAGCAGCACCAGCTGATCGCCGTGAATCAAGGGCTCGTGCACGAAGTGACCGATGGGCCCCGTGCTCTCGAAGCGCTGCCCCACCTCGACCCGCCGCACGAGCTGGGGCGAGACGAAGCCGCCCGGCTTCTCGCGCACGGTCAGATCCAGGTGCGGCTCCCCTGGCGCCGACGAGATGCTGTAGGGCCGGCTGGTGAGCACGCCGTCCAGCTCTACGAAGAGGTTGATGTACTGCCCGGGTCGGAAGGGCGGCAGCTCGCCGTCGCAGCGCTTCAGGCGCAGGCTGCGCGTGGAGCGCGTCTCTTGAACCAGCTCGCTCACCTGCAGCTGCATGCGGCGCGGGTGCAGCGCCTGCACGTAGGCCTGCTGGCGCAGGCCGCGCTCCCTGTCCCTGAGATCCGGTCCCGCGCGCCGGTCCGCACGCAGATCGCGCCAGGCCCTGCCAAAGGATGCGATGTCCTGCAGCGCTTCTTTCAACGACATCTCAAGCCCTCCCTCTCGAAAGCTGCGCCGACGCCAGGATCTGGCCGCTGGCCAGCTTGCCGGAGATCATGGCCGGCTCGAAGCCCGCCCCTGGCTGGGTGAAGGCCCCGACGAAGAACAATCCCCCCAGCGGCCCCTTGTGGGGCGTGCGGAAGATGGTGGAGTTGTAGGGCACCTGCTCGGTGCCGTAGACCGCGCCGTCGGTCTGGCCGCAGTAGCGCATATTGGTGACCGGGGTGCCCACCTCCAGCACCTCGGTGGCGGCCCGCAGCCCAGGGAACGACGCCTCGATGGTGTCGAACATGGAGGCGGCGATGCGCTGCTTGGTCTCCAGGTAGCGCTCCGGCGGCAGCTCGAGCCACTGGTCGCCGTACATGGCGGTGGTCGCCATGGCCATGCTGGTCCCGGGCGGCGACAGCTCGGGCAGCGCGCCGCTGTAGCTGGTCAGGGCGACCACGCCGGGCGGTTCCAGGGTGTGCGTGCGCCTGAAGTGATCCTCCAGGTCGTAGCTGTCGTTGATGAAAACGGCGTGGTCGGTGATCCCCAGCCGCTCCGGTGAGCCCGCCAGGCCCAGGTAGAGGCTGAAGGTGGAGATGCCCACCCGGTTGGCGCGCTGCGCCCGCCAGAAGCGACGAGGCACGCGCTCGGCCCCGACAAGGTCGCGGCAGGTGGCCACGGGGTCCAGGTTCGAGACCACCCAATCGGCCCGGATCTCGTCCCCCTGGTCGGTGATCACGCCCGTGACCCTACCGCTCTTGGTCGTAATCGAGGCCACGCCGCAGTTCAGCCGCAGCTGGCCTCCGAAGGCCTCCAGCCGCTCCACGAAGGCGCTGGACAGGGCTTGGGATCCTCCGCGCACGTGGCAGGGCCCGTTGGCGATGTAGGTGGCGATGGCGCCGGCCAGGTAGAGAAAGGACGCCATGGAGGGCGGCAGGCCGATATAGCCCCAGAACTGGGAGATCACCGCCCGGGCCTTGGGATCCTTGACGTCGCGGTGCAGGACCGTGCGGAAGTCCGACAGCAGGTAGCGCGCGATGCACTGGCAATTGGCGGGCAAGCGCGCCACCAGGCCCAGCAGCTCCGTGCCCCGGCTCCAGTTCAACAGCTTGTCGAAGTGCTCCACCTCCTGGCCCAGCTTGCGTACGCGGCCCAGGAAGCGGCGGATGCCGTCGGCGTCGTGGGGAAAGGCCTGGCAGAGCACGTCGATGTAGCCTTCCCAGCCCACGGGCAGGGTCAGGTCCAGGTCGGGGAAGATGGAGCGGTAGACGCTGTCGAGCCGCACCAGCTCGATGTGGTCCATCACGCCCAGATCCCCGAGGTAGCAGTACAGCGGCCCCGGCTTTTGCTCGGTGCCCATGCCCGAGAGCTCGTGCAGCGAGACCTCGAGCTCGAAGCGCCCGCGCACGAAGCTGGTCCCGTAGCCGCCGGGCATGTTGTGCCGCTCCAGCAGCAGCACCTTCTTTCCGTTCTTTGCCAGGTTCGTGGCCGCGGACAGGCCCCCCATGCCCGCGCCTGCCACCACAACGTCGAAGAACTCGCTCAAGCCGCACTTCCGTTCGGCGGCCGTGGAGGACCGCTAGGGGCACCTACCATGACAGAGGCCCGCCAGCCCGCCCTCACCACCGATGCCCTTTGCTGCGCTTGAAGCGCCGCGCGAAGCGCGAGATCTCCTTGAAGCGCTGCTTGCTGTTGTTGGTCTTGGCCAGCTCGCGCTGGGCGCGGGCCTCGGCCTGCAGCTCCAGGTAGGCCTGGAAGCGCTCCGGGCGCAGCTCTCCCCGCTCCAGCGCCTGGCGCACGGCGCAGCCCGGCTCGCTGTCGTGCTGGCAGTCCCTGAAGGCGCAGCAATCGGCGAAGTCGCTCACGTCTCGAAAGGCCTCCTCCAGGCCATCGCCCTCGATCCACAGCCCGATCTCCCGCAGGCCCGGGCTGTCGATCAGCAGCGCGCCCCCCGGCATGACCAGCAGCTCACGACGGGAGGTGGTGTGGCGTCCGCGACGGTCCCCGAGCCTGACCTCCCTGGTGGCCTGGGCCTGCTCGCCCAGCAGGGCGTTGCAGAGCGTGGACTTGCCCACGCCTGAGGGCCCCACCAGGCAGATGGTCCTGCCCGGCGCCAGGTGATCCCGGATCTCCTCGATGGACCCATCCAGGGCGCTGATGGCGACCACGTCGACGCCACCGGCTGCGGCCTCGGCCTGCAGCCTGGCCAGCTCCAGCTGGGGACAGAGGTCGGCCTTGTTCAGCACCACCAGGGGCTGGGCGCCGCCGTCGCGCACCAGGGCCACGTAGCGCTGGATGGAGCGCAGGCCCTGATCGCGGTCCAGGCCGCACAGAATCCACACCTGGTCCAGGTTGGCAGCCAACAGCTGGGCCCGGCGCTCGCTGCCGGCTGCCCTGCGCCTCAGCAGCCCTTTTCTGGGCAGGATGGCCTGGATGGTGACCAGATCCGGGCCCGGGGGCCCGTCCACGACCACCCAGTCTCCGATCACCGGCCGTTGCAGCTCGATCAGAGCCCCAGCCAGGCGCGCGAGGCCCTGGCTGCGGCCCTGTACCAGGAAACGATCGTGATCGTCCCGGATCACGCGGGCTGGCTCGCCCAACCGGGTCAGGGGCTCGAAGTCCTGGTCCAGCTCCTCGTCCCAGCCAATCTTCTTCAAGCTGAGCGCTTTCATGGTGTCACTCCCGTGGGAAAGGCTGGCAGGGCCATGGGCCGGCTGGCCAGCTCTATCAAGGTTCGCTCATCGTCATCGCCTGCGATGCGGTTGCAGCGCAGCGACGCGCAGCGTGCGCAGCGGTGGATGATGGCCCACTCTCCTGCGGGCCGCACCCAGATGGCCACGGGCTCCATGGGCCCGCGGCAGTGGCTGCGGCGGTCCCCGGGTCGCAGGTCGAGGTGCGCGCTCCACAGGCAATGGGGGCAGTGGTTGCGGTGTGATGTGCCGGCCGCACGGCTGAGCACCGTGCGGCCGCAGTGGACGCAGAGGAAGCCCTCGGCGACCTGTTCCCGGCGCCTGCGGCGCCCAGGATTGCGGCGTGTCATCGTACGATCCGTGTTCATCGGAGGGGAGCGGCGGACGCGCTCCGAGCAGCACCAGATCCCTGTTGGGGCTGGCCCTCTTGCTTGCCCTGGCCAATCACAGCTGCCAGGAAGCTAGCGCACGGTCTCCATGAACACTCCTGCTGGGCCCGAGATAGCTCAGCCTCCCGGCATCGTCAACTGCTAAGCTGACCCCATGGACCTGCGCCGTGCCACCATCGCCGTCCTGGTTGCGCTCATCGCCCTGGCCGGCTTCGCCCTGCGCCAGTGGCTGCAGCCCGGCCAGGAGCCGCCACCTGCCGCTCCGCAAAAAGAGCCCCAGTCCGTCGGGCCCGCGCCTGTCGCAGCGACCCAGGCTCCCCAGCCCACCCCCCGCAGCCGCAGCCGCATCCCGCGCCCGGTGACCACGCGCAAGGCCAGTGCCCCGCAAGAAGCCGACGCCCTGCAAGCGGAGGAAAACGCCGCGAAGACGTCCTCGGACACCGGCGGGCCACGGCCCGGTGTCGCCGGTGCGCCCGTGCCGAAAGAACAGGCCAGCGAAGCCATCAACGCCGCCGTGCTGCCCACCCTGGGCGACATCCGCCAGTGCCTGGAGCTCTGGGGCGCCGAGTATCCCGAGATCAGCGGCGACCTGACCCTGGAGCTGGATCTGGGTTCCGGGGGCCTGGAGGAGGTGTGGATCATGGATCATAGCGACGTGCCTGGCGGCATCCTGAGCTGCTTCGGATCCACGCTCTACCAGGCCGCCTGGCCCTCCTTCGCCGAGGATCTGCGCGTGGAGTACCCCTTCCACTTCGAGCTGACGCAGGGCGATGACAGTGGGACCTGAGCTGCGGGCCGCCCTCTGCCTGCTGGCGGCCGCGGCTTGCACCCAGGACGAAGCCACCGAGGCGCGGCCCAATCCCGGCCCGCCCCCCAACACCGAGGAGCCCGCTGCGGAAGCCCAGGACGAGGTGGTCGAACCGCGCCCGCGCCGCCAGGGCGAGTGCCCCGAGATCGGCGGCATCCTGTTCTTCGACGTGGCCGAGCTCGTCGAGGGAGAGACCTACGGCCGCGGTCTGCCCTGGGAGGAAGATGGAGAATCCCGGCGCGACCTCTACGGGGAGCTGCTGCCTCCCCAGGCCCTGGACCGCCTGGGCAGCGTGCACACCCGCTGCGACCAGGCGACCGACATCGCCCACTCCCCGGATCAGCGCCTGCTGGCCATCAGCGGCAGCGGCGGCCTGCGTCTGCTGGACGCAGACACGACCGACTGGATCGCCCAATTCGGCGACGGTCGCGGCGAGGGCCTGGCCTTCTCGCCAGCAGGAACCCGCCTGGCCATGGCCATCAGCCACTGGCTGCCCGAACGCTGCGGCGAGGATCACTGGGACGCTTCCGGCTACTGGCCGCCCCTGCTCACCCGCGGCGGCCCCGTGGAGAGCATGGTCTGGCTGGACGAGCGCGTGCTGGCCTACAAGGTCTCCAACAGGCAGGTCTTCTTCGTAGACATAGATCGCCAACAAGCCCGCAAACCGCTGGAAATGGAGAACACGGTCTGCGGCCTCGCCCGCTCGCCCAGCGGTGAAGGTCTGCTGGTGCTCGAAAAACGGGGCTCTGGCTGGCCGAGCCATGGACCGCCGCGCCCCAGCGCGTGCACCAGGCCGACGACGAGCGCTGGCACTGGCCGGCCCTGGCCCTCTCCCGCGATGGCAGCCGCCTGGCTCTGGCCCAGATCAGGTCCTTCGACAACGAGTCCCGCGTCGATGTCCTGGACACGGGCACCTGGCAGCGGAAGAGCTACTTCCATGTCCCCACCCTGGTCAGACGCCTGGCCTTCTCCGCAGACGGGAACAAGCTGCTGGTGCAGCACGACAACCAACTGCTGGTCTGGGATGCCAATGCAGGCCGCGGAGATGCCAGCAAGCGCGACACCCGCAGGCGCACGCGCGACGTGCTCCGTCCCGGCGTGCCCCTGTACGCCGTGATCCCCGCCTTCGACCACCACGGCTTCGAGGGCCTCAGCGTCTCGCCTGGCGACTTCGTGACCGCGGGCTGGGGTGGTGACCTGCACTTCTGGGACGCGGAGAGCTACACGCGGAAGCACCAGCGCCCTGAGCTCGACGTGGCCGTCAGCCACCTGCAGGTGCTGGAGGAGGGACGGGCCCTGGCCAGCTTCGGGAGCGACGGCGCCCTGTTCTGGGACCTGCAAAGCGGCGCCATCACCAAGCGCGTCAGAGGCCGCTGCTTCGCCTACTGCCAGTCCAAGGACCTGCTGGCGGTCCAGCACCGGGACAAGGCCCTGACCCTGCATTCCCCAGCGAGCGCCAAGGAGCGCGCCTATCCGCACCCCATGCAGCACGGCTACTACCTGCGGGCCGTCGCCTTCTCTCCCGACTGCTCGCTGGTGGCCGCCGCCGGCGACAAGGGCGTCCAGGTCTGCCGAACGAACGGAGCGGACGACTGCTGGCACGTGGGAGGGGAGCTGGATCGCCTGGAGGCGGTGGCCATAGACGACCAGGGCCGGGTGGCCGTCAGCGGCAACAGCGGCCTGTGGCTGCTGCAGGATGGGGAGCCGTTGTCCCGCCTGGAGACCACCCACGAGCGCTTCCTGGCCTTCACCGCCCACGGCCTGCTGGCGAGCGGCGGCACCTGCCGCATCCTGGATCCCTCTTCGGGCGACCTGGTCTACCAGCCGGCCCTCGGGCACGTGCTGGCTGTGGCGCCCGACAGCTCCAGCGTGATCTGCAGCGACGGCGAGCTGGGCGTCGACATCCACGCGCTGCCCAGCGGCCAGCTGCTGCACAAGCGCAGCGGACACCAATCCGCACCCGGGACGGCCGCCTACTTCCCCGATGGTCGCCGAATCGCCACCGGGGGAGGCAGCATCTTGTTCTGGGAGCTGGATCCGGCCGCTCAGGGCCGATAGCAGAGCAGGTTCACCAGGACAGCAAAGCCCGAGGAGCGGCACGTGGCTCGCTGGGATCCATCCCTGACGGCTGAAGAGCGCCGGATCATCCGCGCCGAAGAGCGCCTCGCGGCACAGGCCGTGGCCGCCATCCGCGCCGAAGCCCAGGCCGCTCGCCCCGACTGGTACGCCCAGCTCGAGGAGCTGCGCGAGCAGGCCATGGCGGCCAGCCACTCGGACCTGCCGGCCATCATCAGCGAGATGGAGGTGCTCAAGCGCCAGTCCGCCCTGCAGCGCCGCCACCAGCTGCCCGATCCCACGATGCCCTACTTCGCCCATATGCGCCTGCTGACAGGGGAAGAGGAGCAGGACGTGCTGCTGGGCTACCACAGCTTCGTCAAGCGGAAGCTGGGTGTGCGCATCGTGGACTGGCGCCACGCCCCGGTGGCGGATGTCTTCTTCACCTGCCGCGAGGGGGAGGACTACGAGCGGCCAATTCTGGACGGCAGCATCGCGGGCACGCTGCTGCAGCGCCACATCGTGGCCTTCCAGCTGGGCGTACTGGCGCTGATCCGCACGCCTCACGGCGCCTTCGTGCGCGAGCCCTCGGGCCCGTGGATGCGGGACAGCCAGGCCCTGCCCGCGCTCTCTGGCGGTCTGGGAGGCAGTCTGCCCGAGCGTCTGCTGGGCACCGGCGCCGCCGGGGCGGGCGCACCAGTGGTCTCGGCGCTGCTGGATCGCGAGCAGTACGCCGCGCTGCAGCAGGACGAGGAGCGGCCCCTGCTGCTGCTGGGCGGCGCGGGCTGCGGCAAGACCACCGTAGCCCTGCACCGCCTGGCCGCCCTCTGCCACCGCCACCCCCAGCGCTTCGCGCCCAAAGACGCCATCGCCATCGTGCCGCAGGAGGGCTTGCTGCGGCTGACCCGCATGCTGCTGGATGGGCTGCGCATGCACGCCGTGGCCGCGTCCAGCTTCGACGCCTGGATCACAGAGCAGGCCCGGCATGCCCACAGGGATCTGCCGCGGAGAATCTGCGCCGAGCCGCACCCGGACGTGGTGCGCTTCAAGCGCCACCGCGCGCTGAACGCCGCCCTGCCCGGCTACGTGCAGGCCCTGGGTCGCCGCATGGCCGCCCGCATCGACCACCAGCTGCTGGCAGACGGCCAGGTGGAGGCGCTCTTCGCCAACACGAAGGCGGACAACCTGCTGGCCGTGCTGAACAGGGTGGAGCGCCGCTACCGCACGCAGCTGGCTCCGGAAAAGCGGACGCGCGCCAAGAGGATCTTCCGCAAGGAGCGCAAGCGCCTGTTCCAGGTGGATCCCGACCGGCGCGCCCTGCTGCAGGATCGCAGCCTGCTCCGAAGCGTGGCCGCGGCCTCGCAGGGCGAGCTCGGCGAGCGCCATGTCCAGCGCGTGCTGGACCACACCTGGGTCCAGGTCTCCACCGCGTCCGAGCGCCATTACTCCCACGTGGATCCCGAACGCCTGAAGACCCTGGACGGCCGCTCCATCGACGCGGGCACTCCCGACGAGGACAGCGGCACGGTCGATGTCGAGGACTTCGCCCTCTGCTTGGCGCTGCAGCGCCTCAAGCTGGGGCCGCCGCGCACGCAGAAGGGGCGCATGCAGACCTACAGCGCCATGGTGGCGGACGAGGCCCAGGAGTTGGCGCCCGTAGAGCTGGCGGCGCTGGGGAGCGTGCTGCGCCCCGAGGCCGCCATCACCGTGGCGGGCGACCAGGCCCAGCAGATCGACATGGACGCCGGCTTCACCACCTGGGAAGACGCCATCCGGCACCTCTGCATCGAGCGGACCCAGCCGGTGGTCCTGCGCACTTCGTATCGCTGCCCGCGCCCCATCGCGCGCTTCGCCCACGCCGTGTTGGGTCCTCTGGCCCCCGCCGAGCTGCCCCACGCTCCCAAGCCGGGATCCCCTGTCACCCGCAGCCGCTTCCCCAACCTGGGCGTGGCCACGCTGCAGCTGCAGCAGGTCCTGGCCGACTTGGCCGAGCGGGAACCGCTGGCCAACGTGGCGGTGATCACGCGCAGCCCGCAGGCGGCCCGCAAGCTGCACGGCGTGCTGACACGCGGCGTCCAGGCCAGGCTCGTGCGCGATGGGGATTTCGACTTCCAGCCCGGCCTGGTGGTCACCGACGTGGCCCAGGTCAAGGGCCTGGAGTTCGACTACGTGGTGATCTGGAACGCCTCCGAAGCCAGCTACCCGAACGATCCCTACTCACGGCGGGCCATGCACGTGGCGGCGTCGAGGGCCATCCACCAGCTCTGGGCGACCTCCATCGGGCCCTTCTCCCCGCTCGTGCCGCAGGAAGAGTGAGCGCTCAGGGTCCCCGGTTCAACGCGTAGAGATCCTCCACCAGCTGCGTGTGTCCCAGGGTCTTGCCATCGCCCCACTGCAGGGACCAGAGGATCTCGCCCTGGAGATCCACCTCGCGGATCTCGCCTCCCGTGCCGTAGTTGAGCAACGTGTTGCCATTGGCCAAGCGCACGGCCTCGCCCGAGTACTGGGCGTAGCCCTCCTCGCCTTCGCCGTAGGACCAGACCTGGCTCAGCACCTGCCCAGCCTCATCCACGACGAACTCCCGGGCCCGCTGCTCACCCTTTTGGCCCGGCACGTGGGTGGAGACCAACAGCGTGCCATCGGGCGTGTAGTTGGGGTAGTGCTGGAGATCGAAAGCGGCCTCTTCGGGCTCGAAGGCCAGGCCCTCGTCCAGGGATCCAGCGTGCCACAGGACCTCGCCCGTGCCCCGATCCACCTCCACCACGTAGTCGCCCCAGTAGGTGGACCACAGGATCGAGTCCGACTCCGGCACCCAGTTGACCGTGTTGGTATAGCAGTTGGTCTCGTCCTTGTCGTAGGGCGCCATCCAAGCACCGCAGTCCCAGACGGTGCTGCGCTCGCCGTCGGGGGAGATCTCCTGGATGGTGACCGTATCGACCCCTTTGTTCTGATCGTAGAGCAAGGAGCCATCGTCGGTCTCGTCCCAGCACCAACCCAGGCCCGGCGCCTCGATCTCCTCGCTGTACTGCCCATCCAGGGTCATGCGCCAGATGAGCCCCGAGTCGCCGTCGGCGTCCAGAATGGTGTACTGATCGTGGAGGATATGGTTGCCAGCCCGCGCCACGCGCGGAAACATGCTCATCCAGAAGCTGAGCTCACGATACCAGACGATCCGCCCCTGGCGGTCGGCGATGAACAGCCAGTAGGGCCCGGAGTAGGCAATCCCGCCGTCGGGGTCGACGCTGCCCAGGACCCAGCCCTCGGGACTGGTCTCGGCGCTCAGCCAGGTCACCAGCTCGGGCTCCTGCAGCTTCTCGGGCAGGGGATCCGTGGCCACCGTCTGCGCAACGCTGGCGGAGAGGGCTTCCTCGGACTCGGCCTGGATACGGAAGCTCAGCACCCTGTCCGCGGGCGCCCCCAGGATCCACTCCTGGTGCTCCCCGGCGCTGCGCGCTGTCGGCGGAGAGCTCAGCCAGTCCCCATCCCCGATATCGAAATCCAACCAGACGGCGTCGGCGTCCGCATCCTGGGTCCAGCGGACCAGGACCATGGTGCCCACGTCCTCGTGCAGCTCGGCGCTGATCCCGCTGAACTCGATAGGATCCGGGGCACAGCCGAGGGCGCCGGAGAACAGGCAGAGGGAGGGAAGGACAAGCGCTGGCGCTCGTGAGGGAGGGAACCGGTCGAACAGAGACATGCGCTCTCCACAGGTAACTGGCAGCCCGTATCCCACCGCGAGACCGATGCGTCGCCAGCGGCCGAGCCACCCGAGCCGCGAGCCCCACATCAGAGGCTGGACAGGTAGGTGACCAGGTTGATGCCCTTGCCCGCGATGCCCAGCTTGTGGCGGATATTCCCCCGGTGGACCTCGACGGTGCGCGCGCTGACGCCCAGCAGCCGGGCGACCTCCTTGGTCGGCAGACCCTGGCGAACCATGTCGGCCACCTGGATTTCCCGCGGCGTGAGCTTGTGGCGAGCCTCCCTCATGCTGTTCCCGAAGGTCGCCGTCAGCTGTCGCAGGTTGGCATCGAGCAGATCGACGAAGGGGCGCTTCTCGTCGGGCATCCGTTGCTTGATCTCCTCGACGAGGGGCAGGAGCAGGGTCTCTGCATTGGCCTGGATGCGCGCCTGCAGGCGCTCCCGCTCCCGTTCCACCTCACCGAGCAGCTCGTGCAGGGCGGCGTTCTTGCGCTCGAGCAGGAGGTTCTGCTCGGCGAGCTTGCGCTCGCTCTCTCGCAGCGCGTTCTCCGCAGCCAGGCGCTGCTGGATGTCCACGATCATGATCAGGTAGCTCGAGAAGCCACCTTGCCCGTCGTGCAGGGCGCTGGCTGTGCTCCAGGCCCACAGGGTCTCCCCGTCGCGCCGCAGGTAGCGCTTGCGCATGCCGACGTTGGCGCGTCGACCCCGACGCACCTCCTCCAACTGCCGCCTGTCCTCTTCCAGATCCGCAGGATGGGTCAGCTCGGACCAGTGACGCCCCGTGAGCTCGCCGCCTCCGTACTGCAGCATGCGCTCGAGGGCGCGGTTCACGCGCTGCAGCCGCCCCTGACCATCGGTCACGACCATGCCGATGGGGGCATCGCGGAACAAGGTGCGGAAGAGGGCCTCTCTGTCACGCAAGGCCTTGTCGACACGCACCCGCTCTGTCACATCTCTGATCACGCCGCAGAGCAGCGTTCGACCATCCGTACGCATGCTGGAGGCCGAGATCTCCACCGGGAAGACGTGCCCGTCTTTTCGGCGGTGCTGATGGATGGGGATCCGCTCCAGCTCACCGGTCGAGGTCTGGCGTATGGTCTCCTCGGAACCCTCTTTGTCAGCGCTGATGTCGCTGCGGAGAAGCTGCAGGAACTCCTCCCTCGAGTAGCCGTACAAGCGGCACGCGGCCTCGTTCACCTCGACGAAGCGCTGCGTCTCGGCGTCGAAGATCACGAGCGCGTCGTTGATGGTCTCGAACAGGCTGCGATAGCGCTCGCGGACAGAGGGCATGGACAGGGCGGGCTCCACGAACTTCAGGGCGTCCTTTGCTACTAACGCCCGTCACCCGGCCTGCCCGCCACGTATATTTACTACGTGATAACTACGTGTTTTTTCCGTATTGAGTTCCTGTCAACCATGTGTGAAGTTCTTATTTGCACTATGGGACGCCGCAGAAGGCGGATCTACCGATCCAGGAGGTCTCTCGCCAAGTCGACCACCACCTCGGCTCCCGGAGCCATCGCAGCCAGGCGATCACAGCGGGCGGGGCCAGCCCAGCGAGCAGGAGAAGCTGCTGGATCTGGTCGTCGCTGTACAGGCCTGCGCACGCATGACGGAGCTGGCCTCCCTGGTCACCGCCTGGCTGCAGGACCTGACGGGCTGCGCGGCCGCAGGCATCCGGCTACCCTTCGACGACGACTTCCCCTACTTCGAGACGCGCGGTTTTTCTTCCGGTTTCGTCGAAGACGAGAAGTGGCTCTGCGTTCGCGATCCCCTCGGCTTCCCCTTGCGCCAAGCAGACGGCGATCTCCAGTTGGAGTGCATGTGCGGCACGGTCATCCAGGGTCGCGCGGTCCCCTCCCTGCCCTTCTTCACCGACTTCGGCAGCTTCCACACCGGCAGCACCAGCACGCTGCTGGCCCACACCGGGTCGGCTGAACTGCAGGGCCCCACCCGCAACCGCTGCGCCAAGGCGGGCTATGAGTCGGTGCTGCTCGTACCGCTGCGGCACGGGGGCAGGCAGCTGGGCCTGCTGCAGCTGAACGATCCCCGGCCCGACCTCTTCCCGCCAGCCCAGGTGAAGCTGCTGGAGCGCGCGGCAGGGCACATCGCCATCGCCGCGGCGCAGATGCTGGACCGGGAGCAGATCGAGAAAGAGCGTGCACTGGCCGACTCCTACCTGGACGTGGCCGGCGTGTTGATCCTGGCCCTGGATCGCGATGGCCGCGTCACCTTGATCAACAGGCGGGGTTGCGAAGTGCTGGGCCTGCCTCGCGACCGGATCCTGGGTCGCGACTGGTTCGACAGCTTCCTCCCCGAGCGCGAGCGCACGCGCCTGCGCCAAGTCTTCGCCGGCCTGATGGACGATAGGCTGGAAGGGGTGGAGCGCTTCGAGGACCCGGTACTGACCGCGTCAGGAGAGGAGCGGCTCATCTCCTGGCGCAACACCGTGCTGCGCGACGAGCTCGGCCGCATCACCGGGACCTTGAGCTCGGGAGACGACGTGACGGAGCGCCGGCGCCTGGAGCTGGGGCTGCGCAGAGCGCAGAAGCTGCAGGCCATCGGCCGCCTGGCTGCCGGTGTGGCCCACGAGGTCAACAACCCGCTCCAGCTGGCGATCATCACCACCCCCTTCCTGCGCGAGGCCTTCACGACCCTGTCGGCGGTCAGCAACCCCACCTCGGAGGCCCAGCGGGAAGACCTGGCCTGGTTCGCCGACGAGCTGCCCGAAG
This sequence comes from uncultured Enterobacterales bacterium, assembly GCA_964454135.1. Classification (GTDB taxonomy): domain Bacteria; phylum Myxococcota_A; class UBA796; order UBA796; family JAFGLY01; genus CAYVQL01. The sequence continues at coordinate 19,696 of CAYVQL010000005.1, read as the reverse complement.
CCTTGGAGAGGCTCGACGAAGCCCTGGAGAGAATAGCCGGCGCCGTGTCCGCGCTTGGCAGGCTGGCCGCAAGCGGTCCTGGCGGACCGCAAGAGGCTGACCTGGACCAACTGCTGCGCGACACCATGGAGGTGACCCGCAACGCGACCAAGAACCTGGCAGACGTCGAGGCCGATCTGGGCGGCCTCCCACCCGTCCTCTGCCACCAGGCCGAGCTGGCCCAGGTCTTCCTGGCGCTCTTGCTGAATGCCGGGCGGGCCATCGAAGAGCGCGCAGACGGCGCCAAGCGCGGCTCAATCCGCGTGCGCAGCCGAGTGCAGGGGGAGCAGGCGGAGATCGCGATCTCCGATGACGGCTGCGGCATTCCGCCCGAGCTGCAGGAACGAATCTTCGAGCCCTCGACCAGCGCCTGGAACACGCCCGGGGGCACAGGGCAGAGCCTGGCCGAGTGCTGGGCGGTGGTGGTGGAGCTGCACAGTGGCCAGCTCGACTTCGACAGCCTGGAGGGGAGAGGCACCAGCTTCCGCCTGCGCATCCCCCTTAGGCCTCCGACGCGGCAAGCGCAGCATGACTGACGCCCTGCCACGTCTGCTGCTGGTGGACGACGAGCCCAGCATCCTGCGGGCCCTGAAGCTGCTGCTGCGCCGGAGCTACCAGGTGACGACCGCCTGCGACGGGGCCCAGGGCCTGGAGGCCTTCCGCCGTCAGGGCGGCTTCCCCGTGGTGGTCTCGGACCTGCGCATGCCGGGCATGGACGGCATCGAGTTCCTGGCCCGCGTCAAGGAGCGCGACAGCCACACCGTACGGGTGTTGCTCACTGGCAACGTGGACCTGCACGCCGCGGTGGACGCGGTCAACCGGGGCCACATCTTCCGCTTCCTGCTCAAGCCCACTGCCGCGCCCGTGCTGGAAAAGGCCTTGCAGGACGCCTTCGAGCAGTACCGCCTGATCACGGCCGACCGGCTGCTGCTGCAACGCAAGCTGCGCGAGCTTACCGAGCAGCGTGACCAGAACGCCCTGCTCGAGGAGCTGGTCCGCGAGCGAACGCGAGCCCTGCAGCGCAGTCGGCTGGACATCATCCACCGCCTGGGCCGCGCCGCGGAGCATCGCGACGACGAGACCGGCAGCCACATCCTACGCATGAGCCATATGTGCGCGCTGCTGGCGGGCGCCATCGGCCAGGACAGCGATCGCTGCGAGCTGATCCTGCACGCCAGCCCCATGCACGACGTGGGCAAGATCGGCATCCCCGACCGCATCCTGATGAAGCCCGGCTCCCTCAGCCCACAAGAGTGGGAGATCATGCGCAGCCACACCACCATCGGCGCCGAGCTGCTCTCCGGGGATGACTTCGAGCTGCTCACGATGGCGCGCGAGATCGCGCTGACCCACCACGAGCGCTGGGACGGCGACGGCTACCCCAGCGGTCTTCGCGAGACCGAGATCCCCCTGACCGGCCGCATCGCAGCGCTATGCGACGTCTACGACGCCTTGCGCTCGCCGCGCCCCTACAAGCGGGCCTGGTCCCCTGAAGAGGTCACGGAGCAGATCCGACGCGGCACTGGCGGCCAGTTCGATCCCGAGCTCTGCGAGGCCTTCCTGGACCTGCTCCCGGAGGTGGAGGGCATCCAGGATCGCTTCGGAGAGGCCCATGACTGAGCGCCCCGGGCCGGTTCCGGAGAAGAGGGAGCTGCAGCTGCGCTTCATCCCCATCCTATGCTCCACGCCCCTGATCTACGCCCACGCCAGCGGTCTCTTCGCGCGCAGAGGGCTGCGGGTCTCGCTGAAGCCGGTGCCCGGATGGAGCGGCATCAAGGAGCTGCTGGCCTACGACAAGATCGACGCCGCCCACGTGCTGGCCCCCATGCCGCTGGCCTGCCACCTGGGCATCGACGGCAAGCAGTCCTCCATCAAGCTGGCGCTGATACAGAACGTCAACGGCCAGGCACTCACCCTGGCCAGCAAGCACAGGGGCATCGAGCACGTCAGCGACATGCGGGGCTTCACCTTCGGCGTGCCCTATCGTTTCTCCATGCACTACTACCTGCTCTGCCACTACCTGGCGCAGCACGGCGTGGATCCCCTGCGCGAGGTGCAGGTGGTGGAGGTGGCCCCTCCCACCATGCCCTGGCACCTGGAGCACGGCCTGGTAGACGGCATCCTCGGCCCCGAGCCCTTCAACCAGATCCCCATCTGCCAGGGCACGGGCTTCATCCACGTGCTGTCGAAGGAGATCTGGGACGGCCATCCCTGCTGCGGCTTCGCCACCGCGCACGGCTTCGCAGAGCGCTATCCATTCACCTACTGCGCGCTGCTCGAGAGCGTCTTCGAAGCGGAGCGCGTCCTGCACCACGCCGACGCCGCCCAGCGACGCGCCATCGCGCGCCAGATAGCGGATCCCGCCCACCTGGACCTGGACGACCCCCTCCCCGCCGTGCAGGTGCTCAGCGGCCAGTTTCCGGACGGCCGGGGCGGCGAGCGCTGCGTCCCCGATCGCATCGACTTCCAGCCCTTCCTCCACCAGGACCACGGCTCCTGGATGCTCTCCCAGATGCAGCGCTGGAACCAGCTGAAGCGCAAGATCGACTACCGCGAGGTGCTGGAGAGCTGCTTCGACAGCGCCATCAGCAGGGAGCTCGCCGCGGGACTGGGCTACGCCGCGCCAAAGGCCCCACAGAGCGCAGTCCCCGACTTCGACGAGCGCGATCCTTACGCCCATATGCGCTCCCAGCCCTTCTCAGCCTTCCTCGAGGAGCGGCAGGCGCGCCAGGAGCCCGCGCTCGCCGGACCAGACGAGGAACGCCTGGCCCGTCTCAACGAGCAGCTGGCCCTGGCGGTGGCCGGGCAGCTGGACCAGCCACCCCGGGCCAACAGTGCCGGAGAGCTGGGGCGCCTGGAGGAGCTGCTGGGCGAACTGGTGCTGAACACACGCTTCGCCAGGCAGCAGCTGTTGGACCGCCACCAGCGGCTGCGCCAGGAGCGCGCCAGGGTCGAGCAAGTCAACGGGGTGCTGCGGGCCATCCGGGGCGTCAACCAGCTGATCGTGCGCGAGAAGGATCCGGCGAGGTTGATCCAGCGCGCCTGCGAGATCCTGGTGGAGTACCGAGGCTTCACCGTGGCCTGGATCTTCCACGACCCCGGCACGGCGAAGCCGACCCTGACCCACGCGGGATCCGGCCGGCGCTTCAAGGCGCTCAAGGGAGCCCTGCGCGCGGGCGATGTCCCCGATTGCATCCGACGCGCCCTGTCTTCGCCTGGCCCTGTGCTGGCTCGCTGCGCCGCGTGCCGCTTCTCCACCTCCCCCTGCGACAGCAGCCCGAGTCCGCCTGCAGCGGATCAATCCTGCGCCTCTCGCAGTGACGAACTCGACGAAGCCGCAGCTCCCCGTCATATGGTCATCGCGCTGCGGCGGGGTGACACCGTCTTCGGCGCGCTGGGCGTCTCGGTCCCGGAGCTGGTGATCGTGGACATCGAGGAGCGGGATCTGCTGCAAGAGGTGGCGGACGACATCGCCTTCGCCCTGCACAGTGCCGCCGTGGACAGGCACCACCGCCAGGCGCAGCGGGAGAGGGACGCCGCGCTGGACGAGCTGCAGGCCCTGTTGCGCGCCACACGCGCCGTGCTGGGCAATGCCAGCAGCCTCGGCACGCTGCGCCAGGTCTACGACGAGTGCAAGGAGCTGATAGGGGCGCAGGGGGGCTACGTGGCCCTGCGCACAGAGGACGAGCACAACGAGCTGGTCTTCCTCGACGCGGGCGGCCTGTCCTGCACGGTGGATCCCAGGCTCCCCATGCCCATCCGCGGCCTGCGGGCCCGGGCCTACGCCGTCGGCACCCCGGTCTACGACAACGCCTTCCCCGCCAGCCCCTACGCCGCACTGCTCCCCTCGGGGCACGTGGCGCTGCGGAACGTCATGTTCGTCCCCATGGCGCTGCAGGGTGAGGTGAAGGGCGTCATCGGGCTGGCCAACAAGCCGGGGGGCTTCGACGAGAGCGATGTCACCAGGGCGGCCGGATTCGGAGAGATCGCAGCCATCGCGCTGCGGAACGTGCACGCCACCGAGGCGCTGGCCCGCTCGGAGCGCAGGTTTCGCCTCTTTTTCGAAAACTCGCCGGAGTACTGCTATATGGTGGCTCCGGAGGGAACGATCCTGGAGGCGAACCAAGCTGCGGCGGCCGCGACGGGCTGGAGCAAGCAGGAGCTGCTGGGCCGGCCCATGGCCTCTCTCTACAGCGAGCGGTCCAGGCCCGCCGCACGCGCGGCCCTGGAGCGCTGGCAGCGCGAGGGCGTGGTGCGAAACGTCGAGCTGAACCTCGCCTGTCGGGGCGGTACGGAGCGCTCTGTGCTGTTGGACGTCGGCGCGATCCGCAATGCCCAGGGCGAGCTGCTGCACTCCATCGTCATCCAGCGCGACATCACCGAGCGCAAGCGTCAGGAGCAGGAGCTGACGACGCAGGAAGAGCGCTTCCGCACCATCTTCCACGGGGTCAACGACGGAATCCTGCTGGCCGACCGCCAGACCCGCAGCTTCGTTCTGGCCAACCGGACCATCTGCGAGATGCTGGGCTACAGTGCGCAGGAGCTGTCCAGCATGTCGGTGGCCGACATCCACCCACCGCAGGACGTAGCCAGGATCGCGGCGATCTTCGACGACCAGGCGCGTGGCGGCACGGCGCTGGCCAAGGCGCTCCCCGTGCAGCGCGCCGACGGCAGCGTCTTCATGGCCGACATCGCCGCCTCGCCCATCATCCTCGACGGGCGCGAGCTGCAGATGGGTTGCTTCCGCGACGTCACCGAGGAGCACGACCTGCAGCACCAGCTGTCCCAGGCGCGGCGCATGGAGTCCGTCGGGCGCCTGGCGGGCGGCGTGGCCCACGACTTCAACAATCTGCTGACCGTGATTCTCACCGTGGCCGAGTTCGCGGCCGCCGACCTCAAGCAGGCCGATCCCCTGCACGCCGACCTGCTGGAGATCGCCAGCGCCGCACAGCGCGCCTCCCACCTGACCCATCAGCTGCTGGCCTTCAGCCGACGCCAGCCCATGCGGCCCAGCACGCTCGACTTGAACGAGGTGGTGCGAGGCCTGCACGGCATGCTCGGCCGCCTCCTGGGCGAGGATATCGAGATCCGGCTGAGCCTGAAGGACGGGCTCTGGCACACGACGGCCGACGCCAGCCAGGTGGAGCAGGTGCTGATGAACCTGGTCATCAACGCCCGCGACGCCATGCCCGCAGGGGGCAAGCTCACCATCGAGACCAGGAACGTCGAGTTGGACCCCTCCTCCGCAGACAGGCACGTGGGGGTGCAGCCGGGCAGCTACGCGCTGCTGGCGGTCAGCGATGACGGCGAGGGCATGGATCCTCTCACCCTCGAGCAGGTCTTCGAGCCCTTCTTCAGCACCAAGGAGAAGGGACGGGGAACCGGCCTGGGCCTCTCCACCGTCTACGGCATCGTCAAGCAGAGCGGCGGGCATATCTGGATCTACAGCGAACCGGGCCGGGGTACGTCGGTGAAGATCTACTTCCCTCGGAAGAGAGGACCGGGCAAGCACCGTGCCTCGGTGGTTCCCGAGGTCGAGGAGCTGCGCGGGACCGAGACGGTGCTGGTGGTGGAGGACGAGGGGCCGGTCCGGCGCATGGCCACACGCGTCCTGGAGCGCCAGGGCTACACCGTGCTGCAGGCGCGCGACGGGCTCGAGGCCGAGACCCTCGCCCGCACGGCGAGAGGCCCGATCCACCTGCTGCTCACCGACGTGGTCATGCCCGGCATCAGCGGCAGAGAAGCGGCCGAGCGCCTGCAACGAGCGCAGCCGGATCTGGTCGTGCTCTACATGTCCGGCTTCACCGACAACGCCATTGTCCACCACGGCGTCCTGGACGAGGGCATCGAGCTGTTGGAGAAGCCCTTCACGCCGGACTCGCTGGCGCGTCGCGTGCGACGCCTGCTGGACAAGAAGATGAAAGAGGGGGAGGAATGAGCCTGCGAGTGCTCCTTGTGGACGACGAGATCGCCATCCTGCGGGCCTGCCAGCGCGTGCTGCGCAAGAGCCGCTTCGAGCTCTTCGTGAGCAGCGATCCCAAAGTGGGACTGTCCATGGTGGAGGAACACGGTCCCTTCGCCGTCGTCCTGGCTGACGCCAGCATGCCTGGCATGAGCGGCATCGCTCTCCTCGAGCGCGTGGCCGTGCTGGCCCCAGCCACCTCTCGCGTCCTGTTCACGGGCCGCAACGACATCTCGCGCGTGCCGGATGTGCGCCTGCTGCGCAAGCCCTGCGGTCCCAGGGAGCTGCTGCAATGCATCGAGGACGGTGCCGCGCGCTACGCCCAGGCTCGAAGGGCGGGCGAGGGATAGGCTGGGCGGCCAAGCACGGGACACGCCGCTCCCGCCTCCGCGGTCCTACTGGTAGCTGTTCAGCAGGGAGCAGAGCTCGCGCACGGCGGCCTCCAGCGTGGCGACTCGGCCGGCGACTCCCTCGGCTCTGCCTTCCATCAGCGCCACCCAGAGCTGGCGGGCGATCTCGCCCAGCCGTTCTCCTCCCACGTGGGCGGCCCGCTCCTCCAGCTCGCGCAGGTGCGCCAGGGCGGCGTGGACGTCCGCCCGGGTGAGGGCTTCCTCGACCTGCCGCACCTCTTTCAGCAGGGCGACCTCCAACGACGCCGCCAAGACCCGCACCTGCCAAAGCCTGCCGCCTGCTGCCTCAAGGGCCTTGCTGGCGTCCAGGATCCGCGACTCCCTTGCCCGCCGCTTGTCTACCGCGGCAGGCCGCTCTTCTCTCCAACGTTCCCAGCGCTCGGCCGCGGCGCTGGCCAAGGCTCCGGCGTTCGGGTGCTGCCCGATCCGCTGCGCGCCCTCCGGGACCTGCTCCGCGCCCAGCTCGGTCCAGACGAGGACCAGCGTGTGGCTGCAGCGTTCATCCCGGCGCAGCGCACCGAGGATCTCCTCGATCCGGCCGCCGGGCCCTGTGCCGTCGATGACCAACAGGGAAGGCAGCATGTCTGCGATGTGCACCTGGGCCGCCTGTGCGTCGCGGGCCGTCTTGATCTGGGCGCTGGGCCAGGCGCAGCGGAAGGCGCTCATCATCTCCAGCTGCAGATCCGGATCGCCCTGCACCAGCAGGATGCGCAGGAACTCCTGGGATCCCTGCTCATCCCGCCCCGTGAGCCGACGCACCACGGATCCGATGACGCGGTTGTCGAAGGGCTTGGCCACGAACTCGTCCATGCCCGCTTCCAGGCAGCGGCGCCGGATGCCGGGCTCGACGCAGGCCGAGAGCGCCACGATGGGGACGCGCCAGCTCTCCTCATTGGCGCGGATCTCCCTGGCGGCCTGCATGCCGTCCAGCTCGGGCATGATCACGTCCATGAAGATCAAGTCGTAGCGTGTGGCATCCGCCATCTCGATGGCCTCGCGCCCGTTGCAGGCCACCTCCACGCGACAGCCCAGGCGTTGCAGCAGCTGCTTGGCCACGCGCTGCGCAAAGCGCTCGTCTTCGACCACCAGCACGTGGGGCGGGGCCGCCAGATCGCGGGGATCTTGCTCTGCGGGTTGGGCGCTGGCGGCCCAGGCCTCCACGGCTCTTCCGCGCAGCTCCTGGCTGGTCCCCGGCGAGCTCTGCTGTTCAAGGGCGCCCCCGGCCTGCTCGTCGATCTGCAGGGGGAGGATCAGGTTGACCGCCTTGCCCTCGAGCTGCTCGTCATTCAACGCCAGGCTGCCGCCCAGCAGGGCCGCCTGGCGCTCGCAAGCCTGCCAGAATCCCCAATCGCTGTCCTGCTGCACCGCCTCCTGGTCGCGCTCCTCTTCCCCCAGCCCTGGTCCGCCCGGCCCAAAGGAGTTGCCCTCCACCGAGAACTGCAGGCGCTGCGTGCCCCGGCCCTGAAAGAGGCTCCGGACCGCCAGGACCACCTCGCCCTGCCAGGAATGCTCCACCGCCCGCCCCACCAGCCTGACGATCAGCCGCAGCAGGCGATCCGCATCGCCGACGCAGGCCAGGGGCAGGCCGCTGGGGACGCGCAACGCGATGGACAGACCCCGCGTCCGGGCCGCCGGGAGCGAAAAACGCACCGCCTGCCTGATGCAGGCGGCCAGATCGAAGGGGAGCGCCTTGATGACGATCCCTGTCGAGGACGGCAAGGCACGCTCCGCGATCTCCTCGAGCTCGAAGAGCGCGGTCATGCCACCACCCAACACGGCCTCCGCCAGGTTGCGTTGCTGCGGACCAAGCTTGCTGTCCAGCAGCAGCTGGGCTGAACCCAGCACGCCGTTCATGGAGGCCCGTAGCTTGTGGCTCATCCGATTCAAGGTCTGGCCCTGGGCCTTCTCCACAGCCTTCAGCTCCTGTCGGGCCTGCTCCAGCTCGCCTGCAGCGCCCTCCCACATGGCGATTTTTTCCTCTTCGGCCGCGGCGAGCCGCCGCTCCAGCTCTGCCATGCGCTCCTCGGCCCGCTCGAAGTACGCCGCGTTTCCGATGGCGAGCGAGACCTGCTCGCCGAAGCTCCTCACCACAGCCTCGTCAGCGGATAGCAGCCCCGAGCCAGCCACGCAGAGCAGTCCCTTGCGCCTGGGCAGCGTCACCGGGACCAGGACGGCCTGGTGGATGTGCAGCGCTTCGGCCAGCGACCTGGCCTTGTCCGCCAAAGGACCGGGCAGGGCCTCGCGCAGCGCTGGCAGCGCATTGCCCAAAAAGGCCCGCCGATCCTCGAAGGCCGCCTCGAAGACGCCTCCCGGCATCAGGGGAAAGGCCCAGCCGCGACAGCTGCGATCCAGCAGGTCCTCGGCTTGGCGCACGGCGGCGGGCTCGCAGCCCTCCTGCACCAGCACCACCTCTTTGCCGTCAGTGGAGAGCGAGCAGACGCCGACCCGCAGACCGCAGCAGAGCGCGCCTTCCAGCAGTGCCGACCAGACCGCGGCCAGCGTGCGGGCGCCATGCAGCGCCGGATAGGCCTGGGCCAGGGCGGAGGCACCGGTGGAGGCGGGCGGACGACGACGCGAAGGAGCCATGATGAGGAGATCCGGGTCGGCAGGAATCCGGAGAATCTAGGCGAGAGGCGGGGGCCGGGCAAGCCCGCCCAGCCCAGCCGGGCCAAGGGGCCAGGGGCCGGATACGGTGCCGGGGCTCGGTCCTCCCTCTTCTCGCGACCTTCGTCCTGATGTCCTCCCCGTCGACACCGTCCACGGCCTCCACCAGCTTCCAGCGGCGGGAGCGCGGCGGGATCGTGGTCTACGGCGGGCGGGATCATCTCAGCGCTGTGGGCTGGTGGGTCCTGGTGGCCGTGTTCGGGGGAGGGGCTGCCTTCCTGATGCTGGACAAGGCGGGTTGGACGCTCACAGGGGCCGTCCTGGCCCTCAGCGCGTTGCTGGGTCGGTCCGGTCAACAGACCGGTCGCTTCCACCTGCGGCTGGATCCCGCTGGGCCCATACTGAGCTATTCGCTCTTGGGGGTGCGCTACCGCCGTTGGCTCCTGCCCCGGGCATTGCGCGCCCGGGTGATGGGCCTGGGGGACTGGGGGGATGAGGGTACAGATGGCCAGAACGTCGCCACCGAGCTCTTCCTGGAAGGCCATATGCTCGATGAGCTCTGGGTGGGGAGCCGCGAGGACGCGCCCGCGCTCTGTGCGGCCCTGCAGGCGGATCTCCAGGCCCGGTACGGAAGCGCAGCGGAGCGGATCGAGCGACTGCAGGGCAACTTCCCATGGGTGCTGCGCCCCCTGCGCTGGGCTCAGCGGCGCCTGGGCATTCTCAAGCCTCGGGTGGCGCGCACCGAGGGGTGCATCCAGCTGGACATCCCCACGGCAGGGCTCGAGGCCGAGCCCAGCGAAGCCGCGCTGTGGTTGGTCTTCGCCGCGCTGTCGGGCGCGGCCACCGCTGTGACCGTGGGCCTGGGCTCGGGAGTATGGACCTGGGTCGCGGCGGCGGTGTTCACGCTGTCCTGCGGGGTCCTGGCCTGGCGCCTGGGACGCAGCCTGCGGGTGGTGGTCGCATCCGGCTCGCAGGTGGCGGACCTCTACCGCCGGCGCTTCGGCGTGGTGACCTGGCAGCTGCGGATGCCCTACGAGGGCTGGAGCACGCGCCACGAGTGGTGGTGCGGGCATCCCACGGCCATCGCCTTGTATGGCGGTCCTTCTGAGGATTTGGACTCGCCGCAGGCCCTGGAGCGCTTGAAGTTCGGACCCATCCCCTGCGCGCTCGCGTGGCCTTGGTTGCCGGAGATGGAGCAGCTGCTGGGAGCAGGGCGGCGGGGGTAGGGGCGGGCGTTCGCCACGGGCTGACGGCAGGGATGAGCAAGAGAACGCGGGATTCTGATAGGGGCGTACAAGAGAACGGTCTTCGGTGATAGCGCTGCGTAGCCTCCATCCCTGGTGGCGACTGAAAACAGGCTTTCTATCGTTGAGGTCGGAGGGCTTCCTCTCGACGAACGGCCAACCGCTATCACTGAAGCCGCTTCTCTTGCTCAGCGCTATCAATAAGGCGGTTTCTCTTGCTCAGCGGTGGGTCGAACGAATCCGCAGCCCACGAAGCGAGCACGCTCGATCACGGAATCCCTGGCACGGCGGCTCGCACCAGGCGCTGGGCGGCGGCATAGGATGGAGGGAGGCCCGCCCGAAGGGGCCCGCCCGCCTACTCTCGCCAGTCCTCTACGCGCAGTCCGGATACGCGGCGGAAATCGACCGTGTCGCTGGTCACCAACGTGCGCTCCAGGGCGACCGCATGCGCGGCGATGAGCAGGTCGTTCGGTCCGATCACCTGACCGCTGCGCTCGAGATCGCTGCGGATCCTCCCGTACGCACGGGCCGCGTCTTCAGTCCAGGCGATCACTGCGAGATCTCTCAGGAAGTCGTCGACGACACCGTGGTTGCGGGCCGGCCTGGCACTCTTGTCGGCTCCGTAGCGCAGCTCGGCCACGACCACGACGCTCACACAGAGATCGCGGGGCCTCATGGCGAGCAGGCGATCACGCAGAGAATGCGAGCGCCCGCGCAGGTAGTCGATGCAGGTGCTGGTATCCAGCATATACGTCACGGAAACACGTCCTCGCGCTCCTGTTGGGGGAGCTGCCGCGGACGTTCCAGGTCGGGCGCGGCGCCGAATGCCGCCATGAAACGCCCGCTCCACCCGCGCGGAACCGGCTCCAGGACGATCAGGTCACCCTCCCGGCGGATGACGACCTCGTCACTGTCCACGCGGAACTCCTTGGGCAGACGAACGGCCTGGCTGTTGCCGCTCCAGAACACCTTGGTCCGCTGCGCGCGGTCGCCGCCGGTCTCGGGCATGACTGCTCTCTGCGTGTGGGTATATACCCAACGTATATACACCAAGATCCATCGTCAAGCCCCCTTCTCCTCCACAAACATCCTCACCTCGTCCTCATAGGGCCGCCCCATGGTCAAGCAGCGCCCCGCGCCCAGGCCCTGGCGTCGGGCCCAGAGCTCCAGCGAGAGCTCGCGCGCGCCCTTCGCCTCGCCCCAGGCGTCCGTCTCGTAGTAGTCGGTGACCATGGTCAGGTAGCTGTCCTCGTCCGCGCGCTCCAGGTGGCGGCTGCGCACGAAGACCTCGTAGTCGTGGGAGTCCTCGTCGGTCACCCAGCGTGCGCCCAGGTACTCCAGCTCCAAGGGCGGCGCCTTGTCGTCGCCGTCGAAGGAGACCCCCAGCAGGCCCTCGATGCGGCGCAGGTCGCGCTCGGTCAGCTGCTCGTGGATGGACCAGCGCCAGATGCCCTCGTCGTCCCGCGCGCAGGACAGGTGCACGCGGCGCTCGGGCTGCATGTTGTCCTGCAGGGTGATGGTCCACCAGTCCTCTCCGTCCTGCACCGGCTCGTGTTCCTCGTCGGTCAGGAAGTGGTGGTCCAAGGCCAGGATCTTCAGGCTGTGATTCAGACCGCCCAGGTAGAGATTGGCGCCCAGCTCCAGCAGCTGCGGATCGGCGGCTACGGCGGCGCTGTCGCGGGGCCGCTCGGCGCGCGCGCTCGCCTTGCGGGGCTGGCGCTTGCGCCCCAGCAACCACGCCATCAGGCCCATGCCGATGATCCCCAGGATGGCCAGCCCCCCGGCCGCGTACAGCAGGGTAGGGTCCACGGCTACTCCAGCTCCCAGGCGTGCCGGCGGTAGGCCTCGAAGACCCGCGGCCGCACCAGCAGGCTGACCTCGATGCTGCTGGGATCCGCTGGCAGGATGCCCTTCTCGAAGCGGGTGGCGGCCTGCAGGGCCTGCTGGTTCACCACCTGGGTGGGCACGCGCTCCTCGAAGCGGTCCAGGGCCTGGCGCATCTGCTCGGCCGACAGGTGATCGCTGCGGGTCGCCAGGTTGAAGCCCCAGTCTCCGATGGAGGGCACGTTGAAGCGGTAGGGCAGCACGTTCAGTCCAGCGGCCTGCAGCGTGCGCCAGATGGTGACGAAGGCCAGGGTGGCGTGCACGGGCGAGGTGGACTGCACCGCGGCCACGCCTTGGGGGGCCAGGTGGTTGCGCAGCAGCTGGTAGAACTGCAGGCTGTAGAGCTTGGACAGCTCCACGCGGCTGGGATCGGGCAGGTCCACCAAGATCGCATCCCAGAAGCCCGGCGTCTCCATCAGCCAGGTGAAGGCGTCCGCGGCCACCAGCTGCACGCGCTCGTCCGACAGGGCCCCTTCGTTCAGCTCAGCCAGGAAGGAGTGGCTGCGGGCCAGCTCCAGCATGTGGGGATCCAGGTCCACCAGTGTCAGCTCATGCACGCCCTCGTACTTGAGCACCTCGCGGGCGGCCAGGCCGTCGCCCCCGCCCAGGATCAACACCCGCTTGGCCCCTTGGTTCAGCCACATGGCGGGATGCACCAAGAGCTCGTGGTAGCGCCGCTCGTCCTGGGAGCAGAACTGGGTGGCGCCGTTCAGGAAGAGGCAACGACGCTGCTTCTTCTGGGTGATGATGATCTGCTGGTAGGGGGTCTGGGTGTGGAAGACGATGGGATCCCTGAACAGGCGCTGCTCGGCAGAGAAAACGACGCCTTCGCCCCAGGCGGCCAGCGAGAGCAGGCAGGTCCCGGCCGGCAGGGCCAGCAGGGCCGTCTTCCAGGCCGGCACCAGGGCTCGGTACTGCAGCCCCATCACCAGCGCGATCAGCAGGTTCACACCGCCGCTGATCACGGGGGTCAGCACCAGGCCGAAGCGGTCGATGAAGAAGAGCGCGAAGCTCACCCCGGCCACGAAGGCGCCGATGTAGTCGGCTCCGAGAATCAAGGCCACGTTGTCCTTCAGCACGATCTTCTGCCGCTCGTTGAAGCGCATCAGCAGCGGGATCTCGAAGCCGATGAGCAGGCCCACCAGGCTGGCCATGAAGAGGGCCGAAGGCCAGGTCAGGCCCCAGGGAGCGGCCTGGGTGACGAAGACCGTGCTGGCGGCGCAGCTGACGCTCAGGGCCGCTTCGGTGAACAGGAACAGCTCCAGCTCACGCCCGTGGGCCAGCTGGCGGCTCAGCAGGCCCCCGATGCCCATGGCCAGCATGAACACGCCGATGCCCACCGTGTAGGCCGTGATGGAGTTGCCCACCAGGTGCCCCACCGTGGTGGCCAGCGAGTACTCCGCGATCATGCCACAGAAGCCAGAGGCGAAGGTGGCGAAGAACAGGACGACGATGCGGGATCTGTGCATGTCGCGGCTCGGAGTCAGGGGGCGGCCTGGCCGCTACTCCACCAGGGCGCCCAGCAGCAGGAAGGCCACGCCGATGCTGGTGGCGGCGTCGATGAAGCCCACCCCCACGTTGTTCTGCTCGAAGAGCTCGTCCCACAGTCCCTTCTTGCCCAGGATCAGGCCCACCGTGGCGAAGACCAGGGCCCTGATCAGGGCCAGCAGCACCACCAGCACCAGCCAGCCCGCGGCCACGAAGAGCGCGGCTGCGCCCAGCAGGGGCGCCTCGGCCCGGGCCTCCTGGCAGAGGGCGTACAAGATGGCGTTGAGCGCAAACGCGTGGCCCAGCAGGCTGACGCCGGCCGCCGGGTTGTCGTCGCTGAACATCTCCTTCATGAACGACGTGCCCTTGAGGTGGCTGAAGCGGTAGCTGAAGACCGCGCCCACGCTGCCCAGCAGCATGACCAGCAGCGCCAGCGCGCCGTCGCGCAGCGGATCCGGGCCCAGGCTGTTCTCTTCGGTCATGCCATTGACGATGCCCATCATCAGCACGATGCTGACGCAGGCCGCCGCCCAGTTGCGCTGCTGGAAGATCTCGTGATTCAGGTCCTGGCCCTTGTTGTGAGAACGCACCAGCACGCCCAGCACGAAGCGAAAGACCACCAGCAGCAGGATCGAGGCCAGGGCCGCGATGGCGGCCGCGCCCACGTCCATGCCCAGCGAGTCCAGCGACGGGCCGGTGATGGCGTTGTAGCTGACGTAGAGGATGGCCAGGAACACGGCCCCGATCTCCAGGCCGGCCACTGGATTGTCATCTTCGAAGAGCGCCTTTTTCAGGTCGATCCCGCGGGTCATCACCTTGTCGGCCACCGGAAGGCCCAGCAGAGCCAGCACCACGGCGACCAGCAGGTAAGGCAGCCCCTCGGCCAGACTGAGGAAGTATGCGGTATCCATCATCATTTCCTTTCAGCCCGGCGCTACTTGCCGCCGCTGCTGCGGCTGGAGGATCCGCTGGAGCGGGAGCTGCTGCCGCGGATGCTGCTGGAGGAGGCGCGGGCCGCGGCGGCCCGGGTGGAGGCCCGCTTGCTGGCATTGGATTTCACGACGCTCTGGTAGCTCGGGGCCTTGCCGGCGCTGCCCGCCGCGAGCTTGCCGCTGCCCTTCTTGGCCTCGGCCCACCCCTTCTTGTAGTCGCCGGCGGCGTAGGCGTTGGAAGCGTAGTAGCCACGGTCGCCCAGCTTCGAAGTGCCGTAGCCGCGCTTGTGCTTCCAGCTGTCGTACTTCTTGATCACCCCCAGGCGCCGGGCCTTGCCCCAGAAGCCATGGCTCTTGTGCTTGTGATAGCGGCCATGAACGCCGAACCAGTGGGTCCTCCAGAAAGGATCCCACTCCCACTCGCTCTCGTCATCCTCGCCGATCCACTGTCCGAACTCGTGCAGCCCCACCAGGGCCAGGGGGAAGGCCAGCAGCGCGGGGCTGATGGAGGTCTGCTCCTCGTACTGGCCCTCGAGCTTCTGCTCCAGCACCAGCTGCAGCTCGGCGGAGAAGGTCACCGGCACCTTCTGCTCGTCCAGCACGCTGGAGGCATGCTTCATGTCCAGGATCCCCGCCTCGGGGAAGAGCTCGTGCAGCTCCTTGGCCAGGTGGTAGTACTCGTAGAGCGTGTCCAGATCGATCACGGTGGAGCTGCTGGGCAGCTCGATGCCGTTCTTGCGCTCGCGGATGGTGGCCGTGTTGGAGGCCGGTGAGCGCTCGAGCCCGACCAGGATCACCTCGTGGGAGGTGCCCAGCTCGTCCAGACGGGCGGCCAGGTCCTGCAGGGCGAACTCCACCAGCGCGGTCTTCTCGAGCAAGCTCAACAGCGCAAACGACAGAGCTTTCAGGTCCGTCACCTCACCGCTCTGAAGCTTCGCCAGGCCGCCCTCGATCTCGGAGATGGGCTGCTCCAGTCCCACCATCAGGCCCAAGATGTCCTGCTGACGCGCCGTGAGGTCTTCGCGCTTGTTGGGCCAGGTCTGCAGGGCCTGATCCAGGCGCAGCCGCAGGGCGCCCTCTTCGGCCAGCTCGGCTCCGGACTGCGCCAGCACCTGGCGCGCCTTTCCGACGCCGTCTCGCAGGCTCCCGGGGCTCGACGCCAGCAGCTCCCAGTTGCGCAGGGCCACCTGGGGACCGGCGATCTGCTTGTTCAGCTTCTCGATGGCTCCCTTGCAGACCTCGATGGCTTTCTGGGCCTCGGCCTGCTCGGCGGCCTTGTTGCGCTCCACGTAGCCCTTCAGCTGGGCAGCGCAGCCCTGCTCCACGCTGGCCAGGGCTTTTTCGGCCTCGCCGTAGCCCACGTCGTTCTTCTCGACGGTGTGGCCCAGGTGCGCCTTGTGCCGGGAGCCTTCGATGGTCGCGGCGAAGGCCTTCCGCTCGCTCTCCAGCAGCGCTCGGGCCGCGACAAGGTCCTTTTCCACTATCGTTTGCGCTTCTTCCACGACAAAGGGGCTCATCTGGCAACCGGCGATCATGCCGGCGGCCAGAGCCAGCAGGATGACGTGGAACCACAGGAAGGGTCGTCTCATGGGGCAGCGCTCCTTTCGGGTGCCGGCCACGGTCGCGGCGAGCCTGGGCCCGCTGTCGGGTTGCAGCCGGATAATACGCATATCGCGCAGGGGGCCTGGGCGGCAGGGGCCCGATCCCGATAGCAGGCGCCGAGGAGGTTCCATGGCGCCCAAGCTCACCCCAAAGCTCATCCTGGAAGGCACGCGCCTGACCCAGAAGACCGAAATAGCCTTCGCCCTCAACGAGCATCCGCGGGTGGTGGGGCCGCGCAAGTACCGCTACCACTCGCCCTTGATCTCGGCCGAGTGGTGCGCCTTCACCAACCACCCCTGGGGGCGCGGGCTGATCAACTTCGAGGCCCACGAGGAAGCGCTGGCCATGGAGACCTACGAGGCCTGGCTGCGCATCTTCGACCTGCAGCGCTACTACTCCTGGATGCTGGACCGCTTCCACATCTCCACGCAGGTGCACCAGCAGCTGCACTGCGGGCGCCAGTACGACTTCGGCTGGCTGGAGGAGCGCCTGCTGCCCTTGAACTTCCGCATCGTGCTCTGCACGCGGCGCAGGGAGAGCTTCGAGGCGGCGCGGGCGGCGCGGCTGGAGGTGAGCGGGAATCCCAGCCAGTACGACGACCTGGAGCCTTTCTACCGGGAGCAGGAGTTGTTCCGCGAGAAGGTGGCGGCATCCCAGTTGCTGTCGTTGGAGCTTGATGTCTCGGAGCTGGAGCCTGTGCAAGCGGCGGGGCGCATCGCGGATTGGTTGGAGGGGACGGGGGGGTTGTGGATGGAGGGGTAGGGCGCCTATCCATACCGCCGAATATGCTTGGCCTCGTCGTACAAGCGGTAGACCACGTCGTAGACCATCCGGGCGCGCCCCGGGGGCAGATCCTCTCGCCGCACGAAGTGCTCCTGCAGCTGGTTGAGGAAGCTCTGCAGGGCGTGGCCCGCTCTGCGCCTGTTGTCGGCACGCTCCAGCTCGCGGTAGAGCCTGGCCAGGGCGTCCCCCCGCGAGGCCTGCTCCTCCAGGTTCTCGATGGCCTCGTCCAGCTGCATGGCCAGCAGCTCACTGGGCATCTGGTCGAAACGCCTACGGAGGACGCGGAGGAGGGCGAGCGTACGGGTGAGGTCACTGGGCATGGGGGGCTCCTGTCCGGGTCTCCTGACATCAACGTAGGTTCCCGCCGGTTCATATCGCAAGCTCCCCGGAAACTTCGCTCTCCAACGGTCGAGCGCCTGCTCGAGGAGGCGAACGCCACGGATGCCGCTGGCGCGACGGCCGCAGGCATCGCCGAGCGCATCGACGAGCTGCTGCCCGCCCTGGCCCTGTTTCTGGAGCTGAACGCCCTGCTCGCGCCTGCCGAGTCCGGGAGCGAGGGGGCAGCGGACCTGGAAGCGCTCATCGCGCAGCTCTCCGCCATCAGGGCGCAGCTGGCTGGGGGCGATGAGCTGGCACAGCTGCTGGTTCACGGCGTAGCCACGGTCGAAGGGCTGGAGGCGACGCTGGACCTGTTCAATGCTTCTCTCTTGAGCGCTGCGGATCGCCTGCCCCTGGTGCTGCAGGCTCATCATGCAGCGCAGGGTATCGGGGAGGCGGCCTGGCACAGAGAGGTCTCTGGGGAGTTGCTGGAAGCCCAGGTCCTCGACGACGCCCTGGCCTCCCTGAGGGTGGTGCCCTTCAGGGCGGACGGGCGGCAGGATGGCTTGCGCTTGCTCACGCTGCCTGCGGGCTCGCCCGTGGAGCTGCTGGGGCTGCAGCGGGGAGACGTCGTTCACGCCATCGATGGGCAGGCGGTCGTGCAGCCTGGCGATCTCTCGCGCATGTTGCTGGGGCTGCGCTCGGGGGGGACCTGCGAGCTGTCGCTGACGCGTGATGGAGGGCGAGGAATGCTGCGGCTGGTGATGCGGAGGGGGGGGTGAGGGATGGGGGCCATCCATGCGGAGGCCCCTATGGCCGAAGCGCTTCCGCCCACCTTTGCCTGCCACTTGAAACGGACAGGCCGCAGGAGTTGTCCGACGAGGAGTGGGCCGAAGCCGCTACGCCTGCGGCTCACCCTGCCAGACACCGATCACGCCACCGGTCGGATCCTGGATGACTGCGAAGCAACCCATCTGGGGGATAGGGGTCTTGGGCACCATGACCTGTCCGCCCAACTCGGCCACCTTGGCCAGCGTGGCGTCGAGGTCCTCAACCTGCACGTAGACCATCCACATGGTGGGGGCATCGGGCATGGGCTTGGCCATCATCCCGCCGCCGGGGCCAGTGCCGGGTTCGAACATGATGTAGCTGCTTTCGCCCATGGGCATGTCCTGGAACTTCCAGGTGAACAGGGCACCGTAGAATTCCCTGGCCTTGCCCGTGTCGTCCGTGGTCAGCTCGATGTGGCAGAAGTCGTTGTCCATGGTCCGAATCCTCCTGGGGGTTGAGAAAGCAGTGCTTTCGAGGGGGAGTATCTGATACGATCCGTGGTGACCATCAGCTATGGGAACGGCACTGGCCGCCCCGGCCGTGGCCAGGGAGTTGGATGTCTACAAGGAATGTCCACACGCGGATAGCGCCCCGCGCAATCCCACTTCGAAAAGCCGGTGCGACTGGATCGCGCGTAGCGAGCGACCACCTGCTCCCAAAGCAGGATCTTGGCCCTGGTGCGGCACCTAAGATCCTGTAATTACTGCCTTTCGCTGTGCGAGGAAGTCGTCTCGATGTGCCTCGATGTGGGTGGTTGTGGTCACGTGGTCGGTCACACGGGGAATGGGGAGAGGGAGGTGGGGTGAGGCTTCAGGTTGGGATTGTTCCGAGGCTTCAAGCAGCACTCGCCATGGCCGGGCCCAAATAGTCCAGGTCCAGAGGGCGTTCGCTTGCGGCTGTCGTACACCCGATACCATGGCCGCCACCAAGGTCTGGCGCTGCCCGTTGACCTGCTACCTGAACAGCGAGGCTCTCAACGCTCCCTGGGCGCGACGAAGGGGACCGGGGGCGCCGGCGCGTGCCGGAGTGGTTCCAGGCGCAGCTTCAGCGGCTCCAAGCGTGGCGCCGGTGGCAGGAGCGGCAGGGGTTCGAAGGCGTGGGGGAGCGCGGTGGGCAGCATGGGCAGGTGCAGCTCACCTGGACCGGGGAGGCCAGGGCTCATGAACGCCGCGCCATAGCCCGTCTCTGGCTCTGCGAGCGTCAGGTACAAGCTGAACTCGTCTCCGCAGGTGGCGTAGTCGTAGGTCGGACAGAGCTCTGCGGAGCCCAGAAGCGCATCCTCGTATCCATCGGGCGGCGCCTCGCAGCCAGAACCCTGCACCACGAGGTCCACGGCGTTGTCCACGTAGCTGTTGCCCGAGAGCGTGGCTGAGGCGTTGTCCAGGAACAGGCCGGAGCCCAAGCCGTCCAGCAGTTCGTTATTCTCCAGTAGCAGGCCCGAGCTTCCATCCCATGCGGTCACCCCGTCCCGGGCGTAGACGGCGTCGCCGCACTTGGTGAGGCTCTCACGCGACCAGCCCTCGCCTCCATGAATGGTGTTGCCGGAGAGCGAGTAGCTGCCCTGGCCGGAGAGCCAGACGCCAGCGATGGCGTTGTCCT
>CAYVQL010000004.1:48353-84061 GCA_964454135.1 uncultured Enterobacterales bacterium | reverse complement strand
AGCTCGGACTACGACCAGGACGGCGACGGCTACGACTCCGACGCCTACTCCGGCGACGACTGCGACGATCTGGACGTGTCCATCCATCCTGGTGCGGTCTCGGACCATGAAGGCATCTCCATGGCCTACATCTGCCCTGGCAGCTTCACGATGGGCAGCCCTTCTTCCGAGGTCGGCCGCGACGATGACGAGACGGAGCACGAGGTGACGCTCACCCGCGGCTACTACATCGGAGTGTACGAGGTGAGCCAGGACGAGTTCTGGGGCTTCATGGGCTACCAGCCGAGCTCCTACGGCGGCAGCCCCGACTGCCCGGCGGAGGACATGAGCTGGCACGAAGCGGCGGCTCTCGCCAACGCGGTCTCTGGCGCGGCTGGCCTGGCCGAGTGCTACGCCTGCTCTGGCTCTGGCACCTCGGCGTCTTGCAGCCTGGACAGCGCCTACGCAACCCCCTACGACTGCGTCGGCTATCGACTGCCGACCGAGGCGGAATGGGAGTACGCCGCCAGGGGAGGCACGTCCAGCGCCTTCAGCAACGGAGGGAACCTGGTCTCGGGTACCGAGTCGAGTTGCAGCGGGGTGACCCTGGATGATGGCTCGCAGCTCGGTGAAATCGCGGTCTACTGCGGCAATGACCGCGACCACCCCGAGGCGGTGGGGACCAAGGGCGCCAACCCCTGGGGCCTGTACGACGTGCACGGCAACGTCTACGAGTGGTGCCACGACTGGTGGGATGGAAGCAGCGACTACTCGGGTGACGCCACGGATCCCTGGGGAGAGGCAAGAAGCCGCTACCGCGTGCAACGCGGCGGTTTCTGGAACTACTCCCCGCAGTACCTGCGCTCGGCGCATCGCCGCGGCTACTACGCGGACATCAGCGCCGACTACGTCGGGTTCCGCCTGGCTAGATCCGAGTGATTACCCCGGCGCCGCCTCCCGCCCGAGAAGCAGTCCTCACATCCCTCCGCCTAGCCACAACCAGGCACCGCCGGCTTCAGCTCCGTACGCTCCCACCAGCAGATCCTGGCTGCCATCGCCGTCCACGTCTCCGGCGCCAGCCACGGCCGCGCCCGCATATCCGTGGGCGTCCTCCCCTTGGATGCTGGCCTCGGCGGTCTCGAGGCTGCGCACGCCGCTGAAGGGGCCCAGCACCAGGAACGCCGCTCCGGCTTCCTCTCCCCCGCCGCCCCCGTAGGGCGCGCCTATCAGCACGTCGCCCAGGCCATCGGCGTCCACATCGCCACAGGCGTCCAGGGCGTAGCCCGCCTGGCCGGAGGGCTCGCTACCCACCAGCTTGGCGTCGGCCTCCCCCAAACCGCGCGGACCGGCGATGGGACCGTGCAGCACGTAGACCGCCCCAGCGTCGTCGGCGCCGGTGTCGTTCTTGTCGGCTCCCACCAACAGTTCGCAGTAGCCGTCCCCGTCCAGATCGCCGGCACCGGCCACGCTCTGCCCGGCGTGATCGGAGGCTGCCTCCCCAAAGAGCACGGCGTCCGCATCGGCCAGCTCCAGCTCGCCCGAGACCGGGCCCAGCACCAGGTAGGCGGCGCCCGGATCGAGAGCGCGTCCTGGGGCGCCGATGGCGATGTCGCCGTAACCGTCCCCATCCATGTCGCCCGCTCCTGCGAGGGATGCGCTGGTGTAGCTGGAAGATTCGCCGACCAAGCGGGCGTCGGCTGCGTCCAGGCTGATGGTGCCGACCACTGGACAGTACAGCAGGTAGGCCACGCCGGCGAAGCTCTCACCGCTGCCGTAGGCTCCAATGAGGATGTCGTCGTAGCCGTCGGCGTCCACATCTCCGGCGCCGGCCACGGCGCTGCCAGCGAAGTCCTGGGCGGCCTCTCCCATCAGGCAGGCGGTGGCCCGCTCCAGAGCCAAATCACCGTCCAGAGGGCCTTGCACGAGATAGGCCGCGCCCGCTTCGCCGCCCCGGTCGCCCTGTCCGGGAGCGCCCACCAGCAGATCGGCGTAGTTGTTCCCGTTCACATCGCCGACGCCGGCCACGGCGCTGCCCGCGCCGTCGTCCAACGCCTCCCCCAGCAGGCGGTGTCCTGCCTTCGCCAGGCTGGAAGCGCTGTTGAGCGGATCCCGCAGCAGGTAGGCGACGCCAGAGCCGGCGTGTCCAGGCGCTCCGATGAGCAGATCGTCGTGGCCGTCTGCGTCCACGTCCCCGGCGCCAGCCAAGGCGAAGCCGGCCCGGTCGCCGTTGTTCTGGCCTCTGAACCAGGCGTCCGCATCGGCCAGGCTCTGCTGGCCCGTGACGCCGCAGGTGCCCGCGGAGCCATCGCAGTCGTCATCGACGCCGTTGTCGCAGATCTCGTCGGCGGCCGGGTGCACGGCGTCGTCCGCGTCGTCGCAGTCGTCTCCCCCGCAGTCGCTGGCGATGAAGCCGTCCTCGTCGCCATCCGGCGCTTCATCCGTCTCGCCATCGCAGTCATTGTCCAGGCCGTCACAGCGCTCAGGGGCGCCGGGGTGGATGGAAGGATCTGCTGTGTCGCAGTCCTGCCCCGAGCTGGCGAAGCCGGCGGGCAGCTCGCAATCGCGGGTGGGCTCCTGTTCGTCGCCGTAGCCGTCTCCGTCCAGATCGAGATAGCCCGTGGGCTCCCGGTCCTCGTCGTATTCGTCGGTCTCGCCGTCGCAGTCGTCGTCTTCGCCGTTGCAGCGCTCCAAGGCGCCGGGGCGGACCTCGGGATCGGTGTCGTCGCAGTCCGAGGCGTCGTCCACGTGATCCGCGGGCGCCGCGCAGGCGCGCAAGGAGGCGAGCGGATCGCCGTAGCCGTCGCCGTCGGCGTCGGCGTGCCAGAGGCTGGGGCCCAACACAGCGGGATCCTCGTCGTCGCAGTCCGTCTGGGCGACCACGCCGTCCTTGTCGCCGTCCGGATCCTGGGAGCCCTCTGGCCCGCCGCCACAGGCGAGGTGGAAGAACGCCAGGCGCAACGGCAAGAACATCTTCGCGGGCCTTTCCTTAGAAAGAGACATCCATCAACAGGTAGGCGGCGCCGGCGTCGGCGCCGCCTTGATCGTCGGCGTAAGCGCCCACCAGCAGATCCTGGCCTCCGTCCCCGTTGGCGTCGCCCGCTGCGGCCACGGAGTAGCCCAGGTAGTCGTCGTCAAGGCCGCGGTAGGCGTATCTGGCGTCCATCAGCGAGCTGCTGCCGCTATGGGGGCCCAGCGCCAGGTAGGCGACGCCCTCACCGAGGGTTCCGACGAGGAGGTCGCCGCTGCCGTCGCCGTCAGCATCGCCGACGCCCGCCAGCGAATAGCCGGCCTGGTCACCCTGCGCGCCCGTCAGCGCGGCGTCGGCGGCGGACAGGGAGTGCAGCCCTGACAGGGGCGCGAGCACCAGGTAGACCACCCCGGCATTGCTGCCACCGTCGTCATTGCCGTAGGCCCCGACGAGAAGATCGTCGTAGCCGTCGCCGTTCACATCGCCCGCCCCGTCCAGAGAACAGCTGGCGTAGTCCGACGCCGCTGCCCCCGTCAGCTTGGCATCGGCCGTGTCCAGGCCCTTGTCACCGCTCACCGGGCCCAACAGCAGATAGGCAGCGCCTGCGTAGCTGTCGCAGCGCGAGGCGCCCACCAGCAGGTCGTCGTAGCCGTCTCCATTCGTGTCGCCTGCACCGGCCACTGCGCGCCCGGCGGCATCGTTGGCGGCCTCGCCGATGAACTTGGCGTCGGCGACGCCGAGGTCGTTCCTGCCGCTGGTGGGGCCGAGGACCAGATAGGCCGCGCCGGCCGTCTTGCCCCCGCTGTCTTCATAGAACGCGCCTATCAACAGATCGGCCAGGCCGTCCCCATCCACGTCGCCCGCGGCGGCCACGCTGCTGCCCGCACAGTCGCCCGCCTGCTCTCCGAAGTAGGCGGCGTCGGCCCCCCCCAGGTCGAAGCTGCCGCAGACGGGCCCGCGTAGCAGGTAGGCCGCACCCGCCTGCAGCGAACCCCCTGTGTCGGTATCATAGGCGCCGATGAGCAGATCGTCGTAGCCGTCGCCGTCGCTGTCTCCGACGCCAGCCACGGAGTTTCCAGCGTGGCCGTATGGGACCTCGCCCATCATCCAGGCGTCGGCGTCGGCCAGATCGAAGCAGTCCGGGCGCTCAGGCTGCTGGCCCCCAGCACCAGGTAGGCGCTGCCCGTGCGGTCGGCGTTGCTGCTGGCGGCGTAGGCGCCCACCAACAAATCGTCGAAGCCATCGGCGTTCACGTCTCCGGCGCCAGCCACCGAGACGCCCGTATAGTCGGACTCGTCGTCTCCCACCAACTTCCAGGCTGTCGCCGCGAGATTCCAGGAGCAGAACGTCCCACCGTCACAGTCGTCGTCCACGGCGTCACCGCAGACCTCCTCGGCCCCCGGAAAGATGCCGGCGTCGCCGTCGTCGCAGTCTTGTTCATCCTCCACATAGCCCGTGGGCTGGGAACAGACGCTGAGACATCTATCCGGATCGCCGAAGCCGTCGCCGTCGGCGTCGGCGCACCAGGTGGGCGCGTCCGTGGCCTCAGAGTCCACGCGGCCGTCACAGTCATTGTCCACGCCATCGCAGATCTCGCCGTTGCCACTCCAGGCTCTTGGATCCGCGTCGTCGCAGTCTCCGGAATCTTCTACGTAGCCCGGGATCCCTTGGCAGCTGGTGCGCGCTACGCCAGCGCCTTGTCCGTCGCCGTCGCGGTCCGGGTACAGGATCAGCGCTCCCAGGGCGTCCTCATCCGTCTGGCCATCGCAGTCGTTGTCGATCCCGTCGCAGACCTCGACCGCACCGGCATAGGCGCCGGGCTCGCCATCGTCGCAGTCGTCGGAGGTGTCCACGTAGCCCTCCGGCTGCTGGCAGGCGAGCAGGGCGTCGGCGCCCCCCTGGCCGTCGCCGTCCGCGTCTTTGTACCAGGTGGCGGCGTCGATGGCCTCCTCGTCGGTTTGGCCGTCACAGTCGTTGTCGATTCCGTCGCAGATCTCATCTGCGTCGGTCCAGGCGGCTGGCTCCCCGTCGTCGCAGTCGCTGTCGTTGGCGACGGCGTAGGCCGGCATCTGGCAGGCGCTCAGCTCCAGGTCGGGCGCGCCGTAGCCGTCCCCATCGGCGTCGATGTACCAGGTTGGGGCGTCGGCGGCCTCTTCGTCCAAGCTGCCGTCGCAGTCGTCGTCGTTCCCGTTGCAGCGTTCGTCAGCCCCTGGATGGACCTCGGGATCGCCGTCGTCGCAATCCTCAAGACCGCCATCGGCGACGTAGCCCGCTGGCGATGCGCACGCGTTCATGGACACCGCCGGATCTGCGAAGCCGTCCCCGTCGCGGTCGGCGTGCCAGGTGCTTGGGCCCTGGACGGCCGCATCGTCGTCGTCGCAATCCACGGGACTCAGGTAGCCGTCCCCATCGCGGTCCGCGGGAGTGACCTCCTCTTCTTCCCCCTCGCCCTGGCAGGCTGCGGCCAAGGCGAGCAGCAGGAGCGGTCCGGTCATCCTGGCATATGCGGCCATCTCCGCCCCCTTGACGCGGGTTGATGACTGCATTCTACAGGAGCTTTCCGCGATCGTCCACTTCCCGTGTCAGCCCGGACTGCAGTTCGCGCTGGGATCGATCGCGCCGGATCCGCGCACACAAACCGCGCACAAAAAGGGCTGACTAGCCCTGCTCCGCCCACACCCGACAAAGATTGACGCAGGTTTCAGCGCTCTTCTCGAGCGCCCGCACCGCCACCCACTCGAACTTGCTGTGGAAGTTCACGCCGCCCGCGAAGATATTGGGCGTGGGCAGGCCCATGGCGGAGAGGCGGGAGCCGTCGGTGCCGCCGCGGATGGACATCAGGTCGGGCTCGACGCCCGAGGCGCGCACGGCGTCCATGGCGAAGGGGATGGCCCGGGGCTCGTCCTCCAGGTGGTCCACCATGTTGCGGTACTGCTCTTTGATCACCACCTGGATGGTGCAGCCCTCGAACTCGCGCCGCAGCGACTCGGCCAGCAGCTCCAGGTAGGCCTCCAGTCGTCGCAGACCCTCGGTGGTGAAGTCGCGCACGATGTAGATGATGGTGGCGTTGGAGGTGTCGGCGGTCAGGTGCACGGGGTGCAGGTAGCCCTCGCGGCCCTCGGTCCACTCGGGCGACAGGCCCATGGGGATGCACTCGATGAAGCGGGCGGCGATGCGCGCGGCGTTGATCATCTTCTTCTTTGCGTAGCCGGGATGCACATCGCGGCCGGTGATCTTGATGGTGGCGCCGTCGGCCGAGAAGGTCTCGTTCTCCACCTCGCCCATGACGCTGCCGTCGAAGGTGTAGGCCACCTGGGCGCCGAAGGCCTCGATGTCGAAGTAGGCCGTGCCCATGCCCACCTCTTCGTCGGGCGTGAAGGCCAGGCGGATGGGAGGACGCGGCACCTCGGGGTGCTCCATCAGGTAGGCCATGGCCTCCAGGATGGCGGCCAGGCCAGCCTTGTCGTCGGCGCCCAGCAAGGTGGTGCCGCTGGCGGTGATGATCTCCTCGCCCAGGAACTTGGCCAGCTCGGGGTTCTCTTCGGCCGCGATGACCACCTCGGGATCGTCGGGCAGCACGATGTCGCCGCCCTGGTAGTCGTGCACGATGGGCTTGACGCCTTTGCCGGAGACGCCCGGGTAGGTGTCGTAGTGAGCCAGCAGGCCCACCACGGGCTTGTCCTCGAGGCCGGCGGAGGGAGCGAGGCTGGCGGTGACGTAGCCGTGCTTGTCGAGCTCCACATCGGCCAGGCCCATGGCCTGCAGGTCGTCGCGCAGGATGGCGGCGAACTCCAGCTGCTGGGGCGTGCTGGGGTAGCGGTCGGTCACGTCGTCCTTGGACTGCGACCAGATTTGCACGTACTTCAGGAACCTGCCCTTGAGGCGTTCGACATCGATCATCACCCTGCTCCATTCACTTCGGGGGGGCGACCCCCTAACCTGGCGGCCCAGGGGCAGCCCGGGCAGGGGCCCTTGGAGCTGACGGCGTCCGCGATGCCGCCGCTCAAGGCCGCCTCCGGGACCTGTGCGCTTGCGGGACCGCTTGGCCAGGGCGGCCGCCCGCCCCTCGAGTACGGTCCCGTAGCGGGACCGCTTGGCCAGGGCGGCCGCTCGCCTCCGGATATCGGTTCGTGGGTGGAGTCGGCTCGGACATTCAGGCGTCAGTGGCCCCTCACTGAGGCCTGGACGTCCGATCCTCGGGATCTCCATCGGACATTCAGGCGTCAGTGGCCCCTCACTGAGGCCTGGACGTCCGATCCTCGGGGTCTCCATCGGACATTCAGGCGCCAGTGGTCCCTCACTGAGGCCTGGACGTCCGATCCTCGGGGTCTCCATCGGACATTCAGGCGCCAGTGGCCCCTCACTGAGGCCTGGACGTCCGATCCGCTGGCTCGTGCCACCCAAACCCGCCCCCCCCTCCCCGCGCAGCATCACCAGCGCCGCACCCAGGTAGTTCCCGTCCGGGAAGTCGGTGCATTGCCCCAGCCCCCGCGTAGCGCCACCCACGCCGC
The DNA here is from genome assembly GCA_964454135.1 of uncultured Enterobacterales bacterium. Lineage (GTDB taxonomy): Bacteria > Myxococcota_A > UBA796 > UBA796 > JAFGLY01 > CAYVQL01. The sequence goes on along the minus strand of CAYVQL010000004.1, from coordinate 76,603 downwards.
AACCACCCCTCCAGCTCAGAACACCAGGGTCAACTTGTTCGTCAGCTCGGTATCCGTCTTCTCCAGCGGAGGCTCATCCTCCACCAGCTGCGCCGGATCGCTGTCGTGGCGCAGGCTGAACTCCACCCCCAGCGAGAAGCGATCGCTCAGCTCCACCGAGAGCTCGCTCTCGTTGAGCAACCGGAAATCACCGAAATCCGTCAATCTGGGTTGGATGTAGGTGGTGGTGCTCAGCGACAGGGCCTCGGCCAGTTGCCACGACAAGGACAGGTAGCTGGTCCAGCGATGGGCCAGCTCCACCTGGTCCGCCACGTTCAACACCAGCGCCGGATCCAGCCGCTCGTACTCCAGCATATACCCGCTGCCCAGGTAGCCCTCGGCCTGCTCCAGACCCATGAACTTCAGCCTTGGCCCAGTGCCACCCAGGCTGCGCAGGTCCAGGTGCAGGAACTGGTCGTACTCCACCTGGCTGAAGATCTCCCAGACCCAGTGCTCGGCCAGGTCGCGGTTGTAGCGCAGGGCGCCCAGCAGCTCGTTGGCGTAGCGCGCGTCTTCGCTCCACAGGTCGCCCCCCGGATCCTCGAGGCGATCGTCGCCTGTGCGCTTGGCGGCGTACTTGCCGGCCGCCACCGCCAGGAAGAGGTTCTTCCCCTTGCGCGCCGTAGCCTGGCCCTCCAGGCCGGTCTCGAAGTAGTCCACGTTGCCCGACTTGTGGGTCAGGCTGACGGACGCCGAGCCGGCGGCGCCATCTTCGCCAGGAGCCAGGCGGTATTTTTCGATGTTCACCGTGGCCTGGGCGGGGGTGGAGGAGAGCAGCGCCGCCAGGGACGCCAGGACGAGTGATCTTGGGAAGAAAGCCATGGAAGGGAAGTAGCCGGCAGCCGGGGATTGGCAAGCCGCCTGCGTCCTGCGAAGCCTCAACCATCCCAGACCACCCCCAAGCCCCGCATCCTGGTACTATATCAGCCCTTGTCTTCCCCTCGCGCTCGATGATGACCATGGCTCGCCGCCCCCCTCGTCAACCCCTGCGGCTGTCCATCCGGCTCCAGATCAGCCTGGTGCTGCTGATGTCGGCGCTGAACGGGATCTTCCTGCTCTCTTTCGCGGCGGCGGTGCTGGCCTCCATTCCCACGTCCAAGGAGGGCCAGGGCCTGCCCCAGCTGCAGCAGACCATGCGCGAGCTGACCGCCCTGCACCGGGAGGTGCTCGACGGCAGCACCAGCGAGCAGATGGGCTACAAGATGGAGGAGCTGGGGGCGCAGCTGCTGGCCCTGGACGAGGAGGGCCACGACGCCCGCATGGCGCTCAAGGGCTACCGCGAAGAGGTCCAGGCGCTGGAGGCCCAGCTTCCCCAAGCCGAGATCCAGGCGGTGGAGCGCACCAAGACCAGCTACCACAACCTGCTCGGCGCTGTGCAGATGCTGGGGGGAGAGGAGGAGCCGAGCTGGTTGGAGAGATCCCCTCGCGTGCTGCTGGGACTGACGGTCTGGGTCTGCTTGGTCTCGCTGGTGACGATCCTGTCCGCCTTTCGCCTGCGGGTGGTGCTCTCCCAACCGCTGTCGCGGCTCTCCCAGTCGGCCATCACCGTGGCCGACGGCAAGCTCGACAGCCCCATCCCCGAGGTGGGCGAGTCCAGCGAGTTCCACAAGCTCAGCTGCGCCCTGGAGTCCATGCGCCAGGGCCTGGTGGAGAAGATCTCCGACATCGACGACCACAACGCCGTCCAGCAAGCCATGCTGGCTTCGCTCAACGACGGCGTGCTGATGTTGGACCGGGAAAAGCGCGTGCTGGAGTTCAATCCGCGGGCTGTGGAGATCCTGGGCGACATCGCCCCGCCCGAGCTCTCTCGCGCCCGCGGGCTCTCCGTCTCGGAGCTCCTGCCCGGCCTGGATCGCCAGCTCTTCAGCGCCAAGCAGGGCGAGCCCATCCAGCTGGATTTCACCCTGGATGGGGGCCTGCGGCGCTACCTGACCGTCAACCTGCAGCCTCTGTCAGGGGTGGGGCGCGACCTGCAGCGCGCCTACGTGATGGTGGTGCGCGATGTGACCCGCTCGGTGGAGCTGGAGCAACTCAAGCGCAACTTCCTCTCGGTGGTCACCCACGAGCTGAAGACTCCCCTGACGGTGGTGGAGGGCTATGTGCGGCTGCTGCAGATGGGCAAGGGCGGCGGCTTGAGCGCCAAGCAGCAGGAGATCCTGGGCAAGGTGCGCGCCCAGTCCGAGCTGTTGAAGAGCATGGTGCAGGATTTGCTGGACGCCACGCGCCTCGAGGGGGGCGACATGACCCTGAGCCTGGAGGAGGTGGACGTGTCGCGCACCGTGGGCGACTGCGTGGAGTCGCTGGCAGCCGAGGCGGACAGGCTGGGGCTGAACCTGGTCTTTCGCAACCAGCTCCCGGAGGGGACCAGGATCGAGGCCGACGCCTTCCGCCTGGAGCAGGTGGTGTCCAACCTGCTGCGCAACGCCTTCAAGTTCACGCCCAAGGGCGGACGCGTGGTCGCAGAGACCGACCGGCTCGGCTCGCTGGTGCTGGTGGCGGTCAGCGACAGCGGTCGCGGCATCCCGGCCGCCGCCATCCCCCACCTCTTCGAGAAGTTCTACCAGGTGGAGCGCGGGGACACGCGCAAGGCGGGCGGGGCGGGCCTGGGCCTGTACATCTGTCACCAACTGACCCGCGCCATGAACGGCGACATCCAGGTCGAGTCGAAGGTGGGGGAGGGGAGTCGTTTCATTCTGAGCTTCGCACGCCAGGAAGAGCCGCGTTGAGCGGAGAGGATCCACGGAGATGATTTCCAAGAAGCGCATCGGAGAGATCCTGCTGGACAAGGGGCTGCTCGAAGAGAAGCTCAGGGAGGCCCTGCAGGTGCAGAGCCTGATGCCGGGCACGCGCCTGGGCCTGGCCCTGGTCCGCATCGGGGCGGTCACCGAAGAGGACGTGGCCGAGGCCCTGGCCGAGCAGATGGACCTGCCGTTCGTGGACCTGAGCCGCGAGCGGGTGGATCCGCAGGTGGTCTGGACCTTGGACCGGTCCAACGCCGAGCGGCGGGACGTGCTGCCCTACAAGCGCGCCAGGGACGGGACGGTCACCGTGGCCATGTCCGACCCGCGCGACAGCGACGCGCTGCGCGACCTGGAGTTCTTGCTCAAGGCGCGGGTGGTGCCCACCGTGGCGACCCCTCACCAGCTGCGTCTGGCCATCGAGCGGCATTACGGCCTGGAGTCCGTGGCCGGTCGCATGCTGAAGAACGTGGATCCCGCCCTGCGCCGGATGACGGTGGCCCCCACCTCGCTGGAGCTGGACGCGCGCGCCATCCAGGAGCACCTGCGTGCCGGGCGCAAGCACCTGTACGTGGAGCTGGTCAACCTGCTGCTGATCAACGCCATCGAGCGACGGGCCTCGGACATCCACGTGGAGCCGCAGCACGACGGCATCCGGGTGCGCTTCCGCATCGACGGCATGCTGCGGGAGGTGCTGCGCCTGCCCAGCTGGACCCAGGGCTCGTTGGCCGGTCGTCTCAAGATCCTGGGGCAGATGAACGTGGCCGAGCGGCGCAAGCCCCAGGACGGCAAGGCCGGCGTGACCTTCGGCGCGCGCAAGCTGGATCTGCGCATCGCGGTCATGCCCAGCCAGTACGGCGAGAACGTGGTGGTGCGCTTGCTGGATCCCGAGATGCTGCACCTGGATTTCGCCGAGCTGGGTTGGAGCCCCGAGCTGCTGAGCACCTGGTATCGCATGCTGACGGCACCCCGCGGCACCCTGCTGGTGGTCGGGCCCACAGGCTCGGGCAAGTCCACCACGCTGTACGCGTCCATCCAGCGACTCAATACCGAGGGCATCTCCATCGTGACCATCGAGGATCCGGTGGAGTACACCCTGCCCGGGCTGACCCAGGTGCAGGTCAACGAGAAGGCGGGGATCAGCTTCGCCTCCAGCATCCGCGCCCTGCTACGTCAGGATCCCAACGTGGTGGTGATTGGCGAGGTGCGCGACTCGGAGACGGCCCACGCCGCGGTCCAGGCCGCCACCACGGGTCATATGGTGCTGTCCACTTTGCACACCGAAAACGCGGTGGCCGCGGTGACGCGCCTGGTCGACCTGGATGTGCCCCGCTACCTGCTGGGGACGGCCCTGACCGGCGTGGTCTCCCAGCGTCTGGTGCGTCGCGTCTGCCCGGCCTGCGCCGTTGAGGAGGCACGCAGCCCGGAGGCCTGGGAGCGCCTCGGACTGCCGGCCATGGACCTGGGCGAGCGCGCGCGGCGAGTGGGCCCGGGCTGCCCGGAGTGTCAGTACATCGGCTACGCCGGCCGCATCGGCGTGTACGAGTTGCTGCCCTTCGGCAGCGAGCTCAGCAAGCGCATCCAGCAGGGCTGCAGCGAGGCCGAGATCTGGCAGCTGGCCCTGGAGGCCGGGGTGAAGACGCTCTTCCAGGATGCCATCGAGAAGGTGATGGCGGGAGTGACGACCCTGGAAGAGGTGGCTCGCGCCGTGCCCGTCTCGGACTACCCCGCACCCGTGCTGCGGGCGGCGCTGGCCAGGTTGTCGCTCCAGGAGCAGGAGCAGGAGCGGGAACCGGTGCCAGAACCGCCGGAGCTGAGCGAAGAGGCGCTGGTGGAGCTGGACGAGGAGGACCTGAGCGAGCTCGAGCTGGTGGAGGAGGACCAGGCCCCGCCCGAGCCGACTGCGGAACCGCTTCCCCGGGGACGACCCACGGTGCTGGTGGTGGACGACGCCGCCGAGATCGTGCAGCTGGTCGCCATGGCCTTGGAGGACGACTACCGCATCGAGACGGCCAGCGACGGCGTCGAGGCCATGGAGGCCGTCGCGCGCAGCGCCCCCGACCTGCTGGTGCTGGACGTGATGATGCCCAGGATGAGCGGCTACGAGGTCTGCGAGGCCCTCAAGGAGAAGTCCGAGACGCGCGCCATCCCCGTGCTGATGCTCTCGGCCCGCGGTGAGAAGCCGCACGTCAAGAAGGGCTTCTACGCTGGCGCGGACGACTACCTGCCCAAGCCCTTCGATCCCGAGGAGCTGCTGCTGCGGACGAGGGCTCTGCTGCGGCGTGCCGGATGGCGAACCTGAGCGCAGAGAAGCCGGCCAGGGCGCGGCGATCCCCGCGACGTCGTTGGATGGCTGCCGCTGCGCTCATCCTGGGCGCGATCCCGGCCGCCGGCCTGCTGCTGGCCGCTGAGCTCTACCGACGAACGCAGGAGACGGGTGCGCTGGTGTTGGTGCGCGATCCGCCCGGGCTGAAGTTCGCCTGCACGCCAGAAGGCGGGAAGGACCGCGGCTACGTGGAAGGGCGCGCGCCCACGGCGCCGCTGGCCCACCGCCACCGGGTGATCTGCGTGGGGGACAGCGTCACCTTCGGCTACAAGGTGCAGGGCGAGGAGGCCTGGCCCCACCAGCTGGGACAGCTGCTGGGGGAGACGGTGGAGGTGTTGAACTTCGGCGTCGTGGGCTACGACGTGGAACAGGCAGCCTGCCTGATGGAATCGCGCGTCCCCGCCTGGAAGCCGGATCTCGTCGTCTGGGGGCACTACCAGAACGACCAGTTCCCCAGCCAGCTCCTGCACGGGCGCGACGGCAGTCCCTACTACGTGGGCACCAGCGTTCCCGGCTCCTTGAGCCTGCTCCCCACAGCCATCGCCGACGCGCTGGTGAGCCGCAGCGCCCTGTTCCGTTGGTATCTGGGCCTGCGCCTTTCCCGGGTCGTCAGGGACGGCAAGAGCAGCTTCGTGTCCAAGCGCTGGTACGAGGAGCAGCTGGCCCGCATCCCCGTCTGGGCGACCCAGCAGGGGGTGCCGCTGCTGGTCCTGGCCATATCCGCTCACGTCCTGGTTCAGGGCGACTACTGCGAGCTGCAGCTCGCCTCCACGCCGGGCCAGTGCAAGAGGCTGCTGGAACAGTACGAACGCGTCCAGGACGCCTTGGACGAGAACGGTCTTTCGTGGCTGGATGGACGCCAGGCCTACACCGCCACGGGCCTGCTGGACTTCACCATCCCCGACCAGCCGGAGGACTTCCTGCATCCCAACGAGCTGGGCCACCGGGCCCTGGCCGAGGCCGTGGCTCCGGCGGCGCAAGCCGCCCTGGCCCAGGCGCGTGCCCTGACGGAGGCTCCTGCCGAAGAACCAAGGACCCAGGAATCCGTCATCGAAGCGGCTCCTCGCAGGCGGCGCGCCTTCAGACAGGGCCTCAGGGAGCGCTAGCTTCCTGCAGCGCCTCCCCTTGTTCGGGCGCGCCTTCGCCCTCCTTCTCGTTCAGCGGAGTAGATTGGGCCCATCACCGTATTCCGCAAGGTGGGGCAATTGTCGCGGCATCTCGCTATGAAGCGAGAGCCTCCGCTTTCCGCATTCGGGACAGAGCGGGCCCTGCCGGGACGGACGGGTCAGCTCCCAGATCGGGGCTGTCGGGCTCTGCAGGCTCGTCGCAGGCGACGAGAAGCGCTGCGACCAGGCATGGCTTCCAGTCCTCGCTGGCGCCCTCGGGCTCGCGGGGAGCACAGGACGGCATCCGGCTTGCTGGTATGATGCGCCAGCAGCAAGGAGAGCGACAAGATGCACGCCTTCTGGTTCCTGGCCCTGGCGGTCCCGCCCTCGTTCTCGCAGGAGATCACCTTCGAGGGTGCCTACCAGCTACGCCCCGCGGGCGGCACCATCGCCAGCGTGGCGGACGGCCCCCCGGATCCCTGGTTCGGATCCTATCCCTACCACTACCTGGACGGCTGGAACCACGCGCCCCGCGTGCCCATTGCCTGGTACGAGGACTACTGGGAGGAGGGCGGCTACGCCGCGGCCGGCACCTACGTCGACGGCTGGGACTCCCTGGACTCCTCCGATCCGGGCCGCTACGCCTTCAGCTACCAGGGCTACGAGTTCGACAGCAACTACTACTACGACGAGTCCGAGGGCTATGTCTCGGGCGACCCCGAGTACGGCCACGAGGATCGCAGGTACACGCCCATGCCCGGCGAGGGCATCTGGGAGATCATCGACCTGACCGACGGCTCCAGCGTGGCCCATGGAACGCTGGGCACCCTCAGCCTCGACATCTTCTACGATCCCGATGACGCCGACACCGACGACTGGGATCCCTGGATCAACGGCGGGGCCGCCCTCATCCTGGAGGACGACGGGGGCGATCTCTACGCCGAGGTGAGCAGCGAGTGCGCCGAGCCCGAGCTGCACTTCAACTTCTTCTCGGGCAATCCGCCGCCCCAGGCCATGAACTGGGGCATCGCCCCCCTGGACGAGCAGTGGGCTGTCTTCGACGGCACGCTGGCGTTCGGCGAGTGTCTGCAGCTGGCGCTGCCCGACGCGGACGGAGACGGCTACGACGAGGGCGATGACTGCGACGACGCCGATGCGGACGTCCACCCGCACGCCGACGAGACCTGCGACGGCGTGGACCAGGACTGCAACGACGAGGTGGACGACGACGCGATCGATGCCACCACCTGGTACAGCGATGAGGACGGGGACGGGTTCGGAGGCGTCACGTCCACCGTGGACAGCTGCGACCAGCCCGAGGGTTACGTCTCGGCCGACCTGGCCCTGGACTGCGACGACAACGATCCGAGCATCAACCCCGACGCCAGCGAGGTCTGGTACGACGGCGTGGACCAGAACTGCGACGGCAACGACGACGACCAGGACGGAGACGGCTTCCCGCTCGACGAGGACTGCGACGACACGGACGCGGCCACCTACCCCGGCGCGGAGGAGATCTGGTACGACGGCGTGGACCAGAGCTGCGACGGCAACGATGACGACCAGGACGGAGACGGCTACCCCCTCGACAACGACTGTGACGACGGCGACGCCCAGGTCTACCCGGGAGCCCACGGCTGGAGCGACCTCTGCGAGCGGCTGGACGATGCACCCGAGGACGACGACTGCGGCTGCGTCGGCTCCGGATCCCTGCCCACGATGCTCTGGTGCCTGCTGGCGTCGACGCTCCTCGCCGCGCTCCGGCGCTCGACCTCCTCATGGGCCGGTGGATAGGGCCCGTTCCCGTATCCCGCCAAGTACGGCAACTATCGCGGCACGTCCTCTGATGGGAGAGCCCGAGCGCGGGCCGCCCTGGCCCAGGCGCGAGTCCTGGCAGAGGCTTTGGCCGAGGAACCGCGTGCCCAGGAACCCTTCATCGAAGCGGCTCCCCGCCGTCGGCACTAGCTTCCTCTTCCTCTTCCTCTTCCGCCTCTTCGTGCTCGGGCGCGTCCTCGCCCTCCACCTCGTTCATCAGCTCCTGCATCAGGTCCACGCCTTCGGGATCTGCGGGCCGGGCTGCTGCGCCGGCTGGGCGCCGCCCTCGGTCTGCTGCATCAGCTCCTGCATCAGGTCCGTGCCCTCGGGGATCCGGAGCCTCGGTGCTGGCTCCTGGCCGGCGTTCATCTCCTGCCCCCAGATCTCCTCGATGGTAGGGCCGGTCTGGGGCTCCTCGAAGTGCTGGGGCCAGGCGGTGAGAGAAGGCACGTAGGCAATCAGCAGCACGTCCAGCGCCTTGGCCGCGCCCCAGGCGAACTCGATGGTCCTAGGAGGACCGCTTGGCTCATTCGGGTTGATGCGGATGAGGATGGGATCCACCGTGATGAGGTAGCGCGCCAGCTCGTCTTCGATGAGCAGGGGCAGCCCATGATCGCTGGTTTCCATCCAGGCTTCCTGGGGCTCGCCGTGGGCGTCCCAGGCCGCCAGCCCCCCGTAGCGCCAGGCCGAACCTCTTCATCCACTTGGCGAGGCCCAGACGACAGTGAATCCAACCCCAGCATCGGTGTCCGTGAGCGCAGCGCTGCTAGAGCGCGGAAATCGGCCTCCAGGAGGAGTTCCAGGACGTCGTAGCACTCCTCCGGGCGAACCCCGACTGACGAAGAGGTGTCGAAAAGCGTCGAACTTCGGCACCCAAGCTCGTCACTTCGACACTTCGGTAACGGTAGAAGGTACATTATCGGCTGGCACGCAGATTGCTCTTGCCCTGGGCACCCCCAACCAGAGAAAGGAGCCCAGCATGCCCGTCATCGAAGCCCTCTCACATATTCCCCGCACATCCATCACCCGGGACTTCTGGCCGGCGAATCCACCACACATCTACCAGCTCGTGCGGAGTGAGCCCTGGGACGGCTGGGCGCTGCCGTCGGGCCAGCCGGGCAGCGAGCAGGACGACCTGGCCCAGTGGTTCCAGCTCCTGGGCAAGGTCCTGTTCGAGGTCCAGGAGGGGCTTCGCCCTCCCTTCGACGTGGGCGCCATGGTGCCACCCCCCTTCGTCTTCGCGCAGGCCATGGAATGGATCTTCGGGCTGGAGGTACCACGCGAGGCACGCAGCAAGCCCCGCCGCACGAGCCGCCGGCTACAGGCGCTGCGCAGCAGAGCCATCGGCGTGGAGTGTCTCCGCGCGGGCATGGTGACCTACGGCGTGCACATCATGCCGGAGCAGTTCCTGGCCTGGCCGCCGCAGGAGCCGCCCCTCGGTATGCTCCAACCCGGGGAGACGGCGCAGGCCTGAAGCTCCAACGAGAACGAGGTCTCCTATCGAAATACGGTCGCGAGCTGGGCCCGGTACACCATGTTGATCGTCGTGAGGCTCGTAGACAAGGTGTCGGTCCTGCCCACCGCCGTGTTCAGGTTCAGGTTCGCGAGGTCCGTTCCGTGCACGTCCCGCCAGGACGAGACGCGTAGGGCGAAGTACTCGTCGCCGTCCCAGGGCGCCGCGCAGGATCGCCAGCCCAGGTTCGTGCTGGACCAGTGCAGACCAGGCCGGCGGTGTCTGCGTCGGGCGCGGCAGCCGCCCAGCAGGAGTAGCCGGGCCCTGGCCCGTCAGTGCGCCAGCGAGAGGTGGACGCCGAGCAGGCTGTGGTCGGAGACCAGGCGTCGCTGGTCGTCCAGCGCCGGGCGCACCCAGGCCTCGTCGGTGTGTGCGAGGCCGCGAGTGAGGATGTGATCGATGCGCCGAGGCTCGCTGTCGTAGCGGGCCTGAAGCCGTTCCGTCCACGAAGCGCCGCTGCCAGGGGGGGAGGCGCTACGAGCTGCGAAGGGATTGTTCTCGGGATCCCACGAGGGCTCGGTCGTACCCTGCAGGGCGTCTTCGAAGCCATGCCGGGCCAGGACCTCGACGAGGAGAGGATCTTCAGGGCGCAGGTTGAGGTCGCCCGCGACGATCGCCGGACCGTCGCCGGCGGTGTCGGCCACCCAGGAGAGGAGGGCCTCGAGCTCATCGCGGCGTCGCTTGGCGCCAGCTCGCAGCTCGTGTTGCGTGGCGCTGATCTCGGCGGGGCTGGCGCCGAGCTCCTCGAGCGCGGCCTTCCAGCCCTCGAGGTCGCTCTCGCGCTCCACGCCTGCGCTGTAGTGCAGGTGCGTGGTGTAGAAGTGGAACCTCTCGCCGCGAGGGCCCTCGATCCGGGCGCCTAGGGCGGCGCGGCACTCGCGGAGCTGGAAGCACGCGGCGTCCGTCAGGAGCGTGCCGGGAGGCCCGGAGAGGCGGCGCCAGCCGCTCCACACGACGCGGTAGGGTGGCGCGACCAACAGCACCAGCCCTTCGGAGAATCCCCACGGGATCCCCCGACCCAGGAGCTTGACGCCGGCGTTGACCACTTGGTGCCGCACCTCCCAGCGGCCCAGGCCGCGGATGCGGCGCGCCAATACCCGCACGGGGCAGAGCTCTTGCAGCGCCATGAGCGCGGGGCGCTCGCGGGCGATGAGCTGGAGGAGGCCTTCGCCCCTCATCTGCCGCTCCTCGGGGCTGTCGAGGGAACCCATACGCACCACGCCCTTGCCGTCGTAGCCGAACCAGGCGTTCAGGGTCAGGACATCGAGCTCGGTCACCGGCGGGCCTCAGGGAGCGCTAGCCTCCTCTTCCTCTTCCTCTTCCTCTTCCTCTTCCTCTTCCTCTTCCTCTTCTTCGGGCGCGTCCTCGCCCTCCACCTCGTTCATCAGCTCCTGCATCAGGTCCACGCCCTCGGGGATCTCTAGCGCGGGTTGTTGCGCGGGCTGAGCGCCGCCCTCGCTCTCTTGCATCAGCTCCTGCATCAGGTCCGTGCCCTCGGGGATCCGGAGCCCTGGTGCCGGCTCCTGGCCGGCGTTCATCTCCTGCTCCCAGATCTCTTCGATGGTAGGGCCGGTCTCGGGCTCCTCGAAGTGCTGGGGCCAGGTGGTGAGAGGAGGAACGTAGGCTATCAGCAGCACGCCAAGGGCCAGCACGCCCAAAAAGGGCAGAGCCATGGCGTAGACGGCGGTCAGGGGTTTGTCGAAGCGGTAGGAGGCCAGGAAGAGATTCATGCCCACCGGGGGCGTCAGGTAGCCCAGCTCCAGGTTGGCCAGGAAGAGGATGCCCAGGTGCAGCGGATCGATGCCGAAGGCGGCACCGATGGGCACGATCAGCGGGACCACCACCATGATGGCCGAGTAGATGTCCATCAGGCAGCCCACCACCAACAGGAAGACGTTGAGCAGCAGGATGAACAGCAGCTTGTTGGCCACGTGGGCCTCGACCCAGTGGGCCACCTTCAGTGGGATCTCGGCGTCCACCAGGTAGCTGGTGAAGCCCAGGGCCACCCCCAGGATGATCATCACGCCGCCTATCAGCGTGGCGCACTCCACGAAGACCCGCGGCACGTCGTTGCGCAGGTCCAGGTCGCGGTGCAGGAGCACCTCGATGATGAAGGCGTAGAAGGCGGTGAAGGCGGCGGCCTCCACGATGGTGACGATGCCGCCGAAGATGCCCCCCAGCACCAGCACGGGCAGCAGGGCCTCCCAGCGCGCCTGCCACAGGGCGCTCAGGGCTGCGGGAAGATCGAACTGGCCGCGCTTGGCGCCGCGCCGCAGGGCCTGGGTCAGGCTGAGGATCACCAGCAACGCCACCAGCAGCAGGCCTGGGATCAGGCCGGCGATGTAGAGCTTGTCGATGGGCTCGTGGCTGACCACGCCGTAGAGGATCACGGGCAGGCTGGGCGGGAAGAGCAGGCCGATGCTCCCGGCGGCGGCCAGCAGCCCGATGGAGAATCGTTCCTGGTAGCCGGCCTTGAGCAGGGTGGGCAGCAAGAGCCCCCCCAAGGCCAGGATGGTGACCCCCGAGGCGCCGGTGAAGGTGGTGAAGAAGGCGCAGACCAGGATGGCGGCGGTGGCCGTGCCCCCCGGGATCCAGCCCACCCAGGCCTGGAAGAGCCGCACCAGCCGCTGGGAGGCGCCCCCTTCCGCCAGCAGGTAGCCAGCCAGGGTGAACAAGGGCAGGGTGGGCAGGGTGGGGGAGGCCACGATGCGGTAGGTCTCGGCCGGCACGGCCGAGATGGGTACGGGCAAGGGGCTACCGAAGAAGAGCAGCATGGCCAGGCCGCCCATGGCGGTGAAGAGCGGCGCGCCCAGGGCCACGGCCAGCAGGATCACGGCTGATCCGCACCAGGTCAGCAGGGCGCGTTCTCCCTCGGGCAGCAGGCCCAGGCAGAAGGCCAGCACCACCGCCAGCAGGGCCACGCCACGGCCCGCCCAGGTGCGGTTGCCGTGCCAGGTGAAGCGCAGGGCCATCACGACGAAGCCGACCGGCATGATGCACTGCACGAACCAGATGGGGATGCCGCCCCACAGGCCCAGGTCCGAGGCGGTCTCAGCCATCACCAGCCGCACGCTGGCGTAGGCCAGTAGGGCGGAGGTGGCGCAGGCCGCCGCCGATGTGAAGCCGGAGATCAGGTTCTTGGCCCGACCCCGCAGCTTCATGATGGCGCCTGTGGACAGGGCCAGGTGCTTGTCCATCCGCGCGGCGATGGCGGCGCCGGCGAAGGCCAGCCACAGGTTCAAGCTCTGGACGTAGAGGTTGACCCCGGCCAGGCTCTCGCCGGTGAAGATGCGCGCCAGGAAGCCGTACACGGTGAGCGCCACCATGGCCGCCAGGATGGCGGTGGTGATGCCGTGCTCGGCGCGCATCATCCAGCCCGGCATGACCGTGGCCGGGAGGCGATGCGCCTGCGCTGGCGCGGGGGCGCTCACTTGGCCCGGCATTCCGCGGTGGCGGTGGTGGCCATGTCGAAGATGTCAGAGGGGACGATGTCGGTGCGCATCATGGGGTAGAGGGACGTGGACACGTCGTGCCAGGCCTTGACCGTGGTCTCGTCCACGTCGATCAGCTTCAGGCCGTACTTCTGCATCACCTTGATGGCGGCCTGGTCCTGGCGGCGGATCTCGGACTTGAGCGAATCGCCGCCTTCGCGGGCCGCGGCCAGGAAGGGCTCGTGGTACTGGGCGGGGATGCGGTCCCAGATGTCTTGTGTGATCACGGTGGCGCCCACCAGGGGGGCCCAGCGCACGTTGAGCATGTTGGGCGCCAGGGCGAACCACTGCAGCGACAGGGCCGCCAGTGGCGTGTTGGGGAAGCCGTCTATCAGCCCGCTCTGCAGAGAAGGAATCATGTCCACCGAGGCGATGACCACGGGGTTGAAGCCGGCCTTGCGGAAGGCGATCACCGCCGCCGGGTCGCCCTCCCAGGCGTAGACCTTGATCTTGGCCGCATCCGCCGGGGTGCGCATGGGCTCGCGGGTGAAGAAGTAGCTCCAGCCCGCCTCGCCCCAGTTCAGGACCACGAAACCCTTCTCTTCCAGGCGCTGCTCGAAGCTGGGTTGCATGCGCTCCATTACGCAGTCCAGCTCGTCGTAGGTCTCTATGAGCATGGGGGTGTTGATCACCTGGGGCGCCGGGTCGATGTCCAGCAGGCCCAGGTTGCTCATGGCGGCGGCGTGCAGCTGGCCGATGCGCATCTTGCGCACCATGGTGCCCTCGTTGCCCACGACCCCGCCGGGGTAGATCTTGAGCTGCACCTGGCCGCCCGAGATCTCGCTCCAGCGGTCGCCCATCTGGCGCAGGCCGTTGTACCAGGTGGTGCCCTCGGGAGCCAGCGTGGCCAGCTTGATCACGATGGGAGCGGCCTGCAGGGGCGGGCAGAAGAGCAGGAACAGCAGCGCCAGGGCGAGGCTGCGCAGCGCGGTCCAGCGGCAGGGAAAGGCAGGGTGGCGCATCAGGGGATCTCGTCCAGGAAGAGGTCGTCCAGGTGTTCGAGCAGGAAGCGGGCCTGGGAGCGGGCGTACTCGTTGGCCAGCCGGTCGTCGGGACAGGCCGCGACGTCCACGGCCAGGGCTTGCTCCAGGAGCGCTTCGAAGCGCTGGCGGTCCTGCTTGTCGATGTACAAGGCGGTGGCCAGGGAGACGTGGGGAGAGGCCTTGCAGCCCCCGGCCAGCTCCAGCACCCGCTCGTAGTGCTGCAGTGCGCGCTCATCCCCGCCGGGCAGGGGCAGGGCGGGCTCCAGGCTGACCATGATCTCGTGCAGGGCGCCGCGGTCGTAGGACTCGTCCAACTCCAGCGCGCGCTGCAGGATGGCGGCCACCGTGGGGAACTGGCCGATCATCTCGGGGTTCTCGCGGGAGTTGGAGATGGCGGCCAGCCACGAGGCGCCCAGCCAGTAGAGCAGGCCCACGTCTTCGGTGGTGGTGGCTTGCAGTGCGGCATCGGTGTCTTCCTCGAGGCCCTGGGAGAACCCGGGATGACGCAGCTCCATGCCCTCCAGGGCGTAGCCGCGCGCGCGCAGCAGCAGGCGGCCGGAACGTTCTATTCCGGTTTTGTAGGCTTTGAAATCCTGGTACTTGAGCTGCTCCGCGGGGTGTTGCGCCCAGACGATGGCGTACTGGGTGAAGCCCGAGGCCAGGGCCTCGCACAGGCCCTCGTGCTCGGGAGCCGACTCGTGCAGGATCTCCATCAGCTTCAGCGCGAAGGGCACGGCTTCGCCCACGAGCTGCAGATCGTCGTCCTGGGTCAGGGCCCCCCCCGTGGAAGAGGCCAGCTCGTCGGCCAGGGCGTTGACGGCCATCGTGCGGATGGAGCAGCCCGCCAGCAGGAGCGCGGCGAGGAGACAGAGCGGACGGCGGAACGGGCGGACAGATCGGCACATGGAGGGAAGGTCACACCTTCCCGGTGGGGCGTCAATGATGGAGCCTCAAATCCGCCAGCAACACGCGGTGGTCCGAGACCGGCTCGGGCAAGACGCGGTAGCTCAGGAACTCCCACTCGGGCGAGACCAGGATCCAGTCCAGGCGGCGGTCCCAGGAGGGGAAGGTCACCAGCTCCTCGGCGTCGCTATCGGGCCGCCAGGCCTCCAGGTCGAGCCCCGCCGCGATGGCGCGCAGGCTGTCCTCGGCGTCGTTCCACTGGCAGTTGAAATCTCCCATCAGCACCAGCGGCCGCGTGCGGGGAGTGAGCTGCTTGACCAGCTCGCGGGCCTGGCGCTGTCGCACGGCCGCCCGGGAGAAGTCCAGGTGCACGGAGACCAGCTCCACCTCCTGCTCCGCGACCATCAGCACGGTGCGCGTGAAGCCCTTGCTCATGGTGGGCGGAGAAGGGGCGAAGCTGTGCCCGGTGCTGCCCAGAGGCTGGATGCGTGTCAGCAGGCCCGTGCCGTAGTGCAGGCCCATGCCGTCCACATGGGCGCTGTGCAAGCGCCAGGGCAGCTGGGCGCCCTGGGCCAGGTGGGCCACGTGGTCGAAGCGGCCGCTCCACCAGGATGCCCGGTCGGCTTCCTGCAGGGCGACCGCGTCGGGCCGCCACTGCCGCAGCAGAGCGCCCGCGCTGTCCAGGTTGCGCTGCAGGGCTGCGCGGCGCTGCAAGGCCTGGAAGCGCCCCTCGCCCCGGCCGTGGGCCATGTTCAGGCTCATCACGCGCAGCCTGGCGTCGGTGGAAGATGGTGCCGCCCCGGGCTGAGGATCCCCCCCCAGGTGGAGCACGGGGGCGCGAGAGCCTGCCAGCAGCCTTGGTGCGGCCCAGGCCGCGGTGGTGCTGACGGTGATGGCGCCCAGCAGCGAGATCAGGAGCTTGGGTCTTGCGTTCATGTCCTGCGTACGTCGCGGAGGGGTTTGTTCTTGCAGGATAGGTCGAACATGCCCCCGGGGGTCGGCCCACTGCCGCAAGCCCGGGCCCGGGACGAGCCCGCCTCAGCAGATCGAAGCCAGCGGACAGCGCTGGCAGCGCGGGGCCGCGGCCGCCAGCTTGGTCAACACCCCTGTGCGGTCCAGGCGCCAGAGATCCTCGATGGCGCCGATGCGCTCCACGGCCTCGCAGCAGCTGAACAGGCCGTCCACGGTCAGCGAGGCCTGCACCGTGCGCGGCCGGTCGCGCAGATCCTCCAGGTGCTGCGGCAGGTGCTGGGCTGCCAGCTCCAGCAGCGCCTGGCGGTCTTCCGTGCCGCCCCCTGGCGCGAAGCTGCTGCGCTCGATGCGTGCCACCTGCTGCCGGTGGAAGGGGATGATGGGCTCCAGGCGCACCCGTTGGCGCACCTGGTCCAGGTCCAGGCCGCTGGCGGCGCTCCAGTGCCGCAGCAGCTCCTCGAAGGCCGGCGCCACCTGGGGCAGGCTGGACGCGCTCAGCAAGCACTTGACCCCCAGGCCCAGGACGCCCTGAGCCAGGGCGGCCGCGCCGCAGGCCAGGGCGGGCTCCCAGCAGTCCGGGCCGCGCTGCCAGTCGTTGAAGGCCCGCGGCAGGTCCAGGCTGATCAGCAGCAGCTTGTTCTCCGGCCCGCGCAGGGGCAGGCGCCCGCCCGTCTGGCCGTTGGTCTGGATCAGGTGCAGCAGGCGCCCTTCGTAGCGCTCGTCCAGCTCTTGCAGCAACCCAACAAAGCGCTCGTCCTCGAAGACCTCCCCCAAGCCGCACCAGAACAGCCCCAGGCTGTCCTGCCCCTCCAGCATCAGCTCCACGGCCCGCGAAATAGCGGCGCGGGGCAGCAGGCGCCGCTGGCGGTGGGCGGTGTAGCAGAGCTGGCAGTCCAGCGGGCACCAGGTGCTGGGCTCGATGTAGAGCCCGCTGCCGTTGATCTCGTTGCGGCGTCGCATCTCAAGCCAGCCGCACCTGGCGGATGTCCGTGGCACCCAGAAAGCGCATCAGCACGCGGTCGACGCCCAGGGAGCCCCCAGCGCAGCGGCGGGGCAGGTGGGCCAGGGCCTGCAGGTAGGCCGGGTCGCTGGGGGGCGCCTGGCGACCCAGGGCGGCCAGGCGCTGGGCCTCGACCTGGAAGCGGCGGGCCTGCTCGGCCGGATCGGTGAGCTCCGAGTAGGAGTTGCCCAGCTCCACGCCGTCGACCCAGACCTCGAACTGCTCGGCCAACCAGGGCTCGTCTGGCTTGCTGCGGGCCTGGGCGGCCAGGCCGGCCGGGTAGTCGCACAGCAGGCTGGGGTGACCGCGGCCCAGGTGGGGCTCCACCTCCACGGCCAGCAGGATGCAGAAGGCGTCCTGCCAGCTGGCTGGATCGCCCAGGCCGCGTTGACGCACCGCCTGCGCCAGCAGCGGCAGGTCCGCGGGTCCCCGCAGGCGCAGGCCGGCGTAGCGCTCCAAGGCCTGCTGCACGGTGATCTCCTCCCAGGGGGCGTGGTAGTCCACGCTGGGCGCGGCCAGTGGCGCGATGTCCTGCTGAGCGAAGCAGTCGGCCAGGGCCCGGAAGAGCTGCACGGTGTCGTCCATGATGTCGCGGTAGTCGGCGTCGACGCGATACCACTCCAGCATGCGGAAGTGGGCCCTGTGCTGCGTGCCCTCCTCTTCGCCGTTTCGGAAGGCGTGACCCAGCTCGAAGCAGTCGGCCTGCAAGAGCGCCAGGGCTCGCTTCAGACCCGCCTCGGGCGATGGGGGCAGGAAGCGATCTTCCTGGCCCGCCTGGCGCTTCAGGTCGCAGCGGAAGACCTCCACGAAGGACTCGATGGGCACGCCTGGCAGCAGCAGCGGAGCGTCGACCTCCACAAAGCCCCGCTGGCGGAAGAAGCGCCGCATGGTGGCGAAGGCCAGCGAGCGCAGGCGCAGAGCCGTGGCCAGCTCGGGAACTGCTGCGGACATGATCGCATACCTCCAGTGGTTCAGGCCCTCTCTCCTGCGCGCCGCGCGCCGTCAAGTGCGGGCTGGCCAGCGACAAGGCTTCACATGCCGAAGGTTGACGGTGGGGAGAGGATCATCTAGATCATGATGATGCGCTTGTTCCTCCTCCCAGCGCTGCTGACCGTCGCTTGCCTCCCGCTCGAGCCCGAGCAGGGAGCGGTCGACGTGGACCAGGCCCGCGTGGATGGCGTGGCCCTGGCCTTCGCGTCGGCGCAGCCGGACGCGGCGCTGGCACTGGTGGAAGAGCTGGACGCGATCATCCCGCTGGAAGAGGCCTGCCCGGTCGTCAGCCAGGGCCCGGTCGTCAGCCAGGGCACCGTGGTCCACGAGATCTGGTTGGGTGGCTGCAGCCTGCAGGACGGAACGCGGATCGAGGGCAGCCTCGAGGTCTTCGAGAGCGCCGACGCTCATTGGGTGGCGGGCAATGGCTTCCGCCTGCTGGCTCCGGACAGCGAGCTGCTGTTCGTCTTCGATGGCGCGGTGGAGCTGGGCGCCTACGGCGAGCTCTTGGCGATCGACGCCACGCTCTCCACCTGCGGCGGGCCCGCCTCCAGCTGCGAAGCCGGCATCGTCACCATGGACCTGGCCTACACCTTGTTCCCGTACAGCGCCTTCCCCGAACGCTACGACCTGACGGCCGATGGCTTCGTGGCCGTTGCGGGAAGAGACACGGCTGATCAGGATCCGGTCAGCATCTCCGGCGCCTGGTCCATCGACACGGTCGCCTGTGGGCAGGAGCCCGCCAGCGGCAGCCTGCTGGTGGACGATGGCCGGCCCCACGGCCTGGATTTCGACGGCGCCAGCGTCTGCGACGCCTGCGCAGCCGTCGCTTTCGACGGGCTCCCCGCGGGGCAGGCCTGCGCCGCCTGGCTGCCTTGAGAGCTGGGCCGGATTCCCGCGGGCGGCGCTTGCGCAGCCCGTCCGGATGCTGCATGCTAGGTTCTTGAAACCAACCTGAGGCCCACCGATGTCGCTTGCCCCCAGAAATCCCCTCCCTGTCCTGGTCGCCGCAGCACTGCTGGGCATGGCCCTGTACGCCTGCAAGCAGAGCGCGGGCGGTTTCGGCTCCGGTGGCTCGGAGCACGAGGACGAGACCCCGGAGTGGCCTGAAGACAGCGGTCCGGACAGCGGGGACAGCACCACGGACACGGGCGGCGGGAACGACTCGGCCGAGGACAGCGCGAGCGACACCGCCGATACCGGGCCTGCCTACGAAGGCACCGGATACTCGTCGGGTGATGTGGCCTACAACTTGAAAGCACCCGATCAGGACGGCGACATGTGGGCCCTGTACCAGCACGACGACGGGCCCGTGGTGCTGGCCTTCGGCTATGGCCAGAGCTACAACTTCCAGCAGATCAGCAGCTTTTTGGGGACGCTCGAGAGCGACTTCTCCAGCTACGGCCTCAGCGTGGCCGCCATGCTGTTCAACAACGAGCAGGGGGCGCAGGCCGGGCAGAAAGACGCGGCCGCGTGGGCCGAGGACTACGACGTAGGCACCGTGCTCTACGATCCCAAGAACGAGGTCAGCGGGGTGTGGGCGTCGTCCACCCAGGTCAAGACCTACTTGATCGGTTCGGACATGGAGATCGCCTGGACCAACCTGGAGGCCACCACCGAGGAGCAGCTGCGCGATCAGATCGAGGACCTGGTCTACGAGTGATCGCTCGGCTCACCCAGCGTCGGAATCCTCCATGCGCGTCCTGCTGATCAACCCGCCCCTGGATGCCGTGATCCGCAACGGTCACGTCAGCCCGGTGACGGCCTTCCTGTTCTACAACTCCGCTCCCCTTGGGCTGCTCTACATCGCCGCCATGCTGGAACGGGCCGGCGTGCAGGTCGAGGTGATCGACGCGGCGGCTGAGAAGCTGGATGTGGCGCGTACCGTGCGACGCGCGGAGCGCTTCAGGCCCGACCTGCTGGGCATCGGCTCCACCACGGTGGGCTTCATGAGCGCCGTGGAGCTGGCAGAGGCCCTCAAGGGCGCCCTGCCCTCGCTGCCCATCGTGCTGGGCGGGCACCACGTCACCCTGCTGCCCCAACAGGCCATGCGCCACCGCTGCTTCGACCTGGGTGTGCTGGACGAGGGTGAGCACGCCATGCTCGAGCTGGTGGAGCACTACCAGGGGCGGCGCAGCCTGGACAGCATCCCCGGCCTGGTGCTGCGCGCGGAGGGAGCGGCGGGAGAGGGAGGGGACGAGCTGCGCTTCACCCCCAAGCGACCCAAGCACAAGCAGCTGGACACGCTGCCCTTTCCCGCTCGCCACCTGCTGCCCCCCAACCTCTACCGTCCCATCCCCATCGACGAGCACGGCCTGCCCAAGTTCGCCATGATCACCAGCCGCGGCTGCCCGCATCGCTGCGTGTTCTGCCAGAAGGCCGGATCCGGCTACCGCAGCCACAGCACGCGCCATATCGTGGACGAGCTGGAGCACCTGGTGCGCGACTTCGGCGTACGCGACGTGGCCTTCGTGGACAGCCTCTTCTGCGTCTCCAAGAAACGCGTGATGGCCATCTGCGACGAGATCGTGCGTCGCGGCCTGGACATCTCCTGGACCTGCTCCTCGCGCGTGGAGGTGGTGGACCGCCAGCTGCTGCAGCGCATGCACGAGGCGGGCTGCTGGCGCACGCGCTTCGGCATCGAGACCGGCAGCGACCGCGTGCTCGAGTTCGTGTCCAAGGGCATCACCAAGGAGATGATCCGCAACGCGGTCACCTGGGCCGACGAGGTGGGGCTGCGGCCCAAGGCCTTCTTCATCGTAGGGCACCTGGCGGACGATCGGCAGTCCATCGAGGAGACCATCGCCTTCGCCAAGTCCATCCCCCTGCACGACATCACCGTGCAGATCAACACGGTGCTGCCGCGCACGCGGCAGGCTGAGATCTTCGAGGAGCACGGACAGCGCTACGGTCGCATCATCTCGGGATCCACGGACCTGACCTCTTTCTGGGAGCCCACCTTCGTGCCCTGGGGCCTGGAGCCCGAGGACCTGGTGGCGCTGCACCGCCGCTTCTACCGGGAGTTCTACCTGCGCCCGGTGACGATGCGCCGCCACCTGGGGGCGGTGCACGGTTGGCGCGACATCAAGAAGTACCTGCAGGCCAGCGGGCTGGCCGCCTTCCTCTTCCTGGACCAGGAGCTGCCCGCGCTGGAGGGCCTGCGCAGGCGCTTCAGGAGCGAGCCATAGCGCTCAGAAATCCGGATAGAAGTTGAAATCGCCCATCACGCCGCCGAAGTGGTAGCCCCAGTAGTTGGTGTAGAAGGGTGCGTTGGCGGCGATGCTGGCGCTGTTGGTGTTCTTCTGGTTCATCCAGAAGGTGATGCCGAAGCAGGCCATGGGGAAGCGGAAGGAGCCGCCGTCTTCCCAGCCCAGGTTCTTCATGCGCACGATGCCTTCGACGAAGAAGAAGACCTTTTCGCTGGCCTGGTAGGTGATGTTGCCGCCGCCGATGAGCACCATGCCCATGGGCACGCCTTCCAGGCGCAGCTCCAGGTCGACGCCGCCCTGCAGCTGGATGTCCAGGGCCTTCTTGCCCAGCAGGAAGCGCTTGCCCAGCCCCAGCTGGGGACGCAGGGCGGGGTACAGGGGCAGGGTGTTCAGGTGGAAGTCCAGGATCCCGGTCAACAGGAAGTTGGTGCGCGCTGACTTGATGAGCGCGTAGCGCGTGCCCAGCTCCAGGTTCCAGCCCGTGAAGCGGTTGCGGACGCCGCCGTGCACCGACCAGGGCCGGAAGATCTGGTACTCGAAGTCGGCCATCAGGTTGATGTACTCGGGGAAGCCCCACTCGAAGCCGGCGCGGATCTTGGTGCGCGGGTCGATGGGCTCGAGCTGGCGCGGAACGGACAGGCCGATCTCGCGCAGACCGGCGTCCAGCACGCCTTCGAACTTGCCGTCCTGGGGGACACGCTCGTCGTACTGAGCCTCGCTGAGCTCATCGATGCGGGCCTGGATGCGGTCCAGGAACAGGGAGTTGGGGTAGTCCTCCAGGTAGCGCTCCCACTGGATGATCTCCTCGTCGGGCCCCAGGTCTTCGATGTTGTTCTTGTAGTCGCGGTAGATGCGGGCGGTGTCCTGGCCCGGACCCCCGATGGGCACCTCTTCCTCGTCGTCTTCGAAGTCGAAGACCTCTTCCTGGTCGCCGCCGAAGTCGAGATCGTCCAGCTGGGATTCGTCCTCTTCCTCTTCGATGGTGTCGGCCTGGTCCAGGCGCTTGACCTTCTCTTCTTCCTCGCCGCCGGCGTCCTTGAAGACGTCCAGGTCCAGGTCGTCACCCCCGAAATCGAGGTCGTCGTCCTTCTTCTCGTCTTCCTCCTCCTCGTCATCGTCGGCCAACCCGTCGTACTCTGCCCCATCTTCCGCCGGCATGGCGACGATGGGCTCTTCTGGGAGGGGAGTGGCCAGAGCCGGGCGGCCGAGCAGGGAAGCTGCGCCCAACAGGCTCAGGGTGATGAGGGAAGCGGCCATGGGGGCCTCCGTCTTTCCAGGAGGGGGAGAGTGCGGATAATAGAACGGCGCCGCCTGTCCAGCAAGGATCTGGGGCTGTCCGGAGGGTTCGTGAGCGGGAAGGAAGTGCCCGAAGCGCTGCGCAGGAGCGTGGACCAGGTGGTCGAACACCTCGTGGCGCTGCGTGGCGGCGCACCGTTCCTGTCAGGGGCGGACGGGGCGTTGCTGGTGAATTGGCTCGAAAATGACGTTCCAGCTTCGCTTATCGTTGTCGCCATCGAGCGGGTGGCGGAGCGGCGGCGCAAAAGGCGTGTCAAGTCTCGCCTGGTCCTGGGCAGCTGCAAAGCCGAGGTGAAGCGGCTGCTTCGGAAGGGGCTGCCGGGGGGGGGCGCGGCGCCCGAGCCGGTGCCGGCTGACCAGGCCGATCAAGGGGGAGCCCTGGCTGCGCTGGAGCGTCAGGCGCTGGCTGCGCTGGAGGCCCTGCCGGAAGGCCTGCCCGCCCAACGCGCCGACGTGGCCATGGACATCGTGCGGCGTTTCCACGTCCAGGCCTGGGATGCGGCCGCCGAGGAGCACGAGCAGCTGCTGGCGGCAGCGGAGGAGGAGCTGGCTGGCCTGCGCAGCGGGATGAGCCAGCGACGTTGGCGCGAGGCCTTGGAGGAGGTGGCCCGGGATCTCTTGCGCCAGCGCTTCCCGCAGCTGTCGGCGGTGGCGGTTTGGGATAGGCTGCATGCGTGATGAGCGAAGCGGTGACTCCCAGCGGCGATCCCAACTGCCAGCACTGCGCTGGTGCCGGATACCGCGTCGGCCCCAGGGGGGGCAGGGCGCTGGCCACGTTGTGCGACTGCCTGCCGGAGTGCGAGCGCTGCGGCGGCACCGGCGAGCGCTACGTGCAGCAGGGGCGCGGCATGCGCGTGGGGCGCTGCATCTGCCAGATGCTGCCCGACCGCGTGCAGCTCTTCAATCGCTCGGGCATCCCCGCGCGTCATGCTTCCAGCAGCTTCCGCAGCTTCCAGCCCAACAAGAACCCCGGCTCCCGCACGGCCTACCAGTTCTGCGCGGCCTGGGCCGACAGCTACCGGCCGAAGGAGGAGAACCCGGGCCTGGTGCTGATGGGCGAGGTGGGGCGCGGCAAGACGCACCTGCTGGTGGCCATGCTGCATATGCTGATCATGGAGAAGGGCGTGCCTTGCCGCTTCGTGGAGTTCTCGCATCTGATCTCCGAGATCAAGGCCGGCTTCGACGAGGGGGTGGGCGAGAGCCGCTCGGTGATGCCCCTGGCCGATGTGCCCGTGTTGGCCATCGACGAGCTGGGCAAGGGCCGGGGCACGGAGTTCGAGCGCGTGATCCTGGATCAGCTGATCTCCCGTCGTTACAACGCCCTGGCCACCATCCTGGCCACTACCAACTACGCCTTCAAGGGGCCCACGGGCCTGGTCGAGAGCAACCTGGCCCGTCCGGATCGGGTGCAGTCCCTGGGGGACCGCGTCGGCGAGCGCAACTTCTCGCGCTTGATCGAGATGTGCCGCGGCATGCCCGTCGGGGGAGAGGACTACAGACGCCTGGCCAGCATGTGAGGTGAAGATGCGTTCTCGGTGGCTCCCTACGCTGGCCCTGCTCTTGCTGCTGCCGGATCCTGCGCGGGCCCTGCAGCTGCGGGTGGAGCGGCCCGAGATCTGCGCCCAGGCCGCGCTGGTGGCGCTGGCCGAGGTCACGGGCCAGGAGGCCCGCTGGACCACGGCGGCGACGGGTGGCATCGAGACGCGCTTCGACCTGGCCGTGGCCCGCAGCCTGAAGGGGCGTGCGCCTGACGACCTGGTGGTGGTCACGCCTGGCGGGACCATGGGCGAGCTGACGCAGACGGTGGAAGACGCCGCTGAGCTGCAGGCCGACCGGCGCTACATGCTGATGCTGGTTCCGCGGCCGGCGGATGACGGCTACCGCGTGCTGGGGGGTGAGCAGGGCTCCATCGCGCTGCGCGGGGACGAGCCTGGTCCGGGCGAGTCCGAGCAAGAGGCGTTGGCCTCGCTGGGAGGCTGTCTTGCGCGGCGCTAGTCTGGCGGCGAGTCTGGCGCTGGTCGGCCTGCTGGCGCTGCCCGGCGCCGTTTGGGCCTACAGTTTCAACGGCGCTTGGTGGGGCTGGCAGGATCACCCCATCGAAGACGGCTTTCACCTGGCCGACGCCACGCTGCCCTCGGGCTTGAGCAGCGCGGACGTGCAGGACCAGCTCAGCGCGGCGCTGGAGACCTGGAACGATGTGCAAGCCGACCTGGACCTGCGCTTCGAGGGCGGCACCGAGCTGGAGGACCTGGCCATCGATGGTCACTTCACCTCGCTGTTCATGGACGACTGGGAGAAGTACGGCGCCGACTACGCCCTGGCCTTCGCCGCCACCTGGTCCTGGAAAGACGGAGCCACCAACGACTGCGACGTGGCCTTCTTGACAGAGAACAGCTACGGCGCCATCGACTGGAGCGCCGACGAGGGCGGTCCTTCGGGAGATGAGACCGACCTGCAGGCCGTGGCCCTGCACGAGTTCGGCCACTGCCTGGGCATGGGTCACTCCAAAGAAGACGACGCGGTGATGTACGCCTACTACGGCGCGCTGCGGGAGCTGACGGACGACGACATCGCCGGCATCGAGGACCTGTACGGCGCGCCCTGCGAAGACGGCGACGGCGACGGCTACTGCGGCTGCGAGGGCGACTGCGACGACGATGACGCCACCGTGCACCCGGACGCCGGCGAGGTCTGCGACGGGCGGGACGAGAACTGCGACGGCGTGGTCGACAACCTGCACGAGCTGGTGCTGCAGGTGGCCGAGGGCAACCGCAACGACCAGGGCGACTGGGTCAGCGTGGGCAACGCCTACTACGTGGATCGCCCCAGCGGCCTGCTGTCCTACCGCGTCTTCTTGAGCGCAGAGGAGGGCAGCCGCCTGGTGTGGACGGTCTACGCCGCTGACAGCGAGAAGGGGCCCTTCGAGCTGGTGCGCAGCGAGATTGGGTACGCCGTGGAGGGCGAGTGGCAGGAGAGCCCCGCGCTGGGCCTGCCCCTGGAGCAGGATCGCGTCTACACCATCAGCCTGGGCGCCATGGCCTACGATATCGATCTGGCCTTCGACGGCTACCCTGGGCTGAACCCCGTGGGGCCCCTGACGCCCCTGGGCTACGTCTACGCTCGGGCCCTGGGTGACGAGATCTACGGGCCGGACAGCAGCTACCTGCTGCGCCAGGAGCTGAGCCTGCGGGCCGCGGCCGACGGCGACGACGACGGCTTGAGCGGGCTCTGCGGCGACTGCGACACGGGCGATCCGGATGTCTACGGGGGGGCCGAGGAGCTCTGCGACGGCCTGGACAACGACTGCGACGGCGAGATCGACGAGGACTGGGCCGTGGATGGCGACGGCGATGGGGTCTACGACTGCATGGATCCTTGCCCCGAGGACGAGCTGGACGATCGCGACGGCGACGGGGCCTGCGACTCGGACGATCCCTGCCCGGACGACGAGCTGGACGACCGCGACGGCGACGGGGCCTGCGACTCGGACGATCCCTGCCCGGACGACGCGGGCGATGACAGCGATGGCGACGGGGTCTGCGACGGCGAAGATCCCTGTCCCGACGATGCCGGGGATGACAGCGATGGGGACGGGGTCTGCGATGGCGAGGATCCCTGCCCGGATGATGCGCAGGATCTCTGCGGGGAGATCGAGCAGGGCGACACGGCCCTGGACGCCAACGGGGGAGGCGAGGGCAAGAAGGGGCAGCAGGGCTGCTTCTGCGGGGGTGGGGCTGCGTCTGGGGCGGTCTGGCTGGGGGGGCTTGTGTTGCTTGGGTGGAGGCGGCGGGGCCTCCGTCAGCGTTGAATCTCCTGCTCCCCGCTGGAGAAATCCTCGTCAGCCGTGCGATGCTCACCCCCGCTGACCGTGGCCGCCAGGCCGGTGGCGGCGTTCTCGTAGCCCCCGGCCACGCAGGAGGACTCGCCGCTGGCCAGGTTGCCGTAGCCGCCCGCCACCAGCGCGGCGGTGCCGCTGGCGTCGTTGAGCCAGCCCCCGCCCACCACCGAACCCTCGTAGCTGGCCTCGTTCTCGAAGCCGCCTGCGATGGCGGCGTAGATGCCGACAGCGTCGTTCTCGCCGCCGCCCGCCACCGAGGCTGACTCGCCCTGGGCCGCGTTGCCGCTGCCCCCGGCGATGGAGGCGTAGTCGCCCGAGGCGAAGTTGGCGTCTCCCCCGGCCACCGAGGCGCCTTCGCCCAGGGCGTCGTTGACGAAGCCGCCGCTGACCGTGGCGAAGGCTCCCGAGGCGATGTTGGAGGCGCCACCGGAGACCGCCGCCAGCTCACCGGAGGCCTCGTTGGCCCAGCCGCCGCCGATGACGGACGCCTCGCCCAAGGCCCAGTTCTCGCGGCCGCCGCAGATCGCGGCCTCGCCGCCCGTGGCCCGGTTCATTGAACCGCCCATGACCGAGGCGTGGTCGCCGCCTACTTCGTTGTCGTAGCCGGCCACCAGGCCTCCAACGGCGGGGTAGCTGTGGAAGGGGCCCAGCACCAGGTTGTGGGCGCCCGACTTGAGATCGCCGTCGTCGGCCTCGTCGTAGCCCACGATCAGGTTGCCCAGCCCGCTGGGCTGGCCCCAGTCGTCGCTGGCTCCGCTGCCGCTTCGCACGTGGACGTTGGTGCCCGAAAACACCACGTCGCCGTCCTGTACGCTGACGTAGCGCAGCAGGGCGCTCACGCCCCCCAGGTCGCGGCGCATGGCCTGCAGCGCCGCGCTCGTCGCTTCCAGATCCTCGCTGAAGAGGAGCAGATCCTCGGTGTTGGCGCTGACGTGCCGCTCCAGCTCCATCAGCCGCCTGGGCTCGACGGTCCTGCCCGCCGGGCGCCTGGTCTCGGCCATCAGCTCTTCGCGCAGCAGGCCGCGCTCGACCTCGCTGGCGGCCAGCGCCGCCTCGAGCGCCGCGATGCGCTGGCGCAGCAGGTTCAGCTCGTCCTGTTGTCGCGCCTCGATGCGGTCGATCCTGGCGACCAGCTGCTTGTCGGGATCGGCGGAGGCGCTGGGAGAGAGCAGCAAGCCGCCCAGCAGGAGCGGCAAAGAGGTTCGGTGCTTGGCGAGCATGGCGCTTGTCTCCATTGCGGAGGTTCCAGGTTCAGTCTGGCACAGACAGCGCGGCTTCGCTCGCCGGATGCCGCGGATCGCCTGGCGGTGGGGACCGCAGGGAGCGATGCGGCGCACAGGCAGCGGCCGTCGCGTCGTGCTACCTGCGCAGCTCTGCACCGGGAGATCCTGCCATGGACGACTACGAGCGCTTCTTGAGCAAGCTGCGCAGCATCGAGGCTCTGCACGCCGGCGCCACCACCGCGGGTGAGCGAGACGCGGCCGCCCGCGCCCGGGACCGCATCCTGGCGCGCCTGGCCAGGACGAAGCGCGAAGAACCAGCGGTGGAGTACAAGTTCAGCCTGCCCGATCCCTGGACGCGCAAGCTCTTCCTGGCCCTGGCCCGCCGCTACGGGCTCAAGCCCTACCGTCGCTACCGCCAGCACGCCCAGACGGTGATGCTGCGCGTGCCCGTGCGCTTCGTGGACGAGACCCTGTGGCCCGAGTTCCAGGAGCTCTCCGCGTCCCTGCGGGAGTACCTGTCCCAGGTCACGGACCAGGCCATCGCCGAGGTCTTGCAGGCCGACGGCTCCGAGGCGCAGGTGCGCAAGCAGGGGCGGCTCTTCGAGGGTTGAGCGGCTTGTCGGGGTGGGGAACGCCGGCGCCCTCGGCGCCATGTTCTGCCCAATTGCGCTGGCTGGGTCCGGAGCCCCTGCGATCGGACGTCCAGGCGCCAGTGAGGCGCCACTGCGGCCTGGACGTCCGATTTGGGCCCCCGCGATCGGACGTCCAGGCGCCAGTGAGGCGCCACTGCGGCCTGGACGTCCGATTT
>CAYVQL010000004.1:0-48253 GCA_964454135.1 uncultured Enterobacterales bacterium | reverse complement strand
GGGCCCCTGCGATCGGACGTCCAGGCGTCAGGAGCGCTGACGCCGAGGTCACCGAGGCGAAGGAGAGAGGGCATCGGCGCGGGCCACCAGTTCGGTCACCTGGACTTCCGAGCGATGTTCCCGCTGCTGGCTGAGCTGGATCCGCCGGTGAGCCTCGTCCTGAGCCTGGGCTGGACCGGGAGCCCCTTCCTCAGTCTGGCTCGGGGAGATTGAGCTCCGCCGGTGTGAGCTCCGCGAGCAATCCATGCAGGATCTCCGCATCCCCCCGCAGCGTCGACTCCCGGTGCGACAGCTCGATACGGGCCTGCTCCGAGGCCTGCCGCTCCTCGTCGGCGCTCAGGGGCACCAGGTCGCAGCGCGGCGAGCCGTCGCCCCAGTAGCGGCCGTAGGCGCACCTGCGGACCTCGTGGGCTGCGATGGCTCGCTGCACCTCCACCTGCAGCGCCGCCCAGCTGGCGCCGGCCGCGGCCGCGAAGGACTCGGGGGATGCCGACAGCTCCTGCAGCGCGGGTCCCTGCGCCGAGAAGCTGCTCTGCTCGTAGCCGTAGTGCAGCGTGGGCCCCAGCTCGACCGCTGCGGTGATGCTGTCCGCGGCGAAGCGCAGCACCCTGATCTCCCAGTAGCTGATGTCGCCGCTGGAGGCTTCCAGGCGCAGGGTCAGGCCCAGGCCCCACTCGCCCTGCGTGGCGCCGGCGTCGTAGACCAGCTGCTCGACGCGTCCGCTTTCATCCAGCATGGCGGCCAGGCCGCGCCAGGCGCTGCCTCGCTGCTGGCCCTGCACCACGCCGCCGGTCCAGCAGGCCTCCTCCGACACCTCGGGGTCGCACCACCACTGCTCCAGCAGGCTGCCGGAGCGCACGGGCGCCGGGCGCTGCCAGGAGCGGGGTGCGCTCTGACACTGACGCCACAGCTCCACGGCCAGCGCGCGGCTCCCCTCGTCGGCAAAGGGCGCGCTCTTCCAGTCGTGAGGCAGGGCCAGCGGACCGTGAGCGCAGGCCAGCAGCCCGACCCACAGCATCGGGTATCCCGGCATCAGGGCGTGCGAGGCGGCTTGCCGCGCTCTTTGACCCTGGCACCCTGCGTGGGCTGGTCCTCCCCCTCCTGCTCTTCCTGCTCTTCCTGCTCTTCCTGCTCTTCCTGCTCTTCTTGCTCTTTCCTGTCTACAGGCAGGGGCATGGGCAGGGAGCGGCTCAGGGGGCCGCGACCGATGTCGAGGCTCGGCTTTGCTTTGCCGAGCTCACCCTTGGCGGCTCCGTTCTTGGGCGGATCGTCGCCCTTGTGATCGGGCTCGCTCTTGCCGCGCGGCTTCTTGTCCCTGGTCCTGTCCTTGCGCTTGGAAGACTTCCTCTTCAGCGTGGTGCTGCGGCCCTTCTTGCCTTTGGACCCCTCCACGTAGCGATCCACCCCTGGGATGTCCAAGCGCCAGTCGCGGCATTCCTCGGCGCGACGACGCGCCCAGGAGAGGCGCGGATCCAGCGCCACGGCCGTGTCGTAGGCGCGGTAGCCCAGCTCCCACTCCTTGTGCGCCCTGTGCCGCTCGCCCTGCTCGAAGAGCTTGGCCGCCAGCGGGCGCGCGGCGGCCAGCAAGGCGGGGTGGTCGTGGTCGTAGAGCAGGCCCATCACCAGCAGATCGGCCTTCTTGAACTGGTCGGGCTCCAACGAGGCCTGGTCGGCGTAGCACTGGCCCATGGCCTGGTTCACCGACTCTTGGTGGTCGTTGTGCCACTTGGTGTTGCGCACCACGTGACGCCTGGCGTTGCGCCAGGCTTCCCAGGACGCCTCGCAGCGCCCCTCGCCCGACAGGTCCAGGGCCGTCTGCCAGTCGGCGATGGCTTCGTTGGTGGCCTCTTCGCGGGACACCACCACCAGGGGGAGGTCCAGCAGCAGCTCGCCCTGCATATAGCGGAAGTCCTGCTCGGGATCCGCCGCGCTGGGCTGCGCCTCGGACACCCCCTGGTCGGCGGCCCCGTCCTCCTTGTCATCTTCCTCGGGGATGGGGGAGGGATCCGCCCGCTCCCCGATGGCGGCCAGCTCCTCCTCGTCGAAACGCGGGCTCTTCTCCTCTTTCTTCGGCCAGGGCCGCAGTACCTGGCCCGTCTCGGAGTCGAGCAGGACCAGGCCCACCTGGTACTCGCCCTGGGGGAAATCCTTGGGGATGGCGATGTCGTAGCGCCCCAGGGCGTGCTCGTTGCGCTTCCAGTTCTTGGGCGCCAGGAAGTCGTAGCCGGGCGCCGCCTCCTGCACGCTGAGGTGCCCCTCGTCGTCGCAGAGGAAGACCAGGATGCGGAAGTCGTCCTTGCGACCGCTGGAGCGGAGCCAGGTCTGCAGGTGGAACTTGCCGCCCACGGGCACCGTGGAGGAGGCGATGTCCCAGCCGGTCAGCTCCAGCTTTCCTTCGAAGGGCACCCGGCGTTCATCGGGGCCGTCGTACTCCAGGGTGGTCATGTGGCGCCGCGCCACGTGGTTGCCCATGTGGAAGGCCTTGCGGCCCGCCGGGTAGCCGGGGATCTCCCAGTACTCGCGCTTGAACTCGGGGAAGGTGTTGATCTTGGTCTTGCGCGCCCAGCCGCCGTGGGAGTGGATGTAGTCGGGCTTGAGCTCGTGAAAGACGTACTCCCGGATGAACTCTTTCTGGTAGTTGTGGTGGCCCATGCGGATGTCCACCAGGCCGGCCACGTCGGCGATGCGCCAGCCCGAGTACCACATATGGGCGCCCATATCGACGTCGATCAGGGTGATATGGTCGATGTGCAGGCGCCTCTGGACCCAGCTCATGTACTGCACGCGTCGGTGCACGTCGCGCACGGCGGTCTCTGGGTGCATCACGAAGTCGTAGCTGTTCCAGGTGTTGGGCGCCGCCAGGGTGAGGCAGGCCGCCGCCACCAGCAGGCTGCGGAAGCTGGGCAGGCGGCAGATGCGCTTGGTGAGCCAGGGCAGGCGATCCACAAGCGCCCCCAGGCCTATGCCCAGCAGGATGAACTGGGGCACGGACCACAGGTTGGCCCAGCGGAAGGCGTCCATCCAGTCGCCGCCGGCGTAGATGTTGAAGAACATCGCCGTGCAGTAGGTGGCCCAGGTGATCGACAGGGCCTGCCAGCCGCGGCGGCCCAGGGTCAGCAGGCCCAGCATCACGGCGCCGCCGTACATGCTCCAGCAGCGCACGGCGGACCACTTGCGGCGGATGGGGGTCCAGAACTCGACGCTGTTGAGGAAGTCGGCCTGCCCGTCCCAGAGCACCACGATGCCGAAGATGGCCAGCAGGCCCAGGCCCAGGTAGCCCCGCCAGCGGCGCAGGCCGGCGGTGGCGAAGAAGAACAGGGGCGTGGCCCAGGCGATCCAGTAGGCCACCAGGTACTTCTTGGCGTAGCCCCATCCGCGGGTGTCCCAGTGGAGAGGTTTGAAGCGCGTGCCTGCGCCCAGCTTGGCGTAGTAGGTCGCCGGGTAGGCCCAGGCGAAGTAGTCGTAGCGCCAGAGCTGGTAGAGCGCGAAGGGCACGGCGAAGGCGGCTATCCACGCCAGCATGGGCAGCAGCAGCTGGCGTAGCAGGCGCATGCCCAGGGGCGCTTTGCGCTCCTTGGAGATGCGGTGCAGGGCGAAGACCAGGCGCGCGGCCAGGCCCACCGAGACGTAGGCCACGCCGTCGGGGCGGGTGATGGCCAGCAGGAAGTACAAGAAGGCCGAGAGCGGGTAGCCGCCGCGCTGGCCCTCCTGGATGGTGCGCCAGGTGGCGGCGGTCATCAGGAAGCAGAAGAGCGAGTTCTCCAGCCCCGAGGCGTTCCAGAGCACGAACTGGGTGGAGGCCGCCAGCAGGAAGGGCGGCACGATGTTGATCAGATCGTCGCGCCCGCCCCGTGCGCTGCGCGTGATGGCCCAGGCCAGGGGAAGCGTGGCCGAGCCCAGCACGGCACCCAGCAGCTTGGACGAGGTCCAGACCGAGACCTTCAACATGTAGAAGAAGGCTATGAGGAAGGTCCACAGCGGGTTGGAGTAGCCCTCGACGCGCTCGCCGCCGACGTAGGTGACCAGGCCCTCGCCCTCGGCCAGGTTGCGCGCGTAGGCGAAGCTGATGGCGCAGTCTTCGATGTAGAAGGGCTGCGCCACGGTGAACACCAGGAAGTGCCCGATATAGGTGGCGATGCAGAGCGCCAGCGCGTTGATGGTGCGGCGCTGCCTGGGCGCCAGATCATTCCACCAATCGATGGTGCGGCTCCAGAGGCGTCTCAAGATGCACTTCCGCGCGTATTGGGGAAGCGGCAGGATATCCGGGCCGCGTGCCGCGAGCCACGACCCATTATTGGGGGTGGATTGGAATCGCTTTCCTGGCTTTTTTCAGGCTAGCCCAGCGTCTTCTTGCTCACGGCCTGGGAGGCGCCGCCGGCCTGGGCCTGCTGCTGGGCGGCCGCCTTGCGGGCGGCCATCTGGCGCTTCATCTCGTCCAGCTGGGAGCGGGCGCTGGCGTCGGCCGCCTTGGAGCGGATCTTGGCCAGGCGGGCGTCCAGGGAGTCGCCTTCGACCTCGGCGCCCACGTCGGCCTCGGCCTGCAGCTTGCCGATGTGCTCGCGCACGTTGTCCAGGGCCTTGATGTCGGCATCGGTGGAGAGGCCGTCGAGGGTGGACTGGATCTGGATGCGCGCCTCGGCGTTGGCCTTCTTGGCGAGCATCTCTTCCTTCTCGCGCTTCAGCTTGTCGATCTCGCCGGCGAAGGCGATCAGCCCCTGCTTGGCCTCCTCGGCCTGGGTCCCCACCTTGTCCAGCTCCATGCGCAGGTTCTCGATCTGGGTGGTGAGCTCGTCCTTCTTCTGGATGAGCACCAGCGCAACCTCGTCTTCGCCCTCTTCCACGGCCACGGGGATCTGGGCGTTGATCTCCGTCATCTCGCGCTCTTTCTGCTCAAGCTCGGAGGAGAGCTTGTTGCGCAGGTAGACGATGCCGCTGACCGCTTTTTTCAGCTCGCGGTGCTTGTTGATGCGCTCCTCGATGGCGGATTCGTAGACGGCCTCGGGGTTTTTGGACTCGAGGTTGGAGACCCACAGCCCGAGGAAGCCCTTCCAGAGGTTGCCTATGCGATTGAAGAAACCCATCAGAAGCTCCGGAGCATGCTGGATTCGCCCCGCGGAGGCGCATCCATCGTGTACAAGTTCATGGTGACCCTACCTTTTCCGCGGCTTCACGGCAACTGGCGCCGCGGCTGGAGCGCGGCCTGTCAGCATGCAGTACGCTGCAGGGCGACAAGTGTTGCAGGGCCGGCTCCTTTCCCTGTGCCAGGCTACCTGTAGGCCATGCGTGAGAAGCTGCTGCGTTGGGCACCATGGATCCTGGCCCTGGCCGCCGCCCTGGTGCTGGGGCGGCGAGCCGAGACGGCGTTCGCCGCCCAGCAGGTGCAGTGGGGCCACGACCTGGCTTTCTTCACCCAGATCTTCCACAACGCCGCGCACGGAAGGGCCTGGACTTCGCCCCTGCTGCTGGAGCCGGTGGGCTTCTTCCGCATGGTGCACTTCCACCCGGTGATCGCGGCGCTGCTGCCCTTGTGGATGCTGCGCCCGAGCCCCAGCACCCTGCTGTGGTTCAACGTGCTGGCGGCCTGCCTGGCCGCGGTCCCGTTGGCTGGGCTGGCCCGCGATCGCAGCGGCTCCGTGGCATTCGGCGCGGCCGCGGCCGTGGCCTGGCTGGTCTGGCTGCCCGTGCAAGCGGCGGCCCTGGCTGATTTTCGGCCGTCGGTGTTCTTCCTGCCCGGCTTCCTGCTCTTGCTCTGGGGGGCGGCGCGGCCCTGTCGCTGGCGCTTGCTGGCGGGGGCCCTGCTGGTCTGCGCGACGCGCGAGGAGTCGAGCTACCTGCTGGTGCTGGTGGGCCTGGTGCTGGCGGCCCTGCCCTTTGGCAAGCGCCGCCGCGGCGATGGCCTGCTGCTGGCGGGGCTGGGGGCGGCCTGGTTCGTCTTCCTGCTGATCTTCAAGGAGAACTTCTTCTTCCACTTCAACCCGGTCAGCTTCTTCGAGAACCTTGGCGGTGGTGCCGCTCCCGCTGCCGAGCTGACACGCAGCCGCCTGCTGCACCTGGGCCTGCTGTTCTGCGGGGGCTTCGGCGCCTGCCTGATCTGCCCGGCCGCGCTCTTGATGCTGCTGCCCCCCATGGCCTTCCTGCTGCTGGATCCGGCCCGCGAGTGGCATGCCTTCACCGGCACCTATCCCTACTTCCGGCACGTTTTGCTGCCCTTCCTGGGCGCGGGGGGCGTGCTTGGCTGGGCATGGATGCTGAAGGCCCGACCGTGGAGGCGCCCGCGCGAGGCCCTGGTCCTGGTGACGCTGGCCATGGTGCTGGGCAACGCCCTGGCCTTCTTCGGGGCCCGTCAGCGCATGGACGAGGGGATCTGGCAGCGCAACGTCGAGCTGGCGCAGTCGCAGGAGGTGCGGGCCCTGGATGGCCTGCTGGCCCAGGTGCCGCCCGAAGCGCGTGTGGCCACCGACTACCAGCTGGTGGCTTCGCTGGCCGGGCGGCGCGTGCTGTGGTGCGTGGCCCATATGTACATGGACGGCATGCCCCACGACTGGCAAGGGGAGTGGCCCATCACCCTGGACTGGGTGGACACCCTGCTGGTGGCGGAGGACGAGCCCATCGTGCAGCGCCTGGATGATGACTGGGAGCTGGCGGACAGGGCGGCGGGCTACGGGCTGTGGCAGCGGGTGCGGGATCCGCAGGGCGGCTTTCCTCCGGCCATACCCTGAGTGCATGCCCGCGCGCAGCTCTCGCGATACCTGAGCCCTCCCCCTCATCCCCCACGGGAAAGGAACAGGAAACGCCATGCGAGAAGTCGTCATCGTCAGCGCCACCCGCACCCCGATCGGTGATTTCAACGGGACGCTTGCGCCCCTGGCTGCCGACGTGCTCGGCAGCACCGTGCTCGAAGAAGCCGTGCGTCGCGCCGGCATTGGAAAGGAGCTGGTGGACGAGGTGATCATGGGCTGCGTGCTGCCCCACGGCTTGGGCCAGAACCCGGCCCGCCAGGCCATGATGAAGGCCGGTTTGCCCCAACAGGGCGGTGCCTTCACCATCAACAAGGTCTGCGGCTCGGGGCTGAAGGCCATCATGCTCGGCGCCCAGGCCATCGCCTGCAACGACGCCGACGTGGTGCTGGCCGGGGGCATGGAGAACATGAACCAGGCCCCCTACCTGATGCCCAAGGCGCGCGGCGGCGCGCGCATGGGCGACACGCAGCTGCTGGATGCCATGATCCTGGACGGCCTGTGGGACAAGGTCAACGACTTCCACATGGGCATGACCGCCGAGCTGGTGGCGGACAAGTACGGCGTCAGCCGCGAGGACATGGACGCCTACTCGGCCCGCTCCTACGTCAAGGCCCTGGCCGCCGTGGCCGAGGGTCGCTTCGTGGAAGAGATCGTGCCGGTGCAGGTGCCGCGCCGCCGGAAGGAGCCGCTGAGCTTCGCGCAGGACGAGACCCCCAAGCCCACCCCCCTCGAGGTGCTGGCCCGCCTGCGCCCGGCTTTCAAGAAGGGCGGCACGGTCACCGCCGGCAACGCCAGCAAGATCTCCGACGGCGCCGCGGCGGTGGCGCTGATGGCCGCCGAGGT
Organism: uncultured Enterobacterales bacterium; assembly: GCA_964454135.1. Lineage (GTDB taxonomy): Bacteria > Myxococcota_A > UBA796 > UBA796 > JAFGLY01 > CAYVQL01. The sequence goes on along the minus strand of CAYVQL010000004.1, from coordinate 40,670 downwards.
GGCCCAGGCCCACGGCCTGCAGCCCCTGGCCCGCGTGGGCGCACAGGGCGCGGCCGGCGTGCCCCTGGAGGACGTGCTGGTGGCTCCCATCCTGTCCATCCCCAAGGTGCTGGGCAGGGCTGGCCTGGCCGAGTCCGACATCGACCTGCACGAGGTGAACGAGGCCTTCGCGGTCAGCTCGGTGGCCATCCTGAGAGAGCTGGGTATCGACGAAGAGAAGGTCAACGTCAACGGCGGCGCGGTGGCCCTGGGCCACCCCATCGGCGCCTCCGGGGCGCGGGTGCTGGTCAGCCTGCTCTACGCCCTGCGCCAGCGCGACCTGCAGCACGGCATGGCCTCGCTCTGCCTGGGCGGCGGCGAGGCGGTCAGCCTGGTCGTCGAACGCCTCTGATTCTCGTTCTCTCCGCCCTCCTCCCCCACCCAGCAACCCCGACCGCCTACCCTTTGCTTCGGGAGACAACCATGGATATCGTCATTGCCAGCATTTGCCGCACAGCCATCGGCACCTACGGTGGCAGCCTGAAAGGCGCCTCCGCTCGTATGTTGGGCGCCACGGTCGTGCGCGAAGCCATCGCCCGCGCCGGCATCGAAGCCGCGCAGGTGGACGAGGTGATGCTGGGCTGCGTGCTGCAGTCCGGCCTGGGCCAGAACGTGGCCCGCCAGGCCGCCGTCGAGGCGGGCGTGCCCGTCGACGCCACGGCCTTCACCTTCAACCAGGTCTGCGGCTCGGGTCTGCGCACCATCGCCCTGGCGGCCAGCGCCATCAAGGCCGGCGACGCCGACATCGTGGTGGCTGGCGGCACCGAGTGCATGAGCGCGGCGCCCTACGCCCTGCCCAAGGTCCGCTGGGGCGCCCGCATGGGCCACGCCGAGGTCAAGGACCTGATGGTCCACGACGGCCTGTTCGAGATCTTCAACGGCTACCACATGGGCATCACCGCCGAGAACCTGGCCGAGAAGTACGGCATCAGCCGCGAAGAGCAGGACGCCCTGGCCGTCTCCTCCCAGAACAAGGCCGAGGCGGCCATCAAGGCCGGGCGCTTCGCTGAGGAGATCGTGCCGGTGGAGATCCCGCAGCGCCGTCGTGAACCGCTGCGCTTCGACATCGACGAGCACCCGCGCTTCGGCGCCACGCTCGAGAGCGTGGGCCGGCTGCGCCCCGCCTTCAAGCGCGACGGCACGGTCACGGCCGGCAACGCCTCGGGCATCAACGACGGCGCCGCGGCCGCGGTGATCATGAGCGCTGCCAAGGCCGCCGAGCTGGGCGTCGAGCCCCTGGCTGTGATCAGCGCATACGCCACGGCGGGCGTGGAGCCCTCCATCATGGGCATCGGGCCGGTGCCGGCCACGCGCAAGGCCCTGCAGCGTGCCGGCCTGGGGCTGGGCGACATGCAGCTGATCGAGGCCAACGAGGCCTTCGCCGCCCAGGCGCTGGCCGTGGTACGCGAGCTGGAGCTGCCGCTGGACATCACCAACGTCAACGGCGGCGCCATCGCCCTGGGCCACCCCATCGGCGCCTCGGGCGCCCGCATCCTGGCCACGCTGGTCTACGAGCTGAAGCGGCGCGAGCTGCAGCGCGGCCTGGCCACGCTCTGCGTGGGCGGCGGTATGGGCGTGGCCATGGTGATCGAGCGCTGAGCTCCGCTCAGAACGCGCTGCCCTCGCCGCTGCCCTGCACCAGCAGGTAGCGGCCGTCCGCGGACAAGCCGGCGAAGCTCTCGCTCTCGCCGCCGGGCCAGCGCACGGTCAGGCTGTCGATAGCCGAGGACTCTCCCAGGCCGAAGTGCACCAGCAGGCTCTGCTGGTTGCCCGAGTGCCCGCCACCGCCCTTGACCTCGCGGATGCGCGTCACGCCGTCGGACTCCAGGGTCACGCGGGCGCCCACGGCGGAGACGTTGCTGGTGGTGCCCTGCAGCAGCAGCTCCAGCCAGTGGTTTCCGGTGTCGGCCTGGTTGAAGTAGAGCGTGACGTAGGGCGCGTCCTCGCGGTCGGTCACCACCACGTCCATGTCGCCGTCGCCATCGGCGTCCAACCAGACGTTGCCCACCGCGTTGTGCACGTGGGTGCCCGCCTCGTAGGTAACGTCGGTGAAGACGTCGCCGTCGTTGCGGTACAGGGCCGAGTAGTGGCCGGTGTACAGGGAGCTGACCATCAGGTCCAGGTCGCCGTCGTTGTCCCAGTCCACGAAGCTGGCGTTGACATCGCCCTCGTCGTAGTGCACGCCCAGCTCCTCGCGCACGTCATCGAAGACGTAGTCGGGGGATCCGCCGTTCTCGAGCAGCTGGGTGATGTCGCTCCAGGGCTGGTAGCGCGGGTGGGCGATGTTGGTGGCGATCAGGTCCAGGTCGCCGTCGTTGTCGATGTCGCCCCAGTCGGCGCCGAAGGTGTTGCCGCCGTAGTTGTCCATCCCGGTGTTCTTGTCGATGTGGACGCCCTTCTCCTCGCCCACCTCCACGAAGCTGCCGTCCCCCTGGTTCTCCCAGAGCAGGTTGTCGCCGTAGCCGTAGTTGCTGACGTAGATGTCCAGGTGGCCGTCGTTGTTGTAGTCGGCCCAGACCACGCCGTAGCTGGGCAGATCGGTGCCCTCCAGGCGCTCGGCGATGCCGGATTCCTCGGCCGCATCCACGAAGCAGCCGCTGCCGTCGCCCACCAGGTAGCGATCCTTGACCGAGGCGTTGTAAGGGTAGAGCTCCAGCCAGTTGCCGTAGTACAGGTCCAGGGCGCCGTCGCCGTCGGCGTCGCCCAGGGCGGCGCCGCCCGTGGGATCGCTCTTCTGCAGGTCCGGGCAGTCGATGGCCGCGAAGAGGCCGTCTTCGCCCTGCAGGAAGGCGCGGTTGGCGAAGTCCTCGTCGGTCACCAGATCGCAGTCGTTGTCGCGGGCGTCGTTCTCTTCGGGGGCGCCGGGGTAGACGCTGTCCAGGGTGTCGTCGCAGTCCCCCTGTGCCTCGCTGAAGCCGTCCTTGTCGCCGTCGTCCTTGTCGGTGCCGTCGTCGGCTACGCCGTCGCAGTCGTCGTCGTAGCCGTTGTCGACCTCCTCGGCGCCCGGGTATACGGCCGCATCGGCGTCGTTGCAGTCCGGGTTGTCCACGCCGCCCATATAGCCGTCGCCGTCGCTGTCGCCGCCGTCGTAGCTCAAGCCCACGGCGTCCACGTCGCCGTCGTTGTCCAGGTCCGAGAAGACCATGATGGACATGTAGTCCGCCTCGGGCCAGGGGTCGGTCTCGGCGGCCAGGAAGCTGCCGTCGCCCTGGTTGACGTAGAGCAAGGGGCCGCCGGAGTTGATCACGAGGTCGTCGTCGCGATCGCCGTCCACGTCCACGATGGTGGCCCGCTGGGAGCTGGTGTCGCCCCAGGCGGATTTTTCCTGGGCCGCGAACCAGCGCTCATCCCACTGGCAGAAGTGCTGCCCGCCCAGCTCCATGGCGTAGTTGTAGTAGCCCGAGTCGTCGCCTACGCCGTACCAGTCGCCTTCGTAGTACAGCGACGAGTCGTAGTGGTGCTCGTCGGGGATGCTGTTCAGGGTGAGGGCCGGGGTGGAGCCCATGTGCTCGTAGACCAGGTAGTAGTGCTGGAAGGGGTGCAGGAAGACGCCCAGGTGCGTGACGTCGATCTCCATCCACTGGTCCAGGTCGTCGTCCGTGACGATCACCTGCAGGGGCGCGAAGAGGTCGGCGTCTTCGTTGTCGATGTCGGGGTAGGAGCGCCCGAAGCTGGTCATCAGGCGCAGGATGGCCTCGCCGTCGTTGCGATCGAACATCAGCCGCAGCGTGGTCAGCTGGAAGGGGTGGTCGGGGACGAACTCGCGCGCCTCCAAGGTCCCTTCGGGCAGCCCGTTGTAGGAACCGACCACGTCGCCGTGCAGATCCCCGATGGCCCCCGCGACCAGCGAGGACTCCCAGTCGGTCTCCACGCAGTAGCGCTCGAAGCTCTCGTCGGGCTCCACCGGGCCGTAGCCGGAGTCGGTGGAGTCCGTGGGATCGCTGTCTCCTGGGTCGCTGTCTTGGGGCTCGCTGTCGTCGGGATCGCCATCGCCGGGCAGCTGCGTGCTGTCTCCGGTGGAGGGTTGCTCTTCGCCCTTGTCCTTGTCGCAGGAGAAGAGCGCCAGGGCCAGCGCAGCCAGGAGAAGACGAGTGGGGGCCATGTCGCGCTCCATCTTCGGGTGGAGCGGTATTGTAGCGCGGTGGTAGCGCTAGAGCGTGATGCGCTCCCCTGCGTAGGCGCAGCCCCAGGCGGGGTTGACGGTCTTCAGGTGGGCGTCGACCTCATCGAGCAGCTCGTCGGTGGCGCTGGGGTCGTGGTGGTAGAAGCGCAGCTGCTTGATGTTGGCGCGCTTGGCGAGCTCGATGACGGCCGAGTGGTGGGAGTGGCCGTAGCCCTGCACCACGTACTGAGGGTCGTAGTACTGCTGGTCGGTGTACTGGGCGTCGTGGAAGACCAGGTCGGCGTCTTTGCAGAGGCGTTCCACGCGGCGGTCCCTGCCACCGCCGTAGAGCTCGAGGTCGGAGGCGTAGATCATCATCTTGCCACCGTAGTTGAGCTTGAAGACCAGCACGCCGTCGCGGGGGTGGCTGGGGTGGTACCAGTTGGAGACCGAGAAGTGGCCCGAGACGAAGGGATCGCGGAAGACGTTGCGCAGGGCCACCGTGCCCTCTTCGTCGTCGAAGACGAGCACCTCGTCTTCGCCGATGCAGGTGGTCTCGAGCTGGCTCTTCAGCTCGCCCAGGGCCAGGGGGAAGTAGGGCGGTGAAAACGTGGTGGAGATGCGGTCGAGCAGCACGTCGCTGGACTCGCCGAAGCCGCTGATGTGTACGTCGTAGTTGCCGGTGTACAGCGGGGGAAAGTAGTTGATGCCTTCAATATGGTCGTTGTGTAGGTGGCTGAGGAAGATGAAGATGTTCTTGATGCCCGAGTCGTCCTTCAGGATCTCGCGCCCGGCGTCCACCAGCCCCATGCCCGCGTCGAAGATGATCCAGAACTTCTTGCACTTGACGCAGACGCAGGAGGTGAGCCCACCGTACTTGTTGCACTGCGGTCCGCTGGTGCAGTGGCTGCCGCGGGATCCGAACACCGTGATTTCCATGGGCATCCTCGTTCGCCTGTGAGGAACCGGTGCAGCGGTCCCCCTGATGGTTAACCGGGATGTCGTGCGGGCGGGACAATTGGCTGCGATTGGCTGCCGCCAGGGAGCCTTGGGTGATAGGGCCCTTCTGCCGATTCCAGCGAGCCATGCCTCAACCTTCCCGTAGCTTTGATGCCGTTCATCCCGTGCTCGATCCCGATCACGGGCTGGGGGCCTTGTCGTGGCGCTGATCCGCATACAGGGCCTGCGCAAGCGCTACCGGGGTTCCCAGGTACCGGCCCTGCGCGGCCTGGATCTGCAGGTCGACAGGGGGGAGTTCCTCGGCTTGCTGGGTCCCAATGGCGCGGGCAAGACCACCGCGCTGTCCATCCTCTGCGGCCTGCTGCGGGCCAGTGGCGGCCAGGTGCAGGCGGACGGGGTCGACGTGCTGCGGCATCCGGCAGCCATCAAGCGCCAGCTGGGCCTGGTGCCCCAGGAGATCGGCCTCTACCCCACGCTGACGGCGCGCGAGAACCTGTGCTACTTCGCCCGCATGCACGGCCTGGGCGGCGCCCGTCTAAGGGAGCGGGTGCAGCGCTGCCTGGAGCTGGTGGGCCTGCAAGAGAGCGCGGATCGGCGGGTAGCCACCTATTCCGGCGGCATGAAGCGCCGGGCCAACCTGGTGGCCGGCCTGATCCACGAGCCCTCCATCCTGGTTCTGGACGAGCCCACGGTGGGCATCGACGCCCAGTCCCGCGGCGCCATCGCCCAGCTGCTACAGCAGGTCAACGCTGCGGGAGCCACCTTGATCTACGCCACCCACTACATGGAGGAGGCCCAGCAGCTCTGCTCGCGCGTGGCCATCATCGATCGCGGGCGCATCCTGCGGCAGGGCGCGCCCGCGGACCTGATACGAGAGACCGGCTGCCAGAACCTGGAGCAGGTTTTCCTGGAGCTCACCGGTCGCAGCTTGAGGGATTGACGTGAAGCTCTGGGCCACCATCGTGAAAGAGGGCCTGTTGCTGGCCCGGGATCCGCCGGGCCTGGTGCTGATGCTGCTGTTGCCCATGGCCATGGCGGTGATCGTCACCCTGGTGCAAGAAGACGCCTTCGACGCGGTCAGCGACGACCGCGAGCCCGTGCTGCTGCTGGACCGGGACGGTGGGGAGCTGGGCGGGGAGCTGGCCGAGGCCATGGAGGCCACCGGGCAGCTGGAGGTGCTGCGCAGCCTGGACGGCGTCGCGCCCAGCGTGGAGCAGGCCCGGGATGCCGTGGCCGGCGGCGACGTGCAGGTCTGCCTGCTGGTGCCAGAGGGGGCAACGGCGGCCGCCAACGCCCGCAGCGAGCAGCTGGCGCAGCGTCTGCTGCCCGAGCCGCTGATCGTGCTGGTGCCCGCGCGTCCGGGCATGCCGCAGCCGGCCCCGTCCCAGGCGGAAGAGCCCACGCAGGAAGAGGCCTCGGACGCGGAAGACGCCGAAGCGCTGCCCCCAGCCGAGCTGCAGGTCTGGTTCGACCCCGCCAGCCGCCCGCTCTACCGGCGCTCCATGCTCAACGCCCTGCACCGCGTTGGCCAGGCGGTGGAGCTGGAGCTGATCTTCGCGGCGCTGGAGCGGGAGGCCCGGCGGGCGCGAGAGGAGGCCGGACAGGACGCGCTGGTAGAAGAAGAGGAAGAAGAAGAGGCCGCCGCGGAAGAGGAGAGCGAGCCCGCCTGGCAGCCCGGCGACCTGGTCTCCTTGCAGGAGGCGGGCAGCGGTGCGCAGGAGACCTTGCCCAGCTCGGTGCAGCAGAACGTGCCGGCCTGGACGCTCTTCGCCATGTTCATGATCGTCATCCCCCTGTCCGGGACCATCATCCTGGAGCGGGACCAGGGCACCCTGACCCGCCTGCGTACACTGCCAGTCTCGCCCGCTGTCCTGCTGGGGGGCAAGCTGCTGGTCTACCTGGCGGTCTGCAGCTTGCAGTTCGGGATCATGCTGGCCATCGGCCGCTGGCTGCTGCCCCTGCTGGGCACCGAGCGGCTGGAGCTGGGGGACAACCCGGGGGCCCTGCTGCTGGCCGCGCTCTGCGGCGGCCTGGCAGCCACGGGCCTGGGCGTGATGCTGGGCAGCCTGGCCCGCACGCGCATCCAAGCGGCCGTGGTGGGCTCCAGCTTCGCCATCATCGCCGGCGTGTTGGGGGGCGTGATGGTGCCGGTCTTCTTGATGCCGGCGCCCATGCAGCCCATCGCGGCGTGGTCACCCCTGAACTGGGGGTTGACGGCGTTTCTGGATGTCTTCCTGCGCGATGCCACGCTGGCGCAGATCGCGCCGCAGCTGGGGCGCCTGCTGGCGTTCTTCGCGGCGACCCTGGGCGTGGCCCTGGTGTGGGGTGGCAGGAGGGAGTGAGCAGGCCCACGGGCTCCCTGCTTGCACCCGGCCCTTCCCGTGGGTAGAAGCCGCAGGTCGCCCCGCCCCCCGGAGCCTGTGTGAAGGAAGATGACGCCAAGAGCGAGTCCCGCGAGCGCCTCGTGGTGATGTACGTGGAGCGCGAGGACGGCAGCTTTGGGCCCCTGCAGACCGGCTCCCAGCTGGTAGAGCGCTTCAAGAGCGATCTGGACGGCAAGCTGGAGGTCTTTCGCCAGCAGTTTTCGCAGCGCCTGCAGGCCGGCGAGACCAGCCCGGTGGGCTACTACCGCGAGCTGGTGAACATCAGCGAGGCCGACCTGGCCTCCAGGATGGGCATCAGCCGTCGCAAGCTGCGCAAGCACGCCCTGCCCGCCGGCTTCCGCAAGCTCTCCGACGACCAGCTGGCGCGCTACGCCGACATCTTCGGCATCCCCGTTCAGGAGCTGCTGCGCGTGCCCCTGCCCGGGGGCGGCTGCTTCGATGCGCGGGGTGAGCGGTGAGGATCGAGGGCTTCCAGCACCGGATGGCCGCCCACTGCGAGTCGGGCGCGGTCACCTCCCTGCTGGGGCACGCCGGACTGCGGCTCAGCGAGCCCATGGTCTTCGGCGTCGCCGGGGGCATCTTCTTCGGCTACTTCAGCACCTCCATGCTGCCTTTTCCCAGCTTCGTGCTGCGCAACAAGCCGGGCACGATCTGGGACAACGGCGGCGCGCGCCTGGGGGCCTCCTTTCGCAGCGCCAGCTTCAAGGATCCGGATCAAGCCGAACAGGCCCTGGACGCGCTGCTGGCCCGCGGGCTGCCCGTGGCCGTGCAGGTGGACTTTTTCTACATGGACTACGTGCCGGCCTACGCCCGGGCGCACTTCAACGCCCACTACGCGATCGTGGTGGGGCGCGAGGGCGACGAGTACCTGGTAAGCGACGCCTACGCCCCTCAGATCGCCCGCCTGCACCGGCGCCAGCTACGGCTGGGCCGCTTCGCGCGTGGCCAGTTCGCGCCTAAAGGGCTGATGCTGCACCTGGAGCAACGGCCCCAGGAACCCGATCTGCCCAAGGCCATCCGCAAGGGCATCAAGCAGTCGGTGCGCTATATGCTGCGTATCCCCTTGCCCTTCATGGGGGCGCGTGGCATCCGTTACTTCGCGAAGAAGCTGCCCGGCTGGCCGCAGCTGGCGCGGGACGAGGAGCACCTGTCCCACGAGGTCTCCACCATCGCCGTGATCCTGGAGGAGCGCGGCACGGGAGGGGGCGGCTTCCGCTTCCTCTACGCCTCGTTCCTGCAGGAGGCCGGGCGCCTGCTGGGCAACGAGGCGCTGCTGGGCCTGGCCCGCGAGATGATGGCCAACGGCGACGCCTGGCGCGAGATCTCCCTCTTCGCGGCGCGCATCGCCAAGCGCCGGGACCTGGGATCCGCGCGCCTCGAGGAGCTGGCCGCTTTGCTCTTGGAGCGCGCCGAGGTCGAAAAAGACCTGTTCACGCGCCTGGGCAAGGCCATCTGAGACCTGGAGCGAGCATGTCCGCTGCGCTGCACCACGCGATCAAGCTGACCATCCTGGAGGCGGTGGGCCTGGAGGACGTGCGGCCCGAGCAGATCGAGGACGGCGCGCCGCTGTTCGGCGACGAACTGCTGGAGTTGGACTCGGTGGACGCGCTGGAGATCGTGGTGGCCCTGCAGCGCCGCTTCGGCGTGCACTTCGACGACCAGAACCGGGCGCGGGAGATCCTGGGCACGGTGGACAGCATCGCGGCCTTCATCGAGGCCCAGGGCGCGTCTTGAGACGCTCCGCAGGGAATCCCCCGTGAGGATCAAGCTGATCCTGGCGGCTTCCCGCAGCGATCCGCTGCGGGAAAACGATCCCTTCATGCCGCTGTCCTTGCCCATCCTGGCCGCCGCGGCGCCCGAGCACGATTACCAGCTGGCGGACCTGCTCTGGGAGGACGAACCGGACCTCGACGAACCCGTCGACCTGGTGGGCATCAGCATGCGCTGCACGGCCGAGGTGCGGGCCTACGAGCTGGCCGACGCCTTCCGCAGCCGCGGCGTGCCCGTGGTGCTGGGCGGCCCCCAGGCTTCGGCCGTGCCCCACCGCGCCCTGGCCCACGCCGACGCCGTGGTGGTGGGCGAGGCCGAGGACCTGTGGCCGCTGCTCACCGAGGACCTGCGGCGCGGTCAGCTCAAGCGCTTCTACGTCTGCGCCCCCCAGCCCTTCGACGCCCGCGGCCACAGCTGCCGCCAGCTCTTCCAGCGGCCGGTGTTGGCGGGCCGGCCCCTGCCGCGCCGGGATCTGCTGCGCCGCAAGTACCGCTTCGACACGGTCTCGGCCCTGCGCGGCTGCCCCATCGGCTGCGATTTCTGCTCGGTGACCTCGCTCTTCGGGGCCCGCCAGCGCCGCCGCCCTGTGCAGGAGGTGGTGCGGGAGATCGACGGACTGGGCCAGCACTTCTACCTGCTGGACGACACGGTCTTCGGGCGTCCGGCCAGCTACGACTACTACATCGAGCTCTACCAGGCCCTGGCCCGGTTGCCCCGGCGCCGCTTCTGGACTGGCCAGGCCAACCTGGACGCCGTGGGAGACGAGCGCGGCCGGGAGGTGATCCGTCAGGCCGTGCGCAGCGGCCTGGTCTACGCGGCCGTAGGCCTGGAGTCCGTCAACGCGGCCACCCTGCGCCGCAGCGGGGCGTTGCGCAAGCTGGGCAAGGGTGAGACCGCCGATCCGATCGAGCGCATGAAGCAGCGCCTGCGCTTCATCCAGGATCTGGGGGTGATCGTCTCGGGCTGGTTCGTCATAGGCTACGAGGACGACGACCTCGAGACCTGGCAGCGCAGCTGGGAGTTCTGCCAGGAAATGCGCTTGATTCCCGTGATCCTGCCGGTCAAGGTGCTTCCGGGCACGCAGCTGCACGCGCGCCTGGCGCGCGAGGGCAAGCTGGACGAGACGCGCCGCATCAACTTCGTGCATCCGGACATGCCCGAGGAGCAGGTCTTGCAGGCCATGGCCCGCGTGCGCGGCCAGGCCTACTGCTGGCGACAGCACTGGCGACGCCTGGCCTTCTACCTGCCGCGCTTCCCCGACGAGCGCGTGCGCCGCGCCATCTTCTGCCACGTGCTGCAGAGCCGCATCGGGCGCGGCGTGGACTTGGCCGAGGCCGAGTTCTACGTGCCGCAGAGCGACGAGGAGCCGGTGTGAACGACGGCTACCTGCTGACCGGCCTGCCCATGGGGCGGCTGCTGCGGCTGCTGCGGCGCGGAGGGCTGCATCCCCACCCGCGGCGCCTGCTGCGGCTCTTCTTCCTGCTGCAGGGCAGCGCCTGGACCTCGCTGCTGAACTGGCGCGAGCGGCGCGTGCACGGCAAGCGCATCGCCGCCGCGCCGGTGCCCGACGATCCCGTGATCATCGTGGGGCACTGGCGCACGGGCAGCACCTGGCTGCACCAGCTGATGAGCTGCGATCCGCGGCTGCGGGCGCCCACGCTCTACGACTGCATCTACCCGGACAGCCTGTTCACAGCGCGGCGCTACGTGGAGCCCCTGATGCGGGCCGCCATGGGCAGCCGTCGGCCCATGGACAACGTGGTCCTGGGTCTGGACGAGCCGCAGGAGGACGAGTGGGCCAGCTTCCGCATGAGCGGGATCTCGCCCATGGAGCGCTTCCTGTTTCCACGCCAGGGGCGCTACTTCCTGCTGGACGAGCAGGCGCTCTTGTCCCGGGGAGAGGAGCTGGTGCGCTGGGAGCAGGCCCTGCGACGCTTCGTGGCCAAGCTGCAGCTGGCCTCGGGGGGCCGGCGCGTGCTGCTGAAGAACCCCTTCCACAGCCTGCGCATCCCCATCCTGGAGAGGCTGTTTCCGCGGGCGCGCTACGTGCACATCCTGCGCGATCCGCGGCGCGTGGTGCCTTCCACCGTGCATATGTGGAGCGTGGTGGGGCGCCAGAACGCCATGCGCGCCGCCTGGCGCCCGCCGCGGGCCGAGGAGGTGGCCCAAGGGCTGGATCGCCTGCTGCGGCGCTGCGAGGCCGATCTGGCCGCCCTGCCCAGCGAGCGCTGGACGAGGCTGCGCTTCGAGGATCTGGAGCGCGATCCGCTGGGTCAGCTGCGCGGCTTGTACGAACGCTTGGGGCTGGAGCTCGCGCCCTTGATGGATCGGGAGATCGGACGGCGCCTGGCGCAGACGGCGAACTTCCGCAAGAACCGCTATCCAGCCGACGAGCTGCGGGATGCCATGGTGAGAAAGCGGCTGGGCTGGCAGATGGAGCGGGATGGTTACGGCTGACAGGCCCTTGACACCCCCGCCCAGCCCTAGCTATACACCGCCTTTCGCCGTTTCCAGGCCCGCTGTGGGCATTACGGCGTGGAAGGTGCGCCCATGCCCCTGGATCCTGCCACAGAGCAAGAGATCCGCGACCTGGTCTACGAGTTCTTCTCCGATGAGTGCGACGTGGAGGTCGAGGAGCTCTCCGATGACACCGACATCATCGAGACCCTCGAGGGCGACTCCCTGATGCTGCTGGCCCTGCTGGAGCAGGTGCGCCGGCGCTACGGCATCTCCATCGAGCTCAAGACCCTGGGCCGGCACCTGATGCGCAAGCCGGCCGACACCGTCGGGCAGGTGGTGGCGCTCACCCTGGCCGTGGTGGAGCATGGCGACGACATCCTGCAGGTGGAGCTCTGAGGCGCCGCTGGGGAGCGCAGGCCGTCCCCAGATCCTGGCGGGCGTGGGCGTGGACGCCGAGCAGGTGGAGCGCTTCGCCACGCTGGTCGACGAACCGCAGCCCTGGCCCCTGGTCTTCTCCACACGCGAAGCCAGCCGTTGCCAGCGACAAGTGGATCCGGCCCGGGCGCTCTGCGCCGCCTTCTGCTGCAAGGAGGCCCTGCTGAAGGCCCTGGAGCGGCCCTTTGACTGGCGCGACTGCCAGCTGCGCCCCGGGCCGCTGGCCGTCCGGACCGAGGTGGAGCTTTCCCAAGCGCTGCGGCGGGAGTACAGTCTGCAACGCGCCACCGCGCGAGTGCTGGAGCCTGTGCCGGGCGAGCTGGCCGTGACCGTCTACCTGTGGAGAGAAGCCCCGTGAGATCTGCCCCGCCCCGCGTCGCCGTGACCGGCCTGGGCCTGATGAGCGGCCTGGGCTTGGACCTGGACAGCAGCTGGGCCGGGCTGCTGCAGGGCCGCTGCCCGGTGGGCCGCTTTCGCGGCTTCGACCCCGCGGGTCTGGACTGCGACTTCGGCGTGGAGCTGCCCGCTGGGGCCGAGGAGCGCTTCCGCTGGATCAAGCCCCGCCAGCGCCGGCAGATGACCCGCGGCACGCGCCTGGCGGTCACCGTGGCCCGCATGGCCGCCGAGGATTCCGGCTTTGAGCAGGGCGTGGACCGCAGCCGCGTGGGCGTGGTGCTGGGCAGCACCGGCACGGGCTACGCGCACCAGGGCCCCGAGCGCGACGAGCACCGCATCCTGCGCAATATGAGCAACGCGCCGGCGGCCTGGATCAGCATCCAGCGCAAGTACACGGGTCCCTGTTTCGTGGTGGGCACGGCCTGCTCGGCGGGCATCTACGCGCTGGCCTCGGCCTTCGAGCTGATCCAATCCGGGCAGTGCGACGCCGTGCTGGCAGGAGCCTGCGATTCCTCCATCAACGCCCTGGACGTGGGAGGCTTCGAGTCGCTGATGGCCCTGGCCCACTGGTCGGGGGATCCCGCCCAGGCCTCGCGCCCCTTCGACCGGCAGCGGGCTGGCTTCGTGATGGGCGAAGGCGGCGGCGTGCTGGTGCTGGAGTCGCTGCAGCACGCACGGCGGCGCGATGCCCGCATCTACGCGCAGCTGTCTCGCCCGGCCCTGACCACCGAGGCCTTCAACATCCTGTCGCCCCAGCGGGCGGGGGTTGGCATGGCCGTCACCATGCGGCGGTCCCTGGAGCTGGCCGGCCTGGAGCCGGCGCGCATCGACTACGTCAACGCCCACGGCACCTCCACCCTGCTGAACGATCGCAACGAGGTGCTGGCCATCCGGAGCGTCTTCGGGGACCACGCCGGGCAGCTGGCGGTCTCTTCCACCAAGTCCATGACCGGGCACTGCCTGGCTGCGGCGGCCGGCGTGGAGGCCGTCATCTGCTGCCTGGCGCTGCACCACGGCGCCATCCCGCCCACCGCCAACCTGGGCGAACCGGATCCCGAGCTGCAGCTGGACTTCGTGCCCCTGCGGGCCCGGCGCCAGGCCCTGCGGCACGTGATGTGCAACGCCTTCGCCTTTGGCGGGCACAACGGCGTCTGCATCTTCTCCGGGCCGGGGGAACAGGCGTGAGCCGCCCGGTCTACGTGACGGGCAGCGGCAGCTTCCTGCCCGGGGCTCCCATCCCGTTCGACCGCATCCACCAGGTGCTGGGCGAGCTGAGCCAGGCGCCGCCCCGCATCCAGCGCTGGCTGAAGCGCTCCCACCCCGTGATGCGCGAGCTGCTGGCCATCCGCCACGTGCACTACGCGTTGGATCCTGAGACCCGCCGCTTCACCGAAGACAACGTCAGCATGGCGGTCAAGGCCGCCCATCTGGCCCTGGAGCGGGCCGGGCTGGCGGCCGGCGAGGCGGACCTGATCTGCTACGGCTCGGCCCACCAGGACCAGATGCCCACAGCCGCGGTGCGCATCCAGGAAGCCCTGGGCATCGAGCGCTGCCAGGAGCTCTCGCTGCACGCCAACTGCACCTCGGCCTACAAGGCCCTCTACCTGGCGCACCAGCTTGTAGCGGCCGGCTTGAATGAGACGGCCCTGGTGCTCTCGGCTGGCATCTCCAGCTCCGAGCTGCGGGCCGAGTATTTCAACCAGGCCCTGGTCGACAAGGAGTCGCTCTTCCTGCGCTGGTTCCTGTCCGACGGCGCCGGAGCCCTGGTGCTCAGCGCCCAGCCAGCGGCCGGCGCGCGGCTCGTGCTGGAGCAGAGCTTCATCGAGTCCATCGGTGGCAAGCGGCCCTCGCTGATGTTCAACCAGCGGCCCGCCTATTGGATGGATCCGCGCCAGGAGTGGGCCGAGGGGCGGCACCACCTGCGCCAGCGCTTCCGCAACGCCCTGGGCAGCGAGATCTTCCAGGAGCAGGGGGGTTCGGTCTTCTTCCACGGCCTGCGGCGCATGCTGGAGCAGGGGCCGGTGCCCCCCGAGCGCGTGCGCTACTTCCAGGTCAACCTGCCCGCCAAGCACATCGCCGAGTCGGTGATGGAAGAATGCCAGGCCCTGGGCATCGCGGCGTGCGCCTACTACAGCAGCCTGGACGAGCTGGGCTACTGCGGGCCGCCCATGGCGCTCATCGGCCTGGACCAGGTCCTGCGCCATGAGCGCCTGGATCCCGGGGACCGCGTGCTGAGCTTCGTCACCGAGGTCAGCAAGTTCATGCAGGCCGGTTACGCGGTGCGCTGCGATGCCGGTAGCTGAGGGGCGCTTCGCCTTCGCCTTCCCGGGGGCCGGCGTGGCGCCCTGCGGGCGGGAGATCCCCTTCTACCAGCGCCACCAGGAATGCATGGGGCCCTTTCTCCTGCAGGGCTCGCGCGCGGCTGGCTCCGACCTCGAGGCGGCGCTGCTGGCCGGCGAGCTGGCGGCGCTGGATCCGCTGGCCAGCGAGCTCTTCGGCTGCGCCTTCGGCTGCGGCGTGCAGGCGGTCTACCTGGCGGCCGGTCTGCAGGCCCATTGGGTGGCTGGCTACAGCCTGGGCATCTACGGGGCCCTGGTGGCGGCGGGCGCCGTGGACTTCGAGACGGGACTGCGTATGGTGCGGCGCGCCCACCAGCTCGTGAACCAGGACTGCGCACCGGGAGAGGCCGGCCTGGCGGCGGTAGTGGGCCTGGAGCGAGGCGAGCTGGTGGAGCTGCTGGCGCAGCGGCCGGCGCTGCGGCTGGTGAACCGGAACAGCCCCCAGTCCTGGCTGGTGGCCGGGCCAGCCGCGCCCCTGGAGGAGCTGCTGCAAGCTGCCGTCGCGCAGGGGGCGCTGCGGGCCCTGCGCTTGCCGGTGCAGGCGCCCTACCACCACCCGGAGCTGCTGGGCCGGGCAGGGGAGCGCTTCCGGGGCTGGCTGCGGACCCTGTCCTGGCGGCCGGCCGCGCGGCCGCTGGTCTCCAGCATCGATCTGCGCTGCCTGCGGGAGCCCGCCGAGCTGGCGGACTTCACCGCCCGCAACCTGTGTACCCCCATTCACTGGCAGGGCGTGGTGGAGCGGCTGGCCCAGCTGGGGGCGACCGCGGTGCTGGAGTGCGGTCCGGGCCTGAGCCTGACCCAGAGCGCCCGCTTCGTTCCGGGTGCGCCGCGGCATGTCAACCTGCGCAACTGCGGGCGGTGGCTGCCGTGAGGTTGGCTGTGGCGGGCAGCGGTCGCGTGGGGCGCGACATGGGGCTGGCCTTTCTCTGCGGTGGCTGGGACGTGGACTGGCTCTCGCGGGATGCGGGGCGCCTGGCCGGCCTGGAGCGGCAAGTGAGGCGGGTCGTGAAGCGGCAACAGCGCCTCTTTCCCAAAGACGAGCTGGGTGCTGCCAGCTTCCGGAACTACGGGACGCCCTTGGCGGCCGATCTGCTGTTGGAATGCGTAGAGGAATCCTTGACCGCCAAGCGGCTGGTCTTCGCGCAGCTGGTCCCGGGGGAAGGGCAGGGGATGCTGCTGGTCAGCGCCAGCTCCTCGATCCTGCCCTGGGAGATCCATCCCCGTTGTATGGGGCTGCACCCTTTCTACCCCCTGGCCCTGACGGGCCTGGTGGAGCTGGTGGCGCCCCAGGCGCACGTGCCGGAGCGCCTGCTGGATTGCTTGCGAGCGCTCGATCTGCGGATCCTGCTGCAGGACGAGGCCGCCGCCTTTGCGGTCAATCGCTTGCTGCTGCCCCTGCAGAGTGAGCTGCTGCGACTGCTGCGGGCTGGTGCGCCCGCGCAGCTGCTGGACGAGGCCTCGCGTTCGGACCTGCTGGGCCTGGGCGCCCTGGAGCTGATGGACGCCGTGGGCCTGGACGTGGCGCTGGCCGCGGTGCGCCAGTACCGCAGCCGTATGACAAGGGCCCAGGCGCAGGCCTGCGCGCCGCTGGAGGAGGGGCTGGCCGAGCTGCTGGCCATCGGCAAGCGCGGGCGCAAGAACCGCGACGGGCTGCTCTGCGGCCGGGCATTGCCCTGGGCACCGGCGCCCGGTCCCTGGGACCAGGAGGCGCTGCGCAGGCGCCTGCGGGGGCTGCTGGAAGACAAGGCGCGCGCCATGCTGGCCAGCGGGCAGCTGGATGAGCGGGGGCTGGCTTTGGCGGGAGAGCGGGTGCTGCAGGGGAACTGGTCCTGATCGCCGGCCGCGGGGCTGCGCTAGGACCTGCCGTTCGTCAGCCCCGGGTGGCGCGAGCTGTGGAACTCGCGCTGCATCTTGTGCTTGGGTCGGGCCAGGCAGCGCAACGGGCAGCCGTTGCAGACGCTGTCGACGAAGTCCTGCAACGCGGCGTGCAGGGCGGCGGCGCAGTCCAGTGCGTGCTGGGAGCCGATCTTCGCGACGCCGAAGATGGTGTCGGCCATGCGGTCCACGAGCTGCTCGCGGTCTGCTGGCGCGCCTACCGCGGCGCTGCGGATGGCCGCCTCGCAGAAGACCCCGGCGGCCTGGTAGGCGCTACGGCGCTGGATGTCCTGGCGTGGGCGCTGCTCGCCAGGCAGGCCGGCGAAGATGCCCTCCAGGGCCGCCACCGCGGCCTCGGTCAGGTCGAGGTGCGCCATGTCTCTGCCTCGCTTGGCGCCGCCCTCGCGGAAGAAGCTGCGTCGCAGGGTCTCGCGCAGGTCCGCGTCGCCTAGTTCGCCCCCGGCCGTCAGGGCCGGGGGCAGGCTGCCGGCCAGCAGCTCTGCGCTGCGCTCCAGCATGGCCCGGACCAGCGCTTCGCGCCGCAGGCCTTGCTGCGAGATGCGCTGGAACAGGGCCAGGCAGCGGGCGGCCAGCTCCATGTCGCCTTCCCAGTCGTGCACGTGCGCCATGTGCTCGCACATGCCGGCCAGGCGCTGGCGGTGCTCCGGGGTGTCGATGCGCTTGTTGGCGCCCTTCAGCCACGCGGCCCGGCGCGAGGGGGAGGCGGGCGGCAAGGGGATGCCGCAGCCCGCCAGGTCGCCCCGATCGAAGTACCAGTGTTCGAAGCCCTCGCTCTCCAGCAGATCGCGACAGGCGGCGAGATCGGGCGGATCGGGCTCGAAATCCGAGTCGGGCAGCGCCGCGCCGCGGTCGTGGCGCAGGATCATGTTCACCGGCACCCGGGCGTCGTCGGGCAGGGAGGCGCCCTGGCGCTCGCCGCGCGCCACGGCCTCGGCCACCAGGGTGGCGGCCGTGGCCAGCTCGATCTCGGCGAAGAAGACATCCGCCTGGAACTCGAACTGCTCCACCAGGTCCTCCAGCTCGTCCTCGCTCAGCTCGGGCAGCACCATCCCGTCCCGCACGTCCTGCGAGGCGCGGATGCAGACCGTGGCCACGCTCCAGGCCCGGTCGCGCCCCGGCTGGCAGGCCAGCAGGTTGTACGCGCCCTGGCCATCGCAGCTGCTCACCAGGGCGTAGGCCTCGCTGTCCTCCTCGGACTCGGGCTCGGCCTCGAGCCTGTCGGAGCGGGCCCGCAGGATGGCGCCCTGCAGCTGCCGCCGGGCCTCGGGATCGCGCGCCTCGTCGCGCAGCGCCTCCAGCAGCTCCAGGGCGCCGGGATCGCCGTCCAGCTGCAGCCCCAGGATCATCATGGGATGCACATCGGCCAGGGCCGGACGCCGCAGGGCCTGGCCGTAGAGGATGCTGCCCGGGATGCCCTCCTGGCGCCGCAGCTCGCCCATCAGGCCCAGCAGGTGCTCTCGCATCTCGGTCGGGATCCCCTCCAGCAGGTCGGCCAGGGCGCGGGGAATGCCACTGTCGAGCTGGGCCATGCTGAGGATCCCCCGGACGCTCTCGGCCATCATGTCTGCGAGGTGGTCCGAGGCCAGCTGGTCGCCCAGCTGCTCCACCGCCGCGGGTGCCTGCTCAGTCAGCGCGGCCAAGGCCACGTTGCGCAGCGCGGGGGCCAGATCCTCGTCGCAGGCGATGCGCTGCAGGCGGCCCACCTGCTGCTGCACCCCGAGCAGCTGGAAGATGGCGGGGTACATCTCGATGGCCTCTCGGGGCACCTCTCCGGCTGCCAGGCGCTCCACCAGCAGGCGCCTCGCCGTGGAGCGGTGCAGCCCTTCCAGGCGCTCGGCCAGCTCCATCTCGTTGCGCGGCGGATCCGAGAACAGCTCGTCCACGATGCGCTCGGGATCCGTGGGGGCTTGAGGGGGCTGGCGGGGGGCCCGGGCGCGGGGCGGCCAGACCCGCGGATCCTCCTCCGGTCCGTGGTAGCCGCAGACGCCCCAGCGAGGGGAGTTGACCACTGGCAGCAGAGACTCCTCGCAGTCCACACTGTGTTCTTGCACGCAGTCGTCGCAGAGCAGGGCCTGGCAGTTGGTGCAGTAGAAGGCCGCGTCGGCGTCGCAGTCGTCGCAGGGCTCTTCGGGCATCAGGTTGCGCCCCAGCACGGCGATGCGCGCGCCCGGGGGTAGCTGGGGGTGGCCCTTGCGGCGCCGGATGCGCAGCTCGGTGGAGGACCCGTAGTCGTAGGTGTAGCTGCAGGCCTCGCCCGGCAGCAGGCGATCCGCCAGCCGCTGGTCCAGGCCGTCGTCATCCAGCTCCTCGAAGAGCACAGCCTGCCTGCTGGGTCTGTCGAACTCGAAGCTGCTCATATGACCGCAGCACTCCAGCCAGATGGCGCGCAGGAACTCGTCCAGCTCCCGCAGGCGCAGGTCGCTGCGGGCCGCCAGGTGCAGCCAGAAGGGACCGGCGTCCGCGATCAGGTGCAGGCTGTCGCCACGGGCGCGGGGCAGGCAGCTGTCCAGGTGGCGGGCGATGCCCCCCTTGGAGAACTCGCGGGAGCAATTCTGGCAGGTGCCTCTCTGGGCTGGGGACATTTTCACCTCGAGCAGGGCCTTAGTCCCGCGGCGTGGAGGTTACGAAGAGGTAGCAGGCCTGCGCCTCGCTGGCGTTGCGGATCTCGTGCTGGGTGGCGGGCGGGATCAGTAGGGCCGTTGCGGGCTCCAGCAGGTGGTTCTGGGAGCCCACCGTGACCTGCAGCTGGCCCTGCAGCCCGTAGAGCAGCTCCTGGATGGCCCCGGTGCCGTGCGCGGGCGTGCGCGCCCCCGGGGCCAGGCACTTGCGCCCGGCGCTGGTGCCGGCCCGCTCCAGCTCCATGGCGTGCATGTCGTAGCGCGCGTCGGTCCAGGCCTGGAGGGGGCCGTTCTCCTGCGGGAGGTCGCCATCATGGGGCAGCAGGTCCAGCTCGGCGGCCTGGACGCGGCGTACCAGGGCCGCCTCGGGCAGCGGCTCGTCCGCCCGCCAGCCCAGCGCCTGCCAGCGTGCCATGCGGTAGGCCGGGTAGACCTTCTGGTAGTAGAGACCCTGCGCACGCACCTGCCGCCCGCGCAGATCGTCCAGCGCGGCGATCTCGCCGTGGTGGCGCACCAGCACCCTGGGCACCTCTGGCTGGGAGCTGCAGAGCTGCAGCAGGCAGGTTCCATGTTGGCAGGCAGCCCAGCAGACCGTGCCCTGCACGCTCACAGGCTGGTCGTGCAGCGCGTCGGCCTGGGCGGCGAGCATGGCCAGATCGAGCTCCTGCGCAGGCGTGGCGTTGCTGGCGGGATCGTGCGCGCCAGCCAGCGCGGGGAAGAGGGCCAGGGCCAGCAGTAGCGAGCCGCGCATGGGTTTTTCCTCGTCGGGGAGGCGCTCCATAGCACGGGATGGGGGCCCAGTGGTGGCCCCTGGCCGCCCGCTGCAGTACACAGCGCAGGTTCGTCCTCGCGAGGAGCGAAAGGGAATGAAGCTGGCCTACGAGCGTCGGGGAGAGTTCGGCTGGCTGACCATGGTCAACCCGCCGACAAACACGCTGCTCGATCCCCGCTTCGCAGGCGCCGACGAGCTGGAGGCCTTCCTGGCGGCGCCCGACCTGAAGGGCGTCATCCTGCGGGGCCAGGGGCGCCACTTCTGCGGTGGAGCCAACCTGGACGCCCTGGCCGTGCAGGCCCGCGATCCCGCAGCCCTGGAGGCTCGCCTGCGCCAGGGCGCGCAGCTGCTGCAGCTGCTGGCCTTCGCGCCCGTGCCCGTGGTGGCCGCCATCCGCGGCATGTGTCTGGGGGCCGGCCTGGAGCTGGCTCTGGCCTGCCACTTCCGCTGCGCCTCGGACAAGGCCCTGCTGGGCTTCCCCGAGGCCGAGCTGGGCCTGCTGCCCGGCTTCGGGGGCACGGTCTTCTGCCAGGGTGCGCTGGAGCCCGCCGCCGCGGTGGAGCTGATGCTGAGCGGTCGGCTGGTGGGGGGTGAAGAGGCCCATGAGCTGGGCCTGCTGCAGCGTGTCTGCGCGACACGTCAGCTGGAGCGGCGGGTGCTGGGCTTGTTGGATGAGCTGGTGGGCAAGCGCAGCTGCGCGCAGGTTCACGCGGTGATGGGGGCGGTGCACGCCGGGCGGCGCCTGCCCACGGAGCAGGCCCTGCAGCACGAGATCCAGGCTTTCTGCAGCTTGTTGGCTCACGATGGCTGAGGAGCTGCGCAGCTTCCTGCAGGTGGTGGAGATCGCCGAGATCGGCCTTGATCGCCCCAGCTGGGAGCGCCGCTGCCTCGGGGGGGGAGAGCGGGCCTCCATGGCCGGGCGCCCCCTGCGCAGCCTGGCGGGGCTGTTGGCGCTCGAGGGCGCGCTGGGCGAGCTCTACGGAGCCGCGGGCGTCTCCTGCGGTCCCCTCGATCTCGAGCTGGGTCGCGCCGAGAGCGGCGCGCCGCGTCTGCTGCGAGCGCCGCCCCTCGCCGGCTGTCTGCGCATCTCCATCTCCCACAGCCGCCGGCACGCCTACGGCGTGGCTGTGCTGGAGCCACGCCGTGGCTGAGTCGCCCCAGCTGCGCGTGGAGGGCGAGCTGGCCTGGCTGGAGCTGGCCACGCCGCCGCAGAACCGGATGGACGCTGCCTTCTTCGCGGTCTTTGGGCGCTTGGTGCGGGAGGAGCTGCCCGGGCTGGCGGTGCAAGGGTTGGTGCTCTGCGGCCAGGGGCGGCACTTCTCCTCGGGCGCCCCCATCGACGAGCTGCGGGCTGCCGGACCCGACCGGGAGGGGCTGCAGGCCGCCAGCGCCAGCCTGCGAGCCCTGGGCGGGCTGCCCTACCCGGTGGTGGCCGCCATCAGCGGCTGCTGCCTGGGCAGCGGCCTGGAGCTGGCCCTGGCCTGCCACTACCGCCTGGCCGGCAGCGGCGCCGTCTTCGCGCTGCCCGAGGTGCAGTTCGGGCTGATGCCCGGCTGCGGCGGCTGCCTGCGCCTGCCCGCGCGGGTGGGATTGGCCGCGGCGCTGGAGCTGATCCTGAGCGGGCGCAGCCTGGGGGCCCAGGAGGCCCACGAGCTGGGGCTGGTCGAGGCCGTGCTGCCCCGCCGGCAGCTGCACAAAGCTGCGGCGCGCCTGCTGCGCAACCTGGGGCGCGGGCCGGGGGTGTTCTGAGGAGGGGGCGTGCGCCTGCCGCGCCACTGGAGGAGGGATCCGCGGGATCCTGGCGGCTCCGGTGTCGCTTCGCATGGACGAGGTGCTGGTTATGGTAGGCTGGCTCGTCGCCCGCGAGGAGGTGCGTGGATGAGATTGCCGCTGCTATTGGCCTTGTTGTCCGTGGGGTGCTGGGGAGATGAGGCCGCGTCCGTTGCGGGTGAGGAATTCGATGCGCCGGAGCTGGCAAAGCTGCTGCTGAAGGAGAGGGAGGGGCGGATCCCAGAGGAGATCATTCGCGAGATCGAGCTGCTGCCGCAGAAGTCCTACGAAGACCTGATGGACCTGGCGCTGGCGCACCTGTGGACCAGCCAATACCACGCCGCGGCGCAGGAGTACGAGATCGCCGCTCGCGAGGCCGGGACCGTGGATCAGCTGGCGGGCGCGCTCTACGGCAAGGCCACCGCGGCGGGCTACACCGACCTGGAGGCGGCTCTCTCCGCAGCGGATCTGCTGGTGCGGGTGCAACCGGACAGCGTGGAGGCGGCCTGGCTGCGGCTGGGTCTCTACCGGCACTCCGGGGACGAGCTGGGCCTGATCGTGGCCCGCGACCACGTGCTGCGCGTGGACTCGGAGGCTTCCGGTCACGAGGTGCTGGAGCCCCTGACCGTCGGCCTGGTGGTGGCCGGGGGCGTGGCCATCGCCTCCATCGTCGGGACCACCGCGGTGGTGGCCCTGACACCGCCCGAAGACAGGGCCGAGGTGGCGCTGGCGGCTGTCAAGGGCATCACGGCCATCGGCGTGGGGGCAGTCGACTCGCTGGACTTCATGGGCTCTCTGGGCCAGGGTTCACCGGACGTCGGGCACCTGATCCTGGAGGCGAAGTGAGAGCCCCCTTTCTGGCCCTGCTGCTGGCGGGCTGCGCCGGCGAAGAGCCCGCCGCCGTGCTGCCTGGCATGCTGTCCTCCGATCCCTCGCTCTACCAAGCCTTTCCCGCTGGCAAGCACCAGCTCGCCAGCGGCTTCCACGGCCTGGTCAAGCTGACCGCCGAGCTGGGGCTGAGCGAAGAGGAGGGCGACTGGGTGACCTACGCCGTGCAGGGAGCGGGCAGCCTGGTGGTCAAGAGCGGGCGGTGGTCCGTGGTGACCGCCCGCCACGTGCTGGTGCCCGATCCCGACGTGCGGACCGTGGGCGACGAAGAGCTGGACGAGGTGGTGGCGGCCAGCACGCGCGTCGCCATCGGCTCGCTGGGCATCCAGCCCCAGTCGATGTGCTTCTCGACCCAGGACGACCTCGCGGTGCTGGAAGTGGGCGCCGAAGACCAGGCCGCCCTGGTGCGCATCCTGCAGGAGCTGCCGCGCGTAGCGCTGCCTGGGCGGGACGGGGCCGTGGAGCTGGGCGCGACGGTGGAGGCCTGGGGCTTTCCCGCCATGCACCACCCCCAGGTGCAGAAACCGGCCGTGTCGGCGCGCAGTCCGGGCTTCTTCGTCCTGAACCAGGCCCTGCTGCGTGGCTACAGCGGCGGCCCGGTGATCGGTGACGCTGGCGGCAGGAAGCGCGTGGTGGGCATCATCAGCCGGGCGGACGACGCCGCGCAGCAGACCACCGTGCTGGAGTGGTCCAAGGTGGAGCCGCTGTTGTCCGGAGAGGCTTGCACCGCTTCTCCGGGAAATATCGGGCTGGAATTTCCAGGAGAAGCGGTAATCGAGGGACTTCCGCTGAGCGCGCTTCCCTGATAGCGTTCGCTGGACTGCTTCCAGTCCGTCATGTCCAACGACAAGTCCTCCATTGCCGCCGGCCGCTACCGCCTCCAGGAGATCCTGGGCAGCGGGGGCATGGCCGTGGTCTACAGCGCCTGGGACGAGCGCCTGGAGGTGCGGCGCGCCATCAAGGTGCTCAATCCCCAGGTGGCCCGCAATGCCCAGGCCCGCCTGCGCTTCGAGACCGAGGCCCGCACCATGGCGCGGCTGCACCACCCCAACATCCTGACCGTGCACGACGTGGGGGTGGAGGAGGGCAACGCCTATATGGTGATGGAGCTGGTGGGGGGCGGCTGCCTGCTGGACCTGATGGAGCGCCAGGGCGGGCTGCAGGCCAGCGAGGCCATCGAGTACACCGACCAGGTGCTGCGCGCCCTGGCCTTCGCCCATGAAAAGGGCGTCGTGCACCGGGACATCAAGCCCCAGAACATCCTGGTGGACGACCTGGGTCTGGCCAAGGTAGCCGACTTCGGCATCGCCCAGGTGGCGGGCACGGACCACGCGCTGACCATGACCGGCTCGGTGCTGGGCACCTGGGCCTATATGGCCCCCGAGGTGCGCAACGACGCCAAGCAGGCCGCCGCCGCCTCGGACATCTACGCCGTCGGCGTGATGCTCTACGTGCTCTTGAGCGGGCGAGAGCCCTTCGACTTGTACGCCAGCAACCTGCACGAGGAGCTCTTCCGCGACCTGCCCCTGCCCTTCTGGCCCGTGCTGGCCCGCGCGGGCAGCTACCACCCCCAGGAGCGTTACGCCTCGGCCGAACAGATGCTGCTGGCCCTGGACGAGCTGCGCGCTCAGATCCCTACGCTCGGGGATCGCAAGGCCCCGGCGACGGCGCCGCGTCCGCCGTCCGCCTCCTCCCAGGAGCGCCTGTCCGCGGATCAGCAGCCCAGCACCAGGCCGCCCCAGGAAGAGGCCCCGCCGGCCCCGGAGTCCGACACCAACCCCACCTGGGCGCTGGCGGCTGGAGCGGCCGCCGGCTCCGACAGCGCGCCACCCACCTTCTCCCTGGACGACGAGCCCTCCCAGGGCCCCGCCGCTGTCGACGAGCCGGTTTCCACTGTTGGCCTGTCCGACAGGCCCGGTGCCGAGGGCACGCCCACCGCCTGGGTGCCCGAGCCCGGCAGCGGCACGGCAGCGCCTCGGCCGCCCGCCACCCAGGGCCTGACCTCCGACTTCGGGCTGGCCCCTGTGCCCGCCGATGTGCAGGACACCCCCACCTTGGAGCCGGCCGCCGCATCTACCGGAACCCTGGACGAGCCCGCGTCCGCCGACACGCTCCAGCAGCCCCCGCGCCGCAAGCGCTCCCTGCCCTTGCTGCCCGTGCTGGGCCTGGTGGCGCTGGTGGCGCTGGTGGTGTTCAGCGTAGTGGCCGCCCTGGGGGCGCGTGTGGCCTTCAAGCTGCGCCAGGCGCGGCGGGCCGAAGAGACCGCCCAGGCCGCCCTGGACATGCTGAGAGAACAGCGCACGCAGCCCGCTTCCCATGACGAAGAGCTGCTGGCGCAGGCCGCGGCTCAGGCCGAACTGGCCGCCACCATGGCCGAGACGCCGCGTACCCTGGGGGTGCTGGCGCTGACTGCGCTCTACCGGCAACCCTGGCAAGACGGGAATGCCTTTGATGGCGAGGCCTTCGCCTTCAGCCAGGGGCAGGTGGCGCGGGCGCTGGAAGAGGGCGAGACCCCAGAGGCCCTGGCCGCACGCGCCTTGCTGTCGGACTGGGGCTGCCGGCTGCCGCCCGCCGGGCGCCTCGAGGAGCACTGCGATCCCGCGCCGGAGCAGTTCCAGCTGGCGCTGGATGCCTTGCCCATGGTCCCGGACTGGGACTGGGCGCGGGTCGAGCTGCTCTGGCGCGCGGCGGGCTGCGCCCTGGCGCGCGCCGAGCGCGTCCGCGACGAGGGGCGCATCGACGAGGCCCGCGAGCACTTCCGGCGGGCCAGCGATCGCTGCGGCGAGGCCTGGCCCTTGCTGTCCGCCTCCCCCCGGCTGCAGGAGGAATGGCCAGCGCGCTGCCTGACCGTGGCCGGCGCGGCGGCCGACTTCGGTGCCCTGGCGGAGCGTGGCTACGCCCTGCTGAACGCCGACCTCGAGCGAGCGGGCCAGCTGGGCGAGGAGAGCCTGGCCCTGGTGGTGGATGCGGCCCTGCCTGGCTGCTCCACCCTGCCGCGGGACGCCCAGGGGCTGCCCAGGGTCCGCCGGCGCAGCGGCGGTGTCGACGATCCCGCCACCTTCTGCGCCTACGTGGGCCGGGTGACGGCCGGCTGCGCCGAGCAGGCGCGCGAGGCCCTGCCCAAAGATCTGCGCACGGGTATGGTCTTTCCGGGCTCGCTGGACGGCGCCGCCCTGCCCTGGGTGGAGGCCTTCGGCGCGGCCGGCGTGCTGCAGGGGCGCGCCTGCCTGCTGCCGGAGGGTTGATGCGCGTCCTGCTGGTCAACCCGCCCCGCTCGCCGCAGAACGCCATCCTGGACCACGCGCCCCCGGCGGCGCGGCCCTTCGTGCACCGCCGCCTGGTGGGGCCGCCCCTGGGCCTGCTGACCCTGATGGCGGCGCTGCCCGAGCACGAGGTCGAGCTGCTGGAGATGAAGGGCGAATACGATCTCCACCCCGACACGCCCCCCCCGGGCGCCCTGCTGCGGGCGCACCTGGAGCGCTTCAGACCGCAGCTGGTGGGCGTCACCTGCATCGCCTCGGAGCTGGACGCCAGTATGGCCCTGCTGCGGGCGACCAAGGCCTGGGATCCCGGCGTGCGCACCGTGGCCGGCGGGCTGCACGCCACCCTCTGCCCCCAGGATTTCGATCGGCCGGAGATGGACTTTCTCTGTCCTGGTCCCGCCCTTTCTGCCTTCCGCGCCCTGCTGCGGGCCCTGGAGGCCGGCGAGCCCATGGGCCGTGTACCGGGCATCTGGCTGCGCGGTCCGGACGGCCTGGCGCCCAGCGCGCGGCCGGCCCTGCCCTGCGAGCCAGCCGGTCGCGACTTCGTCCTGCCCGATCGCGCCCCCCTCAAGCGCTGGATCTCCACCTACGTCGCGGGTGCCGTGCAGCACCCGGGCACCTACCTCTTCACCTCGCTGGGCTGCCCCCACCGCTGCTCCTTCTGCTCCATCTGGCCACAGCACGGCGGGCGCTACCTGCAGCGCGAGGTGGAGAGCGTCATCGCCGAGCTCAAGACCCTGCACGACTACCCCATCGTGCGCTTCGCCGACGGCAACACCCTGGTGGATCCGAACTTCGCCCGGCGTCTCTTCCAGCGCATCGCCGAAGAGGGCATCGAGAAGCTCTTCATCATGGACATCCGCGCCGACACGGCGGCGCGTCACCCCGCGCTGATCGAGCTGCTGGCCCGCGGCGGACTGAAGGTGGCCATCACCGGCTTCGAGTCCTTCCGCCAAGAGGAGCTGGGGCGCTACGACAAGAAGCTGCGCCTGGAGCACATCACCCGGGCCATCGAGGTCTTCCACGACAACGGCATCATGCTGCGGGGCAACTACGTGGTGCCCCCCGACTACGGGGAAGGGGACTTCGACGCCCTGGCCGAGCACGCCGCCAGCCACAGCGTGGCGTTTGCCGGCTACACCATCCTGACCCCCATGCCTGGCACGGGGCTTCACCGCCAGCTGCGAGACAGCATCGTGGATCGGGATCTGAGCAAGTACAACTTGTTCAACTGCGTGCTGAAGACGCGCCTGCCCCTGGGGCGATTCTACGAGCGGGTGGGGGCGCTGTGGGCGATACGCAGGGGGACGGAGACGGTCTGAGCGGGACTGCCCTCAGTCCTCCACCACCACGTAGCGGAAGCCCGAGGCGGCCACCTGGAAGCTGTCGTCCTCACGCAGCATGCGCTCCACCACGGGTTGGCCGTTGACCTTCACCGTGCCCCAGCGGAACAGGCGCCGCAGCACGTGGGCGTTGCCGTTCCAGGCCACGGCGGCCACGGGGATCAGCCAGGGGAAGCCCTTGGCCTCGATGTCGCCCCGGCCGCCGATGCGCAAGGTCTCGTTGCCCGGGGCCCAGCTCTCCAGGTAGCCGCCGTCCCTGACCACCCGTCCCTGCTTGGAGAGCCGGGCGGCCTGGCGCATGCGTGAGATCATGGCTGGCGTGAGCTGGAAGGTGCTGGTCTCGCGCATGGCCCCGGTGTCGAAGCCGAAGACGCAGGGGATCTGCGCGATGGGGCGGCCCTCGTACTCGTGGTCCAGCTGCGTGCGCTCGTCTCCGAAGAAGAGCAGCATGAACTTGCCCACCTGGACCTCGTCGCCGGTCTTCAGGCGCTGGCGCTGGGTGGGCTGGCCGTTGAGCTGGATGCCGTTCTGGCTGCCGAGATCCTCGATGAAGATGCCCTCTTCGTTGGTCACGATCCTGGCGTGACGCCGGCTCACCGAGATGTTGGACAGGCGCAGCTCCGCGTCCCGCTGGCGTCCGATGACGACGATCTCCCTGTCCAGGTTGTAGAGCTTGGGGTCCTGCCCTGCCTCCTGGATGACCACGCTGGCCATGCCGCCCTCCTTGTCCGGGACGGTTTCAGTCTCGCATATCCAGCCTCGAATCTCAAGGATGATCCGGGTGTGCGTGGCGGAGCCTCAGCGCATTCCCGCGGCCCGCAGGCGTAGCAGCGTGCGAAACACGGGCTCCTGCAGACCCTGCTCACGCCGCAGCCGCAGTGCTTGGGCCATCATCTCGGCCGAGGGCCGGCTCTGCCAGGAGGGCAGGCAGTTGCAGCGCTCGGCGGCCGCTTGCTCGATGAGCTGGCAGAGCCGCTCGGCGCCCAGCTCGGGCTCCACGAACCAGCGCGGCTCCAGCAGCGGATCGTCGGACGCCACCATACCGCGCCGCAGGGCCAGCCGGTGCAGCGCCGTGTCCGGGTAGATGCGCAGTCCCGGTGACAGGTACACCAGGTCCAGGGGGCTCACCCGCTCGTCCACGAAGGCCAGGGTCTGCGCCACCGTGGCCTCGCTCTCGCCCGGGCCGCCCAGCAGGAAGAACCACATGGTGGGCATGTCCGCGCGCTGGATGGCCGCGGCGCAGCGCCGCAGCGCCTGCGCGTCGAAGCCCTTGCCCAGGTTCTCGAGCATGGCGGGCGCGGCGGAGTCGGGGGTGCAGTCCAGCTGCGTGAAGCCGGCCCGCCGCATCAGCGCCAGCAGCTCCGCGTTGGCGTTGGCCGGGTTGAGCCCCATGGTGCGCAGCGGCAGGCCCAGATCGCGGCGCTCGATCTCGCGGCAGATGGCCTCGGCGTGGCCCGGCGGGTCGTTGAAGGTGGAGTCGCACAGCTCCACGGTGACCGGGCCCAGGGCTTGGCGGACCTCCTCCAGCTCGTCGACCACGGCGGCCGGGCTGCGCAGGCGGAAGCGGCGCCCTTCGATGCCTGGGTAGCTGCAGTAGACGCAGCGCCGCGGGCAGCCGCGCTTGGTCTGCAGCGGGTAGGCGCCGCGTTGCCGGTAGGGCCCGTAGTCGAGGTGCCGCCACAGGCGCGCGGGACGCAGCGCCTGGGGCGCGCAGCGGGTGACGCGGGCTCGGTGCCCCTGGCGCGTGATCACCCCTGGAATGGCCTCCGGATCCTGTCCCGCCCGCAGCGCCCGCACCAGGGCTGGCAAGGCGCGCTCCCCCTCGCCCACTACGCCGTAGTCGGCGCCCAGGCGCGCCATCAGCGCCTGGGGCAGCAGGCTGAAGCCGCTGCCCCCCAGCACCAGGGGCGCGGGGCTACGGCGCAGGAGGGGCAGGAACTCGCGCTCGATGGGCTCGAGGCAGCTGGCGGGCCGCAGCATGTCCAGCTGCTCCAGGTTGCGGATGCCCAGCCCAATCAGGTCGGGCTGGAAGCTCTCCAGCAAGGCCTGCAGGCCGCCGGCGCCCTGGAAGCAGCCGTCGTACAGGCGGATCTCGCAGCTGGAACCAAGGCTTTCGGCCAGCAGAGCAAGCCCGGCGGGCGCCACGGGATAGGGCGCCTGCAGGCGGTTGGGGTTGACCAGCAGGACCTTGGTCAAGGATCAGAGGCGACGCGCGCTGCCGGCGGCGATGCGCGGTTGCGCTTCGAAGGCCCCCCGCAGCAAGGCGGGCGCGGCGCATAGCAGCTGCTTGCTGGCAGCGCCAGCATGGATCCCCTCCAGGTAGGCGCTGGCGAGCTGGCGACCGCAGCGGAACGCCCGCTGGTTGATGCGCACGGCCTGCGCCCCCTTGGCCGCGAAGCGGCGTTCGATCCGCTCCAGGCAGCGCTGGGGCGCAAAGGGCAGCAGGTGGGCGGCAGCGCCCAGCAGCACCATGTTCTGGGCCCGGGCCGCGCCGGCGAAGCGCGCCGCCTGCTCGGTGTCCGCCAGCACGTGCTGCGGGAAGATGGCGATGCGGGCCAGCATCTGGTCCAGGTCGGGGTAGTTCGGGATGTTGCGGCAGGGCGAAGCCGAGGCCACCAGGGCGCCGCCGGGCCGCAGCCGGTGGCAGTGTCGCAGGGCCTCCAGGGGCTCCGTGGCCAGCAGCAGGTCCAGCTTGCCCCTGGGCACCAGGTCGCTGTGGATGGGCCGCTTGGAGATGCGCAGGTGGGCCTGCACGGCCCCACCGCGCTGGGCCATGCCGTGCACCTCGGACTGCTTGAAGCGGAACCCCTGGTCCATGGCGGCTTCGGCCAGCACGAAGGCCACGGACAGGATGCCCTGTCCGCCGACGCCTGCCAGGATGATGTTCAGCTCCATGGGTGGGTCTTCCCTGAAAATGGGGCGTGGACGCAGGCCCGGCTGGCGATGATGACAGACAGACCGGGCGTTGACAATGCCTGGCGGAAGACTTCCAGGTTCTGGCTGTGGTTTTTCGGGGCCGGGGTGATGCGCTTCACGCTCCTGCGGGCCACGCCGCAGGCCTGCACCAGCTCTGTCAGCTGGCCGCCCTGGCGCGGGGTCTGCTGGTAGCCTGTCATGGCCGTGACGCCGTTGTCCATGATCACCACCAGCATGTCCATGTCGGCCCGTGCGGCGTCGATCAGGGGAGCCAGGCCCGAGTGGTTGAAGGTGCTATCGCCGATGACGGCCACGGCCGGACTGAGGCCGGCCGCCGCCGCCCCCATGGCCATGCCGATGCTGGCGCCCATCTCCACGGTGGCGTCGATGGCCTCGAGGGGAGGCAGGGCCCCCAGGGTGTAGCAGCCGATGTCGCCCAGCACGCGCCCTTGCCCGCCGTGCTCGGCCAGGGCTTCGCCCAGCAGGCGGTAGGTGTCCAGGTGGGGACAGCCGCGGCACATGGCTGGCGGGCGCGGGGCCAGGTCGGGCTGGGGCGCACAGGCGGTCTCCAGCGCGGGCAGGCCCAGGGCCTGGCGCACCGTGGCAGGGGTGAGCTCGCCGGTGCGCGGCAGGCTGCCGTCGAGGCGGCCGCTGACCGGGCGCGGGGGCTGATCCAGGGTGCCACGCAGGCCGCGCTCCAGGAAGGGGTAGCCGTCCTCCAGCACCAGCACGCTCTGGCAGTGCTCGAAGAGTCGCCGCAGCAGCGGGCGGGGCGGGGGGTAGCAGGCCAGCTTGAGCCAGGAGATCTGCTGCGCCTCGTCTTGCAGGTTCTCCAGCAGGTAGTTGTAGGCCACGCCTGCCGCGACCACGCCCAGCTCGCGACCGCGCAGCTGCAGGCGGTTGCCCGGCTGGGCCCAGAGGATCTGCTCCACCTGTGGCCAGCGCTCCATCAGCTGGCGCCAGAGGCGGCGGGCGTGCACGGGCAGCAGCACGAAGCGATCCCGGTCCTGGGGCAGGGGCAGGCGCGGCTGGGGCAGGCGCGGCTGGGGGCGCACCGGGGCGCGGCTGTGGGCCAGGCGCGTGACCAGGCGGATCATCACTGGCAGGCGCAGCGCTTCGCTCAAGCCAAGGGCGCCGTAGGCCATGTCGTAGGCCTCTTGCTGGTCGCTGGGCTCCAGGCAGGGGATGTGGGCGAAATCGGCCAGGAAGCGCGAGTCCTGCTCGTTCTGGGAGCTGTGCATCTGCGGGTCGTCCGCCACCACGACCAGCAGGCCTCCGTGGGCGCCGGTGATGGCAGAGTTGACGAAAGGATCGGCGGCCACGTTCAGGCCGACGTGCTTCATGGCCACGGCGGCGCGCGACCCGGCATAGGACATGCCCAGGGCCTCTTCGTAGGCGCTCTTCTCGTTGACCGACCAGCGGGCCAGGATGGGACGGTCCGCCGGGCGCTGGGCGCGCACATGCTCGAAGACCTCGGTGGCCGGCGTGCCCGGGTAGGAGAACATGCCCCTGATGCCGGCGTCCATGGCTCCCTGGGCCACGGCCTCGTCGCCCAGCAGGTTCAGCAGGTCCATGAGGCTCCTAGAACTCAGCTTCCAGGCCAGCCACCAGGTTGGTGCCCGGCGCGTAGAGGCCGGAGCCGTGGTACTTGTAGGCCTTGTTGAGCAGGTTCTCCGCCGCCAGGGTGACGCGGGTCTGCTTGTACACGCCGAAGCCGGTGCGGAAGTTCCATGTCCACCAGCCGGGCGTGCCGCCATCGGGGATGCGCACGTCGCTCTCGTCTTCGGGGGAGAGACGGTCCTGCTTGGCCGCCGCCCGGATCCAGGTCTCGATGAAGGCCCGCAGGCGCTTGTCGTAGGCGTCGTAGCGGATCTTGGCCATGCCGAAGAGGGGCGGGATGCGGCTCAGGGGCACGTCTTGTCCGCCGCTGACCAGCTCCTGGCCCCAGGTGTGGCTGGCGTGACCCGACAAGGAGAGGCCCCGGCCCAGGTCCAGGTTCAGGCCGGCCTCGCCGCCCCAGATGAGGCCCTGGTCGCCGTTGACGTTGCGCACCACGGGCTTGCCGTCGACCTCGCTCAGCCCCTCCCAGCTGGTCTCTTCCCGCAGGATCAGCTGGTCCAGCCGGCTGTGGTAGCCGGAGAGCTCCAGCCCCAGGCGCCAGACGCGCAGGCGGGTCAGCAGCTCGAAGCTGTCGCAGCGCTCGGGCTGCAGGTCGGGATTGGGGATGTGGAAGTACTTGCCCGTGTCCCCCAGCATCACGGCCTCTTGCAGGTTGGGGGAGCGCAGGCCCTGGCTGAAGGTGAAGGCGGTGCTGACTGTGTTCCCGACGCTGTGCTGCAGGCTGGCGTGGAAGACGTGGCCCAGGTGTTCGAAGGCCACGGCGGGCAGTTCGCTCTGGGCCGGGGCCGTGGCATCGGTGCTCTGGATGCGCCAGCCGGCACCCAGGCTCAGCTGGTGCGCCGAGCTGGCAGGCAGCAGCTGGCCGTCGGCCATCAGGAAGCCGCCGCCGGTCATGTAGCGGGAGCCATCGGGGTAGGCCTGCTGGTCCAGGGCGGACCAGCTCTCGGAGACGGGCTTGCTGGAGGCGCTGGCCGAGACGTGGTCGGTGTAGCCCTCGCCCCCCAGGTGCAGCTTGAGGCGGTCGTCCAGCAGGGAGCTGTACAGCTGCAGGTCGTGGCCCAGGGTCCAGGCGGTCACCTCGTCGCGGGTCATGTCCAGCTCTTCGATGCGCTGCCCGTCGATGGCGACGTCGATGGTGTCCTTGCGCTCGAAGAAATGCTGGTAGGAGCTGCCCAGGTCCCCCTCCAGGTGCAGCGCGGGGATGCGGAAGTGCAGCTTGAGGTAGCCCAGGTGGTCGGTGTTGTCGTAGATCTGCAGCGAGTTGGCGTCGTAGAGCTTGTCGGTGCGACCGGCGTCGTCGATGCGCGAGAAGAGGTAGCCGGCCCTGATGTGCCAGCCGTCCAGCTTGCCCTGGGGTAGGCGGTAGATGACGCTGCCCATGGCCGAGGGCTGGGCGTAGCCGCTGTAGGGCTGCTCCCCGATGTCGCCGCCGCCCTTCAGCTCGTCGGAGCGCTTCCAGCTGTAGCCCCCCAGCATGCCCCAGCCCCGCATGCCCACCTCGAAGTGGCCCGCGCCCAGGCGGCGCCTGTCGGCGGTGGCGTACTGGCCCTGGATGCCGCCGTGGGCCGCGGCCTGCTGCTGGTCGCGGGTGTCGCGCGGCTCCAGGGGGAAGAGCTGGATCACGCCGCCCATGGCGTCGGATCCGTAGAGCGTGGAGGCGGGCCCGCGCAGCACCTCGATGCGGTCCAGGTGCCGCGGCTCCACCAGGTTGAGGTATTGCAGGGGGCCCGTGCGGTAGACGGCGTTGTTCAGGCGCACGCCGTCCACCATCAGCAGCACCTGGGGACCGATCAGCCCGCGCACGATGGGCGAGCCGCCGCCGTGGTTGGTCTGCTGCACGAAGACGCCGGGCGTGTCCCACAGGGCCTCGGGCGCGGTGCGGGGCAGGGCCTCGCCCAGGTCGCGGCTGCCGACCAGGGAGTGGGCGCGGCTGGAGAGGAAGGCCGCTTCGGGGCGGCGGCGGGCCGTGACCAGGATCTGGCCCTCCTCTTCTTCGAGGTCGACTACGGGTTCTTCTTGGGCTGGCGCTGCTTCGGCTGGCTCGGCGTCGGGGGCGTCCTCGCCCACGGCGGGCGCGGACAGGGCGAGCAGCAGGCTTGGCAGGAGGGTGGGGATCATGGTCGCGGGCTGCAGGGTGACGGGGGAACGTATCACTTCAGCCTGGCGCTGCGCCTGGGAAACGGTCGCGGGGCGCGACGTGCTTCCACGCGCCGCTAGGCAGCTGCAGGCGGATGCGGTCGGGCCCCAGCTCGAGGAGCTCCAGGGTCACGAAGAGGCGCTTTGCCTGTCCCTTGTGCGCGACCTGCTGCCATGGAATGCGCAGGCGGGCGTGGCCCGGCCTGAAGAGGAAGAGCACGTCCAGGTGCAGACCGCGGGCGTCGCCGCCCACCTGCATGCAGCCGCTGTACTGCACCCAGCCCATGCGGCCCTGGGCCAGCTGGGCATCCGGGGGGGCTGGCTGGTCCGTGGCGAAGCGCTGCGCCAGGCTGCGCCAGCCGCCCACCAGGGCCAGCATCCAGCAGACGAAGCTCCACCAGGCCGCGAAGGCCAGCAGGACCACGGGGATCAGCAGGAGGACTGCGGGGCCGTCGAGTTCGGTCATGGGCGCTCTCCTCGAGGAGGGGGCAAGTCGAATCTACACCAAGAACAAGGGGCGTTTGGGTCCGCCGGCGGCTCACCCTCTCGGCGGCACGAAGGACAGCGCTCGCTCGGCGAAGGCCAGGATGGACAGGGCGGGGTTCACTCCCAGGTTGGCCGGGATCACCGAGCCATCGCAGATCATGAGGTTCTGGTAGCCATAGGCCCGGTTCTGCGCGTCCACCACCCCCTCCTCCGGGCGCTCGGCCATGACGCAGCCCCCCAGGATGTGAGCTGTGGCTGGAGCGTTGAGGAAGACCTCGGAGACGGAGCTCATGGCGACGCCGTCGATGCGCTTGGCCAGCCTGCGAGCGAAGTCGTTGGCGATGGGGATGTAGCTGGGCAGCCCCTGGTCACTCTGGAGGCGGGACGCCAGGGTCCAGGACCAGGGCCAGTACCATTTCCTCTTGCCTACGATGCGCAGGCTGGTGTCGTGGTCCTGCATGACCACCAGCACCATGGCGCGACGGGCGAAGCCGAAGGGCCAGGCGCTGCGCAGCCAGTCCAATGGGTGGCGCAGGATGGCTCCCAGCAGGCGCAGGGGCCTGGGCAGGCGGCCGCCGCCGTCCACGAGCAGGGTGGAGACCAGGGCCAGGAAGTCGGAGCCCGCGGGGTAACGATCCCCCTGCACCTGGGTGTGCTCGTCCGGGAAGACGCTGGAGGAGGCGGCGATTCCCTTGGAGAAGTCGATGTCGCCGCCGCGGGCCCTGACGCCGATGATGGTCTCGGAGTTGGTTCGGACGTGGCGCCCCAGCTGGTCCGAGAGCCCGGGGAGCAGGTCCTGCCGCTTGCAGCGCAGCAGCAGCTTCAGGGTGCCCAGCACGCCGGCTGCCACCACGACCCTGTTTGCCTGGAAGCTCTGCCTGCGGCCGCCGGGACCCACCGTGTCCAGCTGGTAGCCTGCCGCGCCGTCGGGGGAGAGGGGCCGGACGGACCGGACCTCGGTGTCGGCCACGATCCGGGCTCCCAGCTTCTCGGCCAGGTAGAGGTAGTTGAGGTCCAGGGAGTTCTTGGCGCCCTCCCGGCAGCCCACGAAGCAGCCGCCGCAGAAGTTGCAGCCCCTGCGCTCGGGCCCCTCTCCCTGGAAGTAGGGATCGGGCACGGCTTCTCCGGGCTCGCCGAAGAAGACGCCCACAGGGCTGGGGGTGAAGCTGTCGGCGCGCCTGTACTCTGCGGCCACCTCACGCAGGTAGGCGTCCGGCTCGAAGAGCCTGGGGTTGTCCGTCACCCCCATCATGCGCCGGGCCTCGTCGTAGAAGGGTTCGAGCCCCAGGTCGCGGATGAAGGGGGCCTGGAAGAAGGCGGGCAGGGGCGTGAACAGGGTGTTGCCGTAGATCAGGCTGCCGCCGCCCACCCCCGCGCCACCCACCACCAGCAGATGTCGCAGCTGGGCCATGCGCTGCAGGCCTCGCAGACCCAGGGTGGGCAGCCACAGGTATTTTCTGGCGTCCCAGTTGCTCTTCGGGAAATCCCCTGGTCGCCAGCGCCGCCCGGCCTCGAGCACGGCGACGGAGTAGCCCTTCTGGGCCAGGCGCAGGGCGGCCACGCTCCCGCCGAAGCCGGAGCCGATGATGACGGCGTCGTGGTGTTGGGGAGGCATCGCACCTCGCGTGGGGGGCTGCGCTTTTTAGGATTCTGGGGTGTCAGGCACCAGGAACTGGTACTCTCCGCTTGTGGGAGCCGGTCGAGGTCGTGGCAGAGGATTTGATTCTCAGCCGTGGGGTCGGTGAGGTCATGGCCGGGACCATGGGCTGCTTCAGGCAGCAGGGTGGGGGTGGAGATCATCAGCCTGGCAGTCGGCGAGCCAGGCACAGTCGTTGCGGCCCGAGCCGCCCGCCTTCGGCGGTCTAGTCTGCAGGTCTCGACGACTGCCGGGTTCAGAATACCACCACCGCGCGCCCCGGATAGCGCCAGAGCTGCACCGGGCCGACGCCATCGAGGTGGATTTCCTCTACCGCGACGCGCCTGGCATGTATCAGTCGGAGATGACAGGAGGGACAGTGTGTATCACCGTTCTCGGGTTTACTGTTGCCTCCCTCGCTGCGCTTGCGCTTGTGGTGGGCGTGGGCGCGCAGCGTGCGGCGGCGGCACTCGGGGTTCTGACAGCGAAAATCGTCTCTCTCCTTGACCTTTCCGAAGCCCCGCTGGGGTTCGGGGCGCACGTTTTCGAGGAACCAGCGGGCCGCAGCGGGTAGATCCGCGTGCACGGTCACCCAACGGGGCGGCGACGGGGGCGCCAGCACGGCTCGCAGGGCCACGGCCAGCTTGAGGGCGCGGGGCCTGTTTCCGGATTTTGTCGCAGGGGCCTGGGGGGCGCTTCCGGTTTCCGGCGTAGCGGCCTGGGGCTGGTCTCCGGACTCTGTCGCATCCTCGTCCACAGTCGGAGCGGACTCCTCTTCGGCCGGCGCCAGCCCGATGGGCTCGGCCCCGGGCACCAGCTCGCGCGCCGCGGCGATGGCTTGTCGGTACATGGCCAGCAGCTCGCGGGCCACGCGCTTGCTGCTGCCCACCAGCTTGATGGCTCGCCGCAGCTCGCCCACGCCGGTCCACTTGGCCACGTGCAGCCAGTCTTCGACATCTTCCTCGCAGGCCATGTCGGCCACCATGCGGGCGCGGGACAGGTCCAGGCCCTGCTCCACGGCCTGGCGAACGGGCAGCAGCTCGTCGATCAGCAGGGCCAGGGCGCGGTGGCGCTCCAGCGTGCGCGTGCTGGTGCCAAGGCCGTCTTTGGCCAAGCCGCCCAGGCTGTGGTAGCCCATGTCGAGGTAGAGCCGGTCTTTGGCCGCCAGCTGGTAGGCCCGCCCCAGGGCCAGCACGCGCAGGCGGCGCACCTGCTGCAGGTTTTCCAGCAGGCGCAGGCCGTGCTGCAGGTCGCGCGGCTGCACCCAGGGGCCCACCAGGGGCGTGGCCGGATCGGGTGCGTCGCACCAGGAGCTCTCGCCCACGTCGGGCACGGGCGGGGGCTGGCGGGCTTCGGCCAGGATCTCTTTGCCGGGCCTGCGGGCGCGCCAGGCTTTCAAGATGTATCGATCGGCCTGCTCGTCGCTGACCGGGCGGCCCATGCAGAGCCGGGCCAGGCGGCGGGCACGCAGGATCTCCTGCAGCTGGGCGCCTTGCAGATCCGTGGACCAGCGCAAGGGCTCCTCGTCTTCGCTGGGCCGTGGGAGCTGTTCCCGCCAGGCCTCCAGCAGCCCGGCCAGCGCGCGGTCCAGCCAGTCGACCTGCTCTTCGGGCCTGATCTCGCCCACGGCCGAAAAGGCCTGCTCGAGCGAGATCAGGCCCATGGCCGCCGCAGCCTGGATGCGTGGCAGGCCCGACGAGGCCAGCTTCATCAGCTGATAGGACCAGCTGGACTGCCAGTCCGCCCGCTCGCGCAGGAAGGCCGGGAAGCCGGGGTAGCCCAGCAGCGACAGGTCCTGGGTGCGGAACCAGGCCAGCAGCCGGGCCTGGCGCAGGTCCAGGGCCCGGCCGCCGCCGGCCAGGGCCGCCATGCGGCGCAGCAGTTGGCGGGCGGCTTGTTCGCGCGACGCGCCTTCTTCGATGGGCTGATCGTTCCAACCGTGCAGCCAGAGCTCGCGCACCCATCCCTTGTACTCGGCGAAGGGCTCGGGATCGCGGGTCTGCTTGTCGCCCTTGGACGAGGTGGGGTCGTAGGGAATCTGTGTGTCGTCGGCCGCCAAGGGGGGCGGCGGGGGGGACGGGAGGACGTAGCTCAAGGGGCGGACCTGCGCCTGGCAACCTGGCGGTTCCCAGGATGAGGGGGTCACCAACCCCAGGGAACCCACGAAGGGAACGCCCTCGATATCTTCAGCACGAATCATGGATATGATCTATCATGCCCTTTGGTCGGAAGCAAGAAAGAGTAGGACGGAAAATGACCTATTATTGGGAATTTTCCGAAGTGTGGTGGACAAAAAAAGACCGTATCGGGTTTGTCCGCTCTCGTCTCCATCCAGCTCGGCGAAGGTGGAGGTCAACTGGTCCGCAGGACCGCGCAGCGCAGGGGATCACCGAAGCGGCGCGCCGTCTCCGGAAGGCGTCGATGGCCCTCCGAGCTTGCGTCCGATCTCTCGAGCCAGGCGGCGCAGGGCAGGGCGTAGCTCGTGCTGGCGGAAGAGCTTCCGCGGCTCGCTATGACCGGAATCCAGGCGCCAAGTTGACGGAGAGATCGCTACTCCGCGATAATGCGGCATGGATAGTCTGGAATCCGGAGGTGCCGCCGTGACCCATGCAGACCTCGCAGTGTGCATGCTGATGAGTCTGCTATGCGCCTGCGCCGATCCCAGCGGCGTGAAGCCCGACGATACCAGCGCTGTCGCCTGCGAGCCCCAGGAGGAGGTGGCCTACGACGGCATCGACCAGGACTGCGACGGCCGGGACCTGGTCGATGTGGACGGCGACGGCTGGCCCGCAGCCGAGGTGGGCGGCGAGGACTGCGACGATGGCGATCCCACGGTGAATCCCTACGCGGATGAGATCTGCAACGGCGTCGACGACGACTGTGACGGCTTGACGGACGGAGCGGACGACAGCCTGACGGATGGCGCGGATTGGTGCGCCGATGCCGACGGCGACAGCTACGGCGACGCGGGGTCGCTCAGCCACGATTGCTCCCAGCCCTCCGGCTACGTGGCCGACTGCAGCGACTGCGACGACGGTGACGCCGCGGTCAATCCCGACGCCACCGAGCTCTCCAACGGCGCGGACGACGACTGCGATGGCTTGACCGACGGTCAGGACGGCGATCTGGCGGACGGCACGGACTGGTGCCTCGACGCGGATGGGGACGGCTACGGCGACGCGGGCTCCACCAGCTACCAATGCTCCCAGCCCGCCGGCTACGCAGCCGACTGCAGCGACTGCGACGACGGCGACGCCGCCGTGAACCCCGGCGCCACCGAGCTGGCCGACGACGGCGTGGACAACGACTGCAACGGCTGGACCGACATCGACGCCGATCTGCCCTCGGCGCCCGAGGGGTGGACGGTGGAGGTCTACGCCGGCGGGATCGACGCGCCCATGGCCCTGGCGTTCGACAGCGCCGGCAACCTCTACGTGGGCCAGGACGAGGTCAACGGGCAGATCCACGTCGTGCCCGCCGGAGGCGGCACACCCAGTCTGTTCGGCCCCGTGGTCCAGGATCCGGACGCCGTGGCCGTGGGGGCCGACGACACGGTCTACATCGGCTCCGAGGGGGGGCTTTACCGGGTCGAGACCGACGGCAGCTCGGGTGTGTTCGTCACCGAGAACATGGGCAACAACACCTTCATCGCCGTGGACTTCGACGGCGTGCTTGCCGAGCCTGGTCTGCTGTACGTGGCCAACGCCCGTGCCTCGACCGACATCGTCCAGGTCACTCCGGAGGGCGAGTCCGCCGCGTTCATCAGCAGCGGCTCGCTGTACGTGACCTTCGGGATCTGCTTCGACGGGAGCCTGATGTACGCGGCCGAGTCCGAGTCCGGGATCGAGGGCATCTACACGATCGACGCCGACGGCGAGCTGTCCGCCTTCCTGACCGAGGGCCTGTCTACGCCCCACGGCATCGTCTATGACGCCGCCAACGGCTGGTTCTTCGTGGGCGACAAGGGCGCCGGCGCAGTCTACACCATGTACGCCACCGCCGAGCTGGAGCTGTTCGCCGAGGCTGTCTCGCCCCGCGGCTTCACGCTGGACGACGAGGGCAACCTGTATGTGTCGGACCATACCACCGATCCCGAGCGGATCCTGAGGTTCTCGCCCGATGCCCCTTGAGCGCCGCAAGCGGTCCGTCGGGCATCGAGTTGACGCCGAGAGCGCTGCTCCGCGATAATGCGGCATGGATAGTCTAGAATACGGAGGTGCCACTGTGACTCGCGCAGAGCTCGCAGCATGTCTTGTGATGGGTCTGCTATCTGCGTGCGCCGATCCCGCCACCGTCGAGCCCGACGACACCAGTGTTGCCGCCTGCGAGCCCCAGCAGGAGGTGGCCTACGACGGCATCGACCAGGACTGCGACGGCGGGGACCTGATCGATGTGGACGGCGACGGCTGGCCCGCAGCCGAGGTGGGCGGGGAGGACTGCG
>CAYVQL010000003.1:0-84324 GCA_964454135.1 uncultured Enterobacterales bacterium | reverse complement strand
CTCCTCGAGCTGTCGGCAGGATCGGCGCTATCTGTTCGGTGCCGATGTTCAGTCCGGACTTTTTGGGGGGAAGACAGATTCTTCCCCCCCTATCCGAGGCGGACACCGCCTCTCCCCCCCATCTTCGCCGCTTGATGAGCGGCGCAGGGCTGCGTGCGCAGCCCAGAAACAGCGCTGCGGAAGCTCCTCGAGCTGTCGGCAGGATCGGCGCTATCTGTTCGGTGCCGATGTTCAGTCCAGCCGGATGGGCATGATGATGAAGAGGGAATCCGGCAGGGAGGGCGCCCGCAGCACGCAGGGCGACAGGGACTCGCCCAGTTCCATCACCAGCTCGTCGTCGTCCAGGCAGTCCACCACCTCGAGGAAGAAGCGCACGTTGAAGCCCATGTCGATGGGCTCGCCTTCGAACTCGATGGCCACCGGATGCTCGGCCTCTCCTTGATCGATGCCCCGCGAGGAGACAAGCACCTCTTCGGCCTGGAAGTTCATGCGGATGGTGCTGGCTTGGTCGATGGCCTCCAGGGCCACTCGCCGCAAGGCATCGCGGAAGGGCAGGCGCTGTACCTTGACCAACCGCTGATAGCTCTTGGGAAGCACGCTGCGATAGGCCGGGAACTCGCCATCCACCAAGCGGGAATGCAGCAGCGAGGAGCCGACGGCGAAGGTGGCGGCTCGATCCCCGAAGGAGATGGTGACCGACTGATCCGGATCCGTCAGCAGCTTGCGCAGCTCCAGCAGGGCCTTGCGAGGTACCAGCATGTGGCGGCCCATGGAGAACTCGCCCTGGTAGGAGATGCCGCCGTAGCACAGGCGGCTGCCGTCGGTGGTGACGAGCCGCAACAAGGGCTCTCCGGAGGCGTTCTCCACACTCTCGAGGTGACCCCCGTTCAGGCCGTAGCGCTGGTCATCCGCAGGGATGGCGAAGGCGGCTTGCTCGATGACACGCAGCAGGTCACCCGCATTGACGGTCATGGAGCTCTGGGCTTCGAATACGGGCAGGGGCGGAAACTCCTCGGGAGGCAGGCCGACCAGCCTGAAGTGGGCCGGCGGAGCGTCCACCACCAGGGAGTGGTTTTCCTGACCCACCAGGTGCAC
Source organism: uncultured Enterobacterales bacterium (assembly GCA_964454135.1). Lineage (GTDB taxonomy): Bacteria > Myxococcota_A > UBA796 > UBA796 > JAFGLY01 > CAYVQL01. The sequence continues at coordinate 83,229 of CAYVQL010000003.1, read as the reverse complement.
CGCTCGATCAGGCAGGCTCCTGGCTACCTGGAACAGGTGGGCTGCATTGACCGATGCGCTGCCCGCCTCCACGATCTGCGCTGCGTGGCGGTGAACGACGGTGATCTCCGTGTCGGTGGCCGTGACCTGCAGCTCATCCTCTTGCGCGGAGAGCAAGGCATGAGCCAAGACCTGGTGGTTGCTGCGGCGCTCCACCACGCCCTGGACAGTGGCCAGGGCCCGCACGAGCTCCTCTTGGGTGATGTAGAGGTCCATAGTCGCTCCGAATCTCCGGCTCCGAAATCTCTGTCCATGCCTATTAGCAGAAAGCAGAGGTGCCGGGCAGTGTTCTCTTCATGATCAGAAGATCCCTATTTATTCTTCCAGTAGTGGATCACAGGGTCGGTGGAAAAGAGGTAAAACAAGAAAGAAAGGCATTCAAAGTTCATTTTCAATGTTAGGAACTGTGGAACTCCAGGGGAATGTCGTTGTGGAAACAGGAGGGAAAACGGCCCGAGGCGGAGTGGCCGCTCGTCTTCCTCATTTCACCCGCAACATTTCCACAGGGATGCGGCGCTTGTTTCCACAGCCCTTTCCCCAGGGTGCGCTTCCAGCGGATCGGGGCCAGGTACTTCGAAGCCAGAGATTCTCGTCATGTGCTCAATGCACCCGCAGGTTCTTCTCCAGCAGATCCAGGATGGCCTGCAGGTCGGCGTCGTTCTCTCGCAGCTTCTTGATGCGGCGATAGGCGTACTGCACGGTCGATGAGTCGCGACCGCCGATGGCTCGCCCGATGTCGGGGAAAGAGAGCTCGGTGTGCTCGCGGATCAGGTAGATGGCGATGTGGCGTGGCCGCACCAGCCGCTTCTGGTGCGAGGTGCCCAGGATGTCGGAGGTCTTGACATTGTGGATGCGCGCGACGGTCTTGATGATCTGATCGGGCGTGATGATTGGATTTTCGGGCGCTATCAGGTGGCTCAGGCGCTTGCGGGCCGTCTCCACCGTGACGGGCTCATGGTACATGGAGGTGATGGCGGCCAGGCGCTTGAGGGCTCCCTCCAGCTCGCGGATGTTGCTGCGAACGCCGTTGGCGATGAAGAGTGCTGCCTCGGCCGGAACGGTCAGGCCCAGGTCTTCGGCCTTCTTGTGCAGGATGGCCAGCATGGTCTCAAGGTCGGGAGGCTGCAGGTCAACCTCGAGTCCGCCCGAGAAGCGGGTGCGCAGCCGGGCCTCCAGGCCTTCGATGTCCCGCGGCAGCATGTCGGCGGTGATGACGATCTGGCGACCGGCGTTCTGCAAGGCCTCGAAGGTGTGAAAGAACTCCTCCTGGGTGCCGCGCTTGCCGCCCAAAAACTGTATGTCGTCCATCAAGAGCACGTCGGAGCGGTTGCGGTAGCGCTGGCGGAACTCGGGGGTGCGCTTGTAGCGGATGGCCGTGATCATCTCGTTCATGAACTGTTCGGCCGTCAGGTAGCAGACGCGGGCCCCCGGATCCTGCCGCTGGATGCGATTGCCGATGGCGTGCAGCAGGTGGGTCTTGCCCAGGCCCGTACCGCCGTACATGAAGAGCGGGTTGTACTGTCCGCCTGGAAAATCGGCTACGGCCAGGGCTGCGCCGTGGGCGAACTCGTTGCAGGCGCCGACCACGAAGTTCTCGAAGTTCTTCTCGGGATTTGGGCGGCCCTGCCAAGCCAGCGTTCGCCCCATGCGCCCTGATGTACCGTCGTTGTCCGGCGGGTTTTTTTCGTCGCTCTGATCCGCCCCGGAGTCGGCTGGGGGCCTGTTGTCCGCCGTGTTGCTTCCTTCGGTCTCCAGGATGATGCGGATGGAGACGGAGCGTCCCAGGATCTTGCCAAAGGCCCGTTCCATGGCCTCCAGGTAGTTGTCGATGATCCATTCGCGGTGGAAGCGGTTGGGCACCTCGAGCCGAACCTCGGGTCCCTCGGCATTGAGCACGCGGACCTCGCTCAACCAGACATCCAGGTTGTTGGGGCTGATGTGGTCGGTCAGAATGTCGCGGACTTGGTTCCAGAGTTCCTGCACCCGGTCCCCTTTCTACCATCAAGCGGAGGAGGTCGGTTCGAGCTAGGCGCCGCCCTCGGGGCGCATCGATGGACGGTAGCAGCGATGGCTCTTTCAGACAAGCTGTCTGTGGCAAGCTGCGCTGCATGGCGCCAGATCGGAATCCGACTCGGCCGGCGTTGGCGGGGCGAAGCGCCATGTCCGTATGGCTTGACCCTAGCTGCGCGAAGAGATAGAGGCGCCCGATTGCTCGGTCGTCAGCAGTGCCCCCGAGCGCCGCGCGAACGCAGCGCGCCTCGGCTGAAGGGCGGAATCGACCGTAGGAGGTAGTCTTGAAGAGAACATATCAACCCAGCAACATCAAGCGGAAGCGCTGTCATGGCTTCCGCGCGCGGATGAAGACCGTTGGCGGACGCAGGATCCTCTCTCGTCGCCGGGCCAAGGGTCGCAGGCGCCTGGTGGTCACGGTCCCCTCCAAGAACCGCTAGCTTAGGAAGGTCCACGTTCCACCGTTCGCTCCGGCTGCGCAAGACAGGCGACTATCGCCGTGTGCACAGCACTGGCAGGCGCCTGCGCCTGGACTTTCTGCTGGCCGTTCATGCACCAGGCACCGCGGCGAAGAGCCGAGTCGGGCTGGCGGTCGGCAAGCGGGTAGGCAATGCCGTCGTGCGAAATCGGGTGAAGCGGTGGATTCGCGAGGCTGTTCGCAAGGAATATCCACTGCTCCAGGGACGTAGGGACATCGTGTTCATTGCCCTTCCCAAGGCCGCCGCGGCGAGTGCAGCGCGCATCGACAGCGATGTGGCGCGCGCCTTTCGCCGCATCGGACGTCCCTCATGAGCCGCCTGGCCATATCCTTCATCCGGCTCTATCAGCTGTTGAGCGCCTGGATGCCTCCTGTCTGCCGCTTCGAGCCCAGCTGCTCCAACTACGCGCTGGTGGCGCTGCGACGGCATGGTTTCTTCAGAGGCATGGTGCTGGGTGCCTGGCGCATCTTGCGTTGCCATCCCTTCAATCCTGGCGGTCTTGATCCGGTTCCACCGAATGGGGAAGAGCTGAAGAAGGGGCTTTCGGTTCGCGGGTCGGCCCGGAAAGAATCCGGAGGATCCCAGTGAACGAGAACGACGGCACCGAAAAAAGGGCCATCCTGGCCATTGTGTTGAGCCTGGCGGTTTTCTGGCTGTGGACGGCCTGGTTCGCGCCCCCCCAGTCCTCGACCGAGAGCTTGGCCGAGCCCTCCCAGCAGGCCGCGACGCAGATGAGCGACGGCTCCCAGGCCGAGGCCCAGGCCGGGGCTTCGCCCGAAGACGGGTCCGCAGTCGGGACCGGATCCGGTCCCCAGGCGGCGCAGGCTCCCGAAGCCGCGGCGGCCGAGCAGGTGGCGGCCACCGGCTCTCTGCCCGAGCGCACCGCAGCGCTGCAGAGCGATCAATGGGACGGCGAGCTGACCACGCGCGGTGGCGTGCTGCGCAGCCTGGTGCTGCCTCAGCACGACGGCCCCTACGTGGTCACTCCCATCTACAGCTGGGTGATTGGCAAGTTCACGGGCAAGTCCGATGAGTCCTGGCAGCCTTATTCCGGTGGCGATCAGCCCGAGCGCCTGCTGTCCGAGGCCGCCAGCTTCGGCGAGGCCGGCGGCATGGACAGCGGCTTCCTCGATGGCGACTACGAGCTGGTCGATGCCCAGCAGGGCCAGGCGACCTTCTCCCGAGTCGGTCCCTCAGGGCTGAAGATCACCAAGAGCTACCGTATCTCCGACCAGCCCTACCAGGGCGAGCTGACCGTACGCTTCGAGAACCCCACGGCCCAGCCCCTGCGCGGGCGCCTGTGGGTGGGCGTGGGCGAGGACGTCGACCCCGACGCCAGTCGCTACTCCAACTCCACCCAGGCCATGTCGGTGTTGGATGGTTCTCTCGAGATCGAGGACGATTTCGACGATTTCGAGGCCGGTCCCGTATCCAGGCCCGGTGCGGTCTCCTGGCTGGGTATCGCCAACCGCTACTTCCTCTCGGCCATGGTGCCGCTGGAACCGGGCTGGGGGCGTCTGGTGGCCGCCGCCCGTGGAGAAAACCACGCCAGCTTGTACCTGGTGGCCGAGGACGTCACCCTCGAGCCGGGAGCCACCCATGAAGTGGAGCTGATGCTCTACGCCGGGCCCAAGGGGCATGCCAGCCTCAAGGCCTTGGGGCACGATCTCGAGCAGGCGGTGCAGTTCGGCTTCTTCGGCTTCTTCGCCAAGATCCTCTACTGGATGCTGGTCAGCATCCAGAAAGTCCTTGGAAACTGGGGCTTGTCGATCATCGTGCTCACGCTGGTAGTCAAGGCGGCTTTCTTTCCGCTGACCCAGAAATCCATGAAGTCCATGCAGGAGTTCAAGAAGCAGACGGAGAAGATCAAGCCGGCCCTGGACGAAGTGAAAGAGAAGTACAAAGACGACCGCGAGATGCAGACCCAGGAGACCATGCGCCTGTACAAGGAGCATGGGGTCAATCCCATGGGTGGTATGACCGGATGCCTGCCCATGCTGATCCAGATGCCCATCTGGTTCGCTCTCTACAGCACCCTGCTCTACAGCGTCGATCTCTACCACAGCAAGTTCCTGGTCTGGCAGGATCTCTCGGGACAAGATCCCTTCTGCGTGCTGCCCCTGATCGTGGGTGGCCTGATGTTCCTGCAGCAGACCCTGACGCCCATGACCGGCATGGATCCCGCTCAGGCGCGCATGATGCGCCTGATGCCGCTGATCTTCGTCTTCTTCATATTCAGCTTCCCTTCCGGTCTGGCCCTTTACATCACTGTCAACAGCGTCCTTTCGATCATCCAGCAGCACGTGGTCAATCGCAAGTACCGCAGCCCCGCCGCCTCCTCGACGACGAAGGAGAGCGACGCCACCCCGAAGAACAAGAAAAAACAGCGAAAGAAGGCAAGAGCATGACTGAAGAAAACAAGAGGCGTACCAGGCATCCCGAAGACGCCGCGGTCGGAGAAGGCGAATCGCTCCTGGAGGCTGTGACCGCAGGAGCCAGCATCATCGATCTGGAACCCTCCATGGTGGAATACGAGCTGGATGTGGCCCATTTCAGGAACGACATGGGTGGCACGATGGGCATGGACACGGTCAAGGTCTGGGTGTGGCCCAAGGATCCGACCGTGATGGAGGCGGTGCAGGCCGCCCAGGCCTATGTGTCGGGCTTGCTGGAGCGCATGGGCTTCGATGGCAAGGTCGCTGCCGCGGCCGACAACGGCGAGATCATGCTGCGGGTGGAGACCAGCAAGGGCGGACACCTGGTGGGGCGGCGTGGCGTCACGCTCAACGCCGTGCACCACCTGCTGGCGACCAGCATGGCCGACGAACATCCCGACTTCCGTTTCCGCGTCGATGTGGTGGATCCGCGGCGTGACAGCCGTGAGGGAGGCCGCGGTCGCCGCGATGACCGCCGCGACGGGCGCCGCGACGGGCGCCGCGACGGGCGCCGCGACGGGCGCCGTGATGACCGCCGTGATGACCGCCGTGATGACCGGCGCAGCTTCCGCGGTCGCCGCGACGACGATGGGCGCGGCCAGGATCGCGGGCGCGGCAGGAGCCGCGATCGCGATCGCGACCTGGAGCGGCTGGCGCATCGCATCGCGCGCCGCGTGAGCAGCTCGGGCGAGCCCGAGGTCATCCGCAAGGAGCTCAACAGCTACGCCAGGCGCGTGGTGCACATGGTGGTGGCCGACTACGACGACGTGAAGACCGAGTCGGTGGGCGAGGGTCCCCACAAGCAGGTGCGCATCTACCCCGTCGAGGGGTAGATCCGGCCCCGGCCCTGCCCGTCATTCCATGGGAATGCCTTCCCGCGGAAGTCAGGGCGAAGCCATCGTCGCCTGCGTCACCCCCTGGGGTCGCTCGGCCGTGGCCCTGCTGCGCCTGTCGGGTGAGGGGCTGGCTAGCATCCTGGAGCAGGTCTGCGGCCTGCGCCGCGGTCTGCCCGCTGCGCGCCGCGCCAGCCTGGTGGGCTTGCGAGACGCGGATGGCGTCTTCGACCAGGGTCTGCTGCTGTGGATGCCCGCCCCCCGTTCCTACACCGGGGAGGACTGCGCGGAGCTTTCCTGTCACGGCAATCCCTTGCTGGCGGAGCGCCTGCTCTCGGCTTGCCTTACAGCCGGTTGTCGGCTGGCGCAGCCTGGCGAGTTCACCCGGCGGGCCTTCTTGAACGGGCGCATGGACCTGCTGCGGGCCGAGGCCGTGCTGCAGGCCATCGAGGCCCGCAGCCTGGCCGGACTCGAGGTGGCCCGGCAGGGCCTGTCCGGTCGCTTGGGGGCCTGGGCCGAGGATCTGCGCCGGCGGCTGCTGGACTGCGCGGCCCAGCTCGAGGCACGCCTGGACTTCCCCTACGCCCTGGAGGAGGAAGAGCAGGTCGCCAGCGGCGATGCCGAGCTGCTATCCGCACTGGACCAGCTGGGCCGACAGCTGCGTGACGCTGCTGACAGCTTCGAGAGCGGTCGCGTGCGGGTGCACGGCGCCACCGTTGCCCTGGTAGGGCCGGTCAACGCGGGCAAGAGCAGCCTGTTCAACGCCTTGCTCGGTCGTCGTCGCGCGCTGGTGAGCGACACCCCGGGCACCACCCGCGACGTGCTGGAGGCCCACACGCGCATCGGCGGCGCAGCGGTGACCCTGCTGGACAGCGCCGGCGAGAACCTGCAGGCCGCTGGCCTGGAGCGCGACGGCTTGGACCTGCGCGACGAGCTGCTGGCTGACGCGGATCTGCTGGTGGTGGTGCTGCCCGCCCATCGACCCGAGCTGCCCGAGAGCCGCGCCATCCTGGAGCGCAGCGCGGGACGGCGCCGCGTGCTCGTGGGCAACCACGCTGATCGGGCGGGGGCCGTCACCCAGCTGCACGGCCAGCGACTGCTGCCCACCTGCGCGCTGGACGATACGGGATTGCAGTCCTTGAAAGCGGCCATCCAAGACGAGCTCCTGGGCGAGGAGCCCGGCGGGGCGGCGGTGGTCATCGCCAGCCAGCGCCAGCGCGATCTCTTGCTCGCCCTGTCCCGGCAGGTCGGGCGCGCCCTGGATGCGGCCCGTGGAGAGGCTGGTGTAGCCGTGGCCGCCGAGGAGCTGATGGCGGGGCTGCAGCTGCTGGACGATCTGCGGGGCAGCGGCGCCAGGGAGCAAGTGCTGGACCGGCTGTTCGCACGTTTCTGCATCGGGAAATAGAGAGAGCGGGCAGGGCTCGCGCCTCCTCACTCGAAGGGAGAGCTGATGCGGTCGCTGTTCGTGATGGACCACATCGCCAGCATCAACATGCAGACCGACTCCACCTGGATGTTGATCATCGAGACCCAGCGCCGGGGTTGGCCCACTTTCTGGTGCCAGTCCTCGGACCTGTACCTGCAGGACGACCGGGTGCTTGCGGACGCCTGCAGCCTCTCCCTGGCTCCGGAGCCGCCTTTCTACCAGTCCGAGGAGGCGGGGATCGTCTCGCTGGACGACTGCGACCTGGTCTGGATGCGCAAGGACCCGCCCTACGACAAGGACTATCTCTTCTGCACGTACCTGCTGGACCTGGCAGCCCAGCGCACCACGGTGATCAACGACCCGTTGGCGCTGAAGATGGCCAACGAGAAGATCTACCCGCTGCGTTGGCCCCAGCTCTGCCCCGAGACGGTGGTCACCTCCGATCCGGGGCGCATCCGCAGCGCGGTGGATCGCATGGGCAAGGCCGTGCTCAAGCCCTGGGACGGCAGCGGCGGACGCGGCGTGCTGGTCACCGACGCCAACGATGCCAACCTGAACGCCATGGCCGAGCTGCTCACCGACGAAGGCCGGCGCGCCATCCTGGTGCAGCGCTATCTGCCGCAGGTGGTCGAAGGCGACAAGCGCATCATCCTGGTGGACGGGGAGCCGCGGGGTTGGCTGAACCGCATCCCCGGGCCCGACGATCATCGCGGGAACATCCACGTGGGCGCTACGGTGGAAGAATGCACGCTGACCGATCGTGATCGCGAGATCTGCCAGATCATCGGCCCCGACCTGAAGAGCTGGGGCATGGTCTTCGTCGGAATCGACGTGATCGGCGGTACACTGACCGAGATAAACCTCACCAGTCCCACCGGCATCCAGGAAGCGAATCGCTTCCTGGGGGTCTGGCTGGAAGAAGAGATCGTCGACGCTGCGGAGCGCAGGGCGCATCTCATCCACGGAGGAAAACCATGAGTTCCACCTTTTCGCGGCTCTATCTCGCCCTGGCGCTGGGCTGTCTGCACATCTCTCCGGCCCTGGCTCAAGAGGGAATGAGCGAAGAGGGCGTGCTGGCCGAGGGTGATGGCCTGGCGGACGACACCGAGGAGGACCTGGACGAGGGGACCATCACCCGCAAGCGCCTGCCTACCATGGACACCGAGTCCGGCGAGGGCGAAGAGGAGTTCGATCGCCCTGTTCGCACCACCCATAAGCGCCAGAGGGATCTCGAGGAAAACCGTCCCTACGTCAACACGGTCTATATCGGCGCCGATCACTTGAACCTGGATCCCAAGTTCGTGCATGAGACCCGCGAGGGCCTGGAGCTGATCTACCTGCGCGACTACAAGGGCGCGCGGGAGCACTTCGACCAGATGAGCCTCGACTGGCCCCAGGCCGCCGTGGGTCCGGTGGGCAAGGGGCTGGTCTGGCAGTCCCTGATGCTCGAGAACTTCGACTATAAGTACGAGCAGCAGTACGAGATGGCCTTCCGGGAGGCCAATGCCCGGCTGGACGAGGCCATGCGGACGGCTGGCAACGAGGCCTGGGAGCACTTCTTGAAGGGCGGCGTGCTGGGCGTCGAGGCCATCCACACCATGCGCAAGAGCAACTTCGTCTCCGCCCTGAGCAAGGCCGTGGAGGCCATGCGGGAGATGAAGCGCTGTCGCGAGCTGGCGCCCGATTTTCCGGATCTGCAGCTGGCGTTTGGGCTGTACAACTACTGGCGCAGCGTGGTGACCATGAGCTCCAAGCTGCTGCCCGATTTCGAGGACAAGCGTGCCGAGGGCCTGGCGCAGATGAAGGTGGCCGAGTCTCAGGGCATCTTCGTGGCCATGCCCACCACCCTGGCCCTGACCTTCAGCTACATGGAGGAGCGCGACCTGAAGCACGCCCTCTCATGCTCCCTGCGGCTGCACAGGCTCTACCCCGACAACGTCGTCAACAACATCATGCTGGCGCGGCAGTACAGCTACGCCAGGCGCTACAAGGCCGCTGAGGGAGTGCTGAATGAGATCCTTGTCACCGTCCCCGACAACGAGCGGGCCCACTACTACCTGTCGGTCATCTACTCCCGCACCAAGCGCCTGGACGAGGCCATCGCCTCGATGAACACGTACCTGTCATTCGACCTCAACGACGAGTACCGGGCCACTGCGCTGTACCGGCAGGGTGGCTACCTGTACCGCAAGAAGCAGTATGTCGAGGCCGTGGAGCTCTACAAAGAGGCCTGGAAGGTCAACCGCCACAAGGGCGCCAAGCGCCGCATGGATCGCATGAAGCGTCTCAAGAAGGAAGGGAAGATCAGCTATTAGCCATCCGCTAGGGGATGGTCAGCTTCATGCCCAGCGCCAGGCGATTGCGCCGTCCGAGCTTCTTGGAGTTGGCGTCCTTGATGCTCTTCCACTTGGTGGGATCGCCGTAGTAGGTGCGCGCGATTTCATAGAGCGTGTCGCCGGAGACCACCGTGTGCACCGCCGGGCCCTCTTTGGGGGCCTGGGGCGCGGGCGCCTCGACCACGGGGGGGACCAGCTCAGCCACCTCTTCCGGGGCTAGCTGCGGCTGCTCCGCTTCGACCTCGACCACGGGCTCGGGCAGCTCCACGTCGGCCACCACGGGCGCGGGCAGCACCTCTTTGGCGCTGGCCACCGCGGGCTCCTCGCCGGGCAGGGCCCACATGAAGACCAGCAGCACGATGCTGACGCCCGCCAGCACTGCCGAGGACGCGGACCACATGGTGACTCTGCTCTTCAGCTGCTTGCTGTCACGCACCATGCGGGTGTTCTCGGTGCGCAGCCGCCGTGCTTCGGAGCGCAGAGCCTTGAGCTCGGCCTGCTCGCGGGTGGCGGTGCGCTTGTTCTGCACCTCGCTGGCGTTGCGCTCCAACTCCAGGCCGGCCTCCACCTTGGACTGCAGCGAGGCCGGGACCTGCATGCCCAGGGCCCGGGCCGCATCCATCTGCGACAGGGCGTCGGCCCAGCGGTGCTGCCCGACGAAGACCTTGGCCAGCAGCAGGCGAGCGTCGCCGTTCTCGGGATCAAGGCAGAGCAGCATGCGCAGCCGGTCCCGGGCGGCACCCAGCAGGCCGCCTCGGGCCAGATCGAGCGCCTCTTCGTAGAGCGGGGAGGAGACCTCCAGGTCCGCCTGGCGCAGGGACATGGAGATCTGGTCGATGATGCCGACCGAGCCGGTGGGATCCTGGCGGTCGTCGTATACGGTGGCTTCTTGCGTGGTCATGTCAGTTGCCGCTGGAATGGGGATGGGCGTTGGGGGACAGGGCGAGCCGCCGGGGAAGGCGAGCTGCGGGTGTGCAAAGAAAGTACCAGTCTTTTCACGTCAAGAGCAACCCCTTTGAAAAAAAATCATGTTTTTCCAATCCCCCAGGAACCTGTGAGCCGTTATCTGCAGTTTCCAGGTGCATATCGACCGGAGGTGGCATGGCCCGCGAAGATGAGCTGCTGACCCCGGATCGCTGGATGCCGCGGGGGGAAGCGGAGTGCCGCGGGGCGCACGCCCCCATCGCGGTCTGGCAGGGCATCCCTGGCGAGCGTGCCTGGGTGCATTTCTACCACCGCGGACGCAACCGGATCCTGGCCCGCTGGCGCAAGGCTGCACAGGATCCTTCGCCGCGGCGCGTCAGGCCCCCCTGCGATCGCTACTCGCCCTGCGGCGGCTGTCCCCTGATGCACCTGGACGCTCTGGGTCAGGAGCAGGCCCGCCTGAGCCTGCTGCGAGACGCCCTGGACGAGGTGGGCCTGGCCGGGTTGACGCCTCGTAGGCTGGTGGCCTGTCCCGACGGTCAGCGCGGCTATCGGCACGTGGTCAAGCTGGCCGCGGGCTACTCGGACCGCGGGCGCATCCGGTTGGGGGCCTTTGGCCGCAACTCGCGGGACATCATCGCCGTGCCCGGTTGCCTGGCTGCCACGTCGCAGCTGCGCCTGGCCATGAGCTCGCTGGCCCACCACGTCATCGATCTGGACGTATGGCCCTTCGAGCCAGAGCAGGGCCGCGGCCTGCTGCGCTACGCGGTCCTGCGCCAGAGCCGGACCAGCGGCGATATCCTGCTGACCCTGGTGGCCCGCAAGCGCACGCGCATCCTCGAGAACCTTGCGGACGCGGTGAGCACGGGCAGGGCGGCCATGGCCGGTGTGCACCTGCACATCAACGACGGCCCGGGCAACGCCATCTTCCAGTTTGACAGCACCTCGGTCAGCGGTAGCTCCCGCCTCTGCGGCTGCCACGAGATCGAGGAGCGCATCGCGGGCCTGCGGCTGCGCATCGGGCCCGGCGATTTCTTCCAGACCAATCCCTCGGTGGCTGAGCGCATCTACCAAGACGTGGCGGACCTGCTGGATCCCCAGCATCCCGTGCTGGATCTGTACTGCGGCGTGGGCGGTATGGCGCTGGTGGGCGCACGGCGCACGGGCTGGGCGCTGGGCGTGGAGCAGCTGGAGTCGGCCGTGCTGCGGGCGCGGGCCTCGGCGGCCCGCAACCGAGTGGGGGCCGAGTTCCTCTGCGCCCCTGTGGCCGAGGCGCTGCCCGATCTGCGCAGCCGCATGGATGGTCGGCAGCCCACGGTGGTGGTCAACCCGGCCCGCCGGGGGCTGGAGCCCGAGGTGCTGCAGGGCCTGTGCTCCCTGGAGCCGGTGCGCTTGATCTACGTCTCGTGCAATCCGCGGACCTTGGCGCGGGATCTGCGGCAGCTGGCGGGCCGCGGGCTGCGCCCGGTCTCCATGAAGGCCTACGACATGTTCCCCAACACCTCCCATTGCGAGGTTGTGACCGTGCTGGACGCCGTCGACAGGCCCGCCAAGCCGGGCAAGCGGCCCCCGCGTCGCCGCCGCGTACGGGGTTGAGCGCCCCGGCGCCTTCCAGTACCATCCCCCCATGCGCTCTCTCCGCCTCTGTCTTGCAGCCCTCTGCGCCGGCCTGCCGCTTCCCTGGGACGCGGCACATGGGGCGACCGAGGTGATGGTGGCCAGCTTCCAGCCGGTCACGCCGGACAGCGCCGGGCTGGCGGCCCTGCTGCCCGCCATGCTCGAAGATGAGCTGGAGCGCGATCCCGACCTGGCCCTGCGGCGGCTGGAGGGCATCCCGCCGCTGGCGGGGGAGTTCGACATCCAGCTCTACCTGGAGACCTGTCCCGCTGGAGAGCACGTGGGCTGCAGCTTCGTGGTGGCCCAGCACGCCGGCGTGCGCTTCGCCGTGGCGGGCACGGTGGATGCAGGCGAGGTCGTGGTGGTGGGCCTGAGCCTGGTGGATGTGGAGCAGGCTCGCGAGGCGGTCTCGTTGACGCTGGCGGTGCCCGTGGGCGAGGACCGAGCCTTCGCGGAGCAGGTGGGGCAGCTGCTGGGCGCCCTGATGCGCGGGGAGCTGGGGCAGCTGGAGGACATCCGCTTCAGCGAGGTGGAGCAGCCGGACGACGAGCGGCGCCAGCAAGTGGAGCAGGAGCTGCAGATCCTGTCCCAGGAAGGCCCGGTGGAGTTCCAGCTGGACCTGCTCTCGGCAGGGCTGGGGGTGGAGCAGCCGGTCTTCACGCCCGCCGACCTGCTGCGCGCGCGGCTGGACGACGCCCCCGCCGAGTGGGAGCGGCTGGGCATGTCCGGCAAGGAGTACATGCGCTATCGCAACAGCGGCATGGATCTGCTGACCTGGCGCCGGCGCCGTAGCGGGCGCGCACTGCAGCTCTTGCTGCGCCCCTCGCTGGGCTTCCTCTGGGGACCGGTCGTGACGCGCTACCATGGGCGCTTCGCCATGGATCTGTCAGAGGACGATCCCATCGTCGAGAGCTACGGCTGGCAGGCCCTGGAGTCGGGCACGGGCTTTTCGGCCGGCTTGGACCTCGGCTTCGGCCTGACGCCCTCGCTGGAGCTGGAGGCCGGGCTGGCGGCTATCAGCGGCCGCTACCTGGCCCTGGTGCAGCAGGAAGAGGTGTTCGAGCCGGTTATTCCGGAGCCGGAGAACGAGGACGGCGCCTGGTCGCTCTGCTTCGCCGGCGGGCTGCGCCTGGCGCCCCTGCCGGTCTCGGCGGCGCGGCCGGTGCTGGGCGTGGCGGCGCTGTTGTGGAGGGGCAGCGGCGTGGAGGATCACTTCGCCCTGCCGGTGGAGGAGCTGCCGCGTTTTTCGGCGCCGGTGCTGGTGGGTGCGCGGGTGCAGCCCGGCGTGGAGCTGCGGCTGTCGCAGCGGGCGGATCTCTTCGCCCAGCTGCCGTTGATGGTGCTGGTGGGGCAGGCGCGCGAGGTCTACGACGAGGAGGGGACCAGCCTGCAAGAGAAGCCGGTGGCGCCGGAGTTCAAGCCCTTGGCCCTGGGGCTGCAGGCGGGCGTGCAGGTGCGCCTGGGGGGGCGGGATCCGGAGAAGCAGGCGGAGAGGGGGCGTAACGAAGAGGATGAGGAGAGCTTGGAGGAGCTGGAGTAGGGCGTGCGCTCGTGCTGAACAGCAGTCGCCTGTTGACGACTCTCGATCTGGCGGATAATATCGGGGTGATGCTCGCAGTTGATCTGTGAGTGCGTGTCGTAAGCAAGAACCTCGTGCCAAGACAGCCCGGGGACTCCGCATGACGACCGAAAGCCTAGGCGCTTTGGAAAGGCTCCGATTGGGGCCTTTTTTTTATGGGGAGGATCCCAGAACTAGATGCTTGACTGGAACGCCGATACGGCTAGCGAGACGATCGATGTAGGCACCCCTCCCGAGACGGAGGCTGATGACCGTGTGAAACAGCTGGCAGTCTGTCAAGGCCATGGCAGGTGCGCCTATGGGCCAGAATTCGTTTCGCCCTGAGAGGAAGAATGCGGATATGCCGACCAGGAAATCCGAAGCGAGCATAACTGGCGCTATCTCCGTCTCGAGCATGTTGGGACCCTCGAAGGACGAGGAGCTGTGAGGTATCAATGCCTGGTGTTGCGCAACCGCTCCTTTGATGGCACCGCAGAGGTCGGAGCGGTCCATCGCTGTCAAGCGGTTCTGTCCCGTGGTTCGTTTTTTTACTTTCCAGGTTAGTTTCCTGACAGCCGCAGGTGTTCGCTCCCAGGTCTTGACCGGGTGCAGGATGGCATGCTCATACCATTCTCCGACTTCGCGAACCGCCTCGCCTAGAAGCCTGTCCATCACCGTCGACAACCTGCTGGATTTGAGGTGCGGCTTCGCCACCGATGCAAGGCGATGGATCGAAACGCAGCGGATGTACGCCCAGAGGACCGCACTGACGTACCGACGGACAACGTCGTTGTAGGAAACGCCACCAACGTTTTTGGTAGCCTCTTTCTCCGCGTGGTTCGGCCATTTTGACGATCTCACGGCGAGGACTCTCCGCCTTGACCCCAGAAACTGGTCCCGGTCGAAGTACAGGTGTAGCCGCTGGTGCGGGGCAGTTCCCACAAGCCGCGATACCGATGAGAGGATACCTGCCACTGCCTCATGTTCCTCTCGATGCGTGGCAGGTCCCGAAGAATATGGCCGCTCAATGACGATGAGCGACCTCAGAGGGGCGCTCGCCACGATATCCAGCAACTCCGCGATTGGGGAGAAGAGCTCCCGGCACGCCTTTCGGTCGGCGAAGAGGTCCGGGTGCCGTCGTAGGACGGAAAATACACCGGCCCATTTGGGTTCCCGCCAGTTATTCCATTCCCAGGTTCCGCTCCTGTCCAGTCTGGCATAGGCGCTAGAGAAGGCTTGCGCTTTCGTGGGAGGGTCCGTGGACGGCAGGATCTGTGGTGCGTGCCTCGAACGCCAAGCCGCCAGGGACTTCGAGAGGTCGTGAAGCTGCGATTTGCGCTTATCGCATTCGAGGAGGAGGTGAGCTTCGAAGCGTCTCCTCCCCGATCCTAAGTTGACTGTGGAATCGTCGCCGACCGCAATGAGCAGCATGATGGCCTACTACCTCAGTCGAGGAGGTATTCAGCAGGTACTTTGAGCGAAGACAGCTGCGCCAGCGTCATCCTGTCGATCACCCGGTGCAGTCGTTTGCGCAACTGCTCCGTGGGATCGCCCTTTTTCCCGAATGGGGGCGAAGACCGTGTTTCCTCTGCCTTAGGACGCAGTCTGGCAGGCAGGCGCGTGGGATCGGCGATGCTGTACTTGTTCAGATCGAGGCTGTTTTCTTCAGCCCATTGCCTGATTCGCCTGATGATCAGCCTTACGCGACGCTTGAAAAACCTACTACCAAGACTTTTCTTCGCCGAATCTCCAGGGATCTCGATTCTACCCCAGATACGCTCCGGGATCCCCTCTCGTAGGTACTCTTCGACCTGTTCGATGACATCGACATCGAGCGCCTCGGCCGCCGCGAAATCGCACCAGGCATCTGCGACGAGGGAGGCCTGCACTGGATCGACTGGCAACGCGCCTAGGCTCTCTGTCCAGAGCACATCAAGCGTTGGTTGTGTGGATGGATCGATCCACGCAGGACCCGCGAGTCCGGTGAATGCTTGATACACCTCTTTCCGAAGGAAGAGCACGTCATCTGGCAAGCCCATGACGCCCTCTGAGCTGCGGCTTTCTTTCGGGCCCATGACCTCGTGGTATCCTGTGGGAACCTGGGCCTCTGGAGGCAGGAACAGATCCAGACCGCCATCGTCTCGTCGCACCCTACGTACAAGACTGCGCTGCACCGCCTCCTCGATCGTCGCTCGATATGCCCCCCGTCCTGTTGGAAGGTTGCGCGCGAGGTGTTCCTCTCGCAGGACCATTCCCGCCTCGGTCCCCTTGAGCAGACCACCCCCCCTGGCACGCTCTTCTACTGCGGCAGCGAAGATCTCTGCGAGGTCCATGGCATTCTCCTGACGGTCCAGATTGCGCACCGCATTCTGCACACGGCGGCTATAAATTCGGTCAGTGGCGAGAATATCGTCGGCTTGGCTGGTACTGTCAACCGCCTGCTGCCCCTGGACGACCCCCCCCCCCGCCGCCCCCCCACCACCCCCGACCACATCAAGCTGGGCAGCCCCAGACGCCCGCAGATGGCGCAGTTGACCAGGCAGAGCAGCAGGCTGGCCGGCAGGTCCTCGGGGCGCAGCTCCCAGTCCAGGCATCCCACCTCGTAGCGGCGCTTCAGCTCGAGCACGAAGGCGCGGCGGCGCTCATGGTCCAGTGGCGCCCTGCCCAAAGGCTGGAACGGGTTCATGACGACTCCTGCTGGCGGCGTCCCCCTCACTCGGTACGCTTCAGCTTTTTCTTCAGTCGTTTTACTCCCTGGGAGCGAAGCTGGCAGGCGCGGCTCTCGGTTACGCCAAGGACTTCGCCGATTTCACGCAGGGTGAGGCCGTTCAGATAATAGAGCGTGACGGCTGTGCGCTCCTTGTGCGGCAGGTAGCGAATGGCCCCCACGACCTCCTGCCTGACCTCGCGGTCCACCCAGATAGCCTCCACATCCGGCTCGGCGCTGGGCACCTGGTCCTCCAGGGTGGTGTTGGAGTCCGGCCCCACGGGCAGGTTGCTGGAGACCAGGCGATGGATGCGGGCGCCGTTGCGCAGCTTGTCGTACTCGTTGGGAGAGAGGTCCAGGGCGTAGGCCAGCTCCTCGCGGCTGGGATCGCGGTTCATCTTCTGGCGCAGCCTGTGCCGGGCATTGTCGATGCGTGTGGCCTTGCGGCGCACCGAGCGCGGCGTCCAGTCCGCCGCCCGCAGGGAGTCCACGATGCTGCCCCGGATGCGGATCTCGGCGTAGGCCTTGAACGGTACGCCGCGTTGGGGGTCGTAGCGCTCCACCGCGTCGATCAGTCCCAGCACGCCGATGTTGATGAACTCGTCCACGTCCTGGTAGCTCGGGATGCGCTTGGCGATGCGAAACGCGATGGTCTTCACCAAGGGGTAGTACTTGAGGATGGTCTCATTTCTGGACTCGGGCAGGGCGGTCGCCGCGTTCATGGTGATGCTCCGGATCGGAAGATGTGCCTTCCGTAAAGCAAGCCGCGTGCCATGGTACACGAACTGTTCGTAGCGCGCGATTACCGGGTTGTCGCCAGCCCCGGAGTAATGCGCTCTGCGGATATATTTCTACCCGGCGGATATATTTCTACCCGCAGAGCATACCCCTGCACGATCCTCTGCAGATCAGATCGGTGCTCTGCGGCCTGACTTGAGCAAGAATTTTCCACGGGGCGTTTTTTTTGCCCTGGCGCGGGCTTTCGCCAGGCGCCAGGCGACGGGCTAAACCTGCCCGCGCAAACCATGCCCAGGTGTACCTTGGCCGAGCCCTGCCAGCCCCAGACCGTCTTCGGGAGGATCGCCCTGTGGGTGATCCGTCATGGGCGTCTGACAGCGACGACAGTGGCGATCATCACCTTGGTGCAACTGATCCTGGCCCTGGGCCTGACCGTCAACAGCAACACCATCGACCTGCTGCCGGATGACGATCCCTCCACCATGGCGCTCAGGGAACTCAACCGCGTGGAAGGGGGCGTCACTACGCTCTCGATCACCGTGGGTGGGGGGAGCGAAGACGGTCGCCACGCCTACCTGGAGCAGGTGGCCCTGGGTCTGGAGGCCCTGCCCGAGATCCAGTACACCTACCACCAGATGGATGCGGACCTGGTCTGGCGCGTGGGCCTGCTGCAGCTGGAGCCCGCCGACCTGGCAGAGATCAGGGATCGCTTGCGCGGGGCCATCGCCCTGGGGCCGGCGATCACCAACCCCTTCGTGGCGGGGCGCTTGATGGCCTTGGGGCCCTTGACGGAGCGCCTGCGCAGCGCTGGCTACCAGGCACGGCTCAACCCCTCGGAGGGTCTGAGCCGCCTCATCGTGCGCCCCACCGGGCAACCCACGGACCTGCCCTTCGCTCGCCGTGTGATGGCCGCGGTGCACCAGGTGCTGGAGCGGACCGAAGCCCCCGAGCCCGACATCGAGGTGCTCTGGATCGGGGGCGGCTACCGGCACAACGTCGAGGACTACGAAGGGATCGTGCACGACGTGAAGTGGACCAGCTTCATGGCGCTGGCCATGGTCTTCGGCGTCATCGCGCTGGCCTTTCGGGACCCGCGCGCCATTCTGCTGATCTTCGTGCCGCTGGTGGTGGCCAATATCTGGACCCTGGGCTTCGCCGCCTCGGTGGTCGGTTCCTTGAACACCTTCACCTCGTTCATCTCGGCGGTGCTGATAGGCCTGGGCATCGACTTCGGCATCCACCTGTTCAGCCGCTACCGCGAGGAGCGCGCGCAGGGCGGCAGCCTGGAACAGGCCGTGGTGCGCGCCTGGGACAAGGTGGGGCCCCCCTGCCTGGCCACGGCGGCGACGGCCGCCTGCGGCTTCATGGCGCTCTTGGCAGGCCGCTTCCGCGGCTTCTCCCAGCTGGGTCTGCTGCTGGGCGTGGGCGTGCTCTTCTGCCTGGTGCTGGTGCTGGTGCTGCTGCCCTTGCTGGTGATGCGCAGCGAGCGGGCCACCTCTCCCAAACCCTTGCGCATGCGCTTCGGCGGCTCCAAGCTGCCACCCACCTACCGCCTGGTGCCTCTGGGCTTGCTGCTGGCCCTGCTGTTCACCCTGGTGGCGGCCTTCCAGGTGCCCCGTGTCGGCTTCCAGTACGACCTGTCCGAGCTGCGGCGCGACGGCATGGCCTTCAACGACCTGGACTCCACCGAGCAAGCCCTGGCTCGCGACGCCTACTCGCCCCTGGTGGTCTCCTACCCGGACGGCGAGGCCCTGCAGCGGGCCCACTTGCAGACGCAGGCCGCCATCCAGGATGGCAGCTTCCCCGAGGTGGCCCAGGCCCTGTCCATCCACACTGTGATCCCGACGGACCAGGCGGAGCGACTGGCCATCCTGGAAGAGATCGGTCGCATCACCCGCCACGAGAACGCCCGCTACCTGCCGCAGGCCATCCGGCAGAACCTGGCGCCCTTGGCCGAGGGCTCGCCAGAGCCGCTGGCAGCAGACGATCTTCCCGCTTCCCTGGTGCATATCCTTGGAGGTGGTGTGGACAGGCACCGCATGCTGCTGCTGGCGTCGGGCAATATGTGGGACCTGCGCGAGACGGCTCACCTGCTCGAGACCGTCGACGAGCGCTTCCCCGACGTGTCCGTGGCGGGGGAGTACCTCTGCCTGGGCTCCCTGTACAGCCTGATGCGCTCCGACGCGCCGCGCATCATCGGCCTGGCCGCCGTGCTGGTCTTTCTGGCCACCCTGGCGGATCTGAAGCGGCCGCTGCGCACGCTGGGCGCCATGGGCGTGCTGGTGGCGGGCATGGCCTGGGTGGGCGCGGCGCTGGCGGCCTTCCGCATCGAGCTGTCCATCGTCAACATGGTGGGGATCCCTATTTTGCTGGGCTTGGGCGTGGCCGCCGTGATCCACCTGCTGCACCGCCTGGCCGAGGAGGGCCCGGGGCGCATCTTCCACGCCCTGGCCACCACGGGCTGGGCCGCCGCCCTTTGCACCCTGACCACCGTGCTCTCTTTCTCGGCCCTGTCCTTCGCCGGCTCCCAGGGCGTGCGCTCCCTGGGCCTGCTGGTGGTGGTGGGCCTGACAGCGGTCACCCTGGCGGCTTTTCTGCTGCTGCCGCTGGGCTGGGCCACGGCCTGGAAGCTGATGGGCGACTTGCCGGACAAGCAATAGGATCGCTAGGGCCTCACGACAGCAGTACCTTGCGGAAGAGCGTGGCCGTGAACTCGTGGCCCTGCAGGTAGGCCAGCCGTACGTCGCTGCCCGAGTTGCGGATGCGCAGCCGCCGCACGCGGGGGTAGCCGACACCGTCGGCCACGGCCCGGATGGGCCGGCGTTGGCTGTCGATGGGCTCCACATCCACCCGCGAGCTCAAGGGCAGCACGATGGGGATCAGGCGTGGGGAGAAAGGGCAGATGGGGGTGATGTGCATGGTCTGCAGCAAGGCGTGGCAGGCCGGACCACCCGCCGAGACGCTGTAGGCGGTGGAACCCAGGGCGGTGGCCACGATCAGGCCGTCGCAGACGAGGCGATCCACCACCGAGGCGTCGTCGATGGTGACCCGCAGGTGGCAGGACTGGGCGGTCATGCGCTCCACGAAGACGTCGTTGATGGCGTAGGCCGAGACGCGCCCTTCCAACTCGCCCCCGGAGAGCTCCTCCTCGTCCTTGGTCACCCAGGCCTCCAGGCCCAGGCGCGGCAGGCTGTGGACCTGGTAGCGCTGCGCCGCGATCTCCTGGCAGAGCCAGGCCTCATCCTCCACGTCGTTCATCAAAAAGCCCACCCGGCCGCAGTTGATCCCCAGGTAGGTCCAGTCCGCTCCCATGTCGCGGATGGCGCGCATCATGGTGCCGTCGCCCCCCAGCACCAGGCAGAGATCAGTTGGCAGCGACTCCGTGTCCAGGTGCTGCTTGAGGTAGCGCGTCAGCGCCGCGGCGCGCTTGCTCCTGTGGTTCAGACGAAATTTCACTTGCGGGTCTTCGCCGGGGGTGGAAACGGGCTTAGACAGTCTAGCGTCCCGTCGCGATCCGTGCGACCGCCTGCGACGGGGTATGATACGGGGTCGCGTGCTGCCTTTGGAGGGAGCGTGAGCGATCGAGACCTAGAACATCAGCAAACCCTTGAGCTCCGGTTGAGCTCCCTGGTCTCCGAGCGCGCCATAGGTGCGCTCGAGGTATGCGACGGGCGCCGGCGCCGGTCTTTCTACTTCCACAACGGCGCGTTGGTACGCACCAGCTCCAACCTCAAGAAAGAGACCGCCGAAAAAGTGGCGGCCAAGATGCCCGGTGCCATGCCGGGTGCGGTCTACCAGCGTCAGGCGGCGTTGCGCATGGCGGCGACGCTGCGCAAGGAACCCAGCCTGGTGAGGTGGCACGAGGGCAAGGAGCCCAGCCGCCGGATCAAGCTCGATTTCTGGACCGTGCTCTGGGAGGCCCTCGAGCTGGTCATGTCTCGCGAGAAGGTGCTGGAGCTGCTGAACACCCAGTTCACCGGAAACCCGGTCAGCACTCCCCAGGAAGGGGCGTCAGCGGGCAGGTTCCGCTTTCCCTTCGACTTTCGCGAGTGGTTGCAGACCCTGGACGGCTACCGGGCCACGGAAGAGGTGCTGGCCTTCGGCCCCGGCGATCCCGAGGAATGCGCCCGCGTGCTCTACCTGGCCTGCCTGATGGGCCGCGTGAGCTTCCAGCAGGTCGAGACGGATTTCCGGGTCAGCGTGCCGGAGGAGGACGAAGAAGAGATCTTCGAAGAGGACTCCGAGGAGATCACCGCTCCCGTGGATGACGCCGAAGAGGACTCGGCCGCGGACGTCTCGCGCCTGATCGCCGAGGGCATCATCCCACGGGTGGTAGGGGAGTTCTTGGGGGACGCCAAGCCTGAGGCGGACGAAGAGGAAGAGGCCGAGAACACCTTCTACGTTTCTCGCCCCGGCGCCGAAGACGTCGCCATGACCATCGAAGAGGAAGAGACCGGCTCCGATTTGGAAGCGGGTGGGACCGGCAAGGCCGACTGGAACCTTGATCCGGCAGAGGCCGCGTTGCGGGCCGAGATCCATCGTATCAACGGGGCCGAGAACGTCTTCGAAGTGCTGAACGTGCCCTGGGACAGCCCGGAAGAGACCTTTCGCAACGCCTACTTCAACCTGGCTCGCAGCCTGCACCCCGACCGCTTGCCGTCTCCCAGCCAGGAGCTCGCCGATCTGGCGTCCGACGCCTTCGACAAGGCGCGCGAGGCGTGGGAGATGCTGAAAGACGAGGAGTCTCGGCAGGCCACCATCGATCGGGTCATCCACGGCAAGTTGACCGAAGAGGAAGAGGCCTGGGAAGAGGTCAAGGAGATCCTCGAGGCCGAGAAGCAGTTCGACCGCGGCCTGGCGGCCTTCCGCAATGGGCAGATCGTCAACGCCCACTCCATCTTCCAGGAGGCCGTCGCCAAGGTCTCCGATCGTCCGGAGTTCAGGGTGTACCTCGGCTACTGCACCTGGCGTCTGAACCACGGTCGCGACGAGGAGATGGCCGAGAGCGGCATCGCCATGCTGCAGGGCGCCATGAACGAGGGCATGAAGAGCGAGGAAGGCTGGATCCTGATGGGGCGCATGCTCAAAGTCCGCGACCAGCTGGCCGAAGCCAAGAAGTGCTACCTGCGGGCGCTCAAGAAGAACCCCGAGAACCGCGAGGCGCTGCGCGAGCTGGAGCGCATGACCGGCGGGAAGAAGAAGAAGAAAGCGCCCAAGGATGAAGGACCAGCCGGCGGCGGGGGCTTCTTGCGGCGCATCTTCTCGCGCAAGAAGGCGCCGGGCAAGGGCAAGAAGGAGGCTTGAGGGTGAGCAGTCTCTTCGACAACACCGTCAAGTACCACCTGCACCCCATCCTGGAGCTGCTGGACGACCCCAGCATCACCGAGGTGCTCATCAACGGCCCGGATCGGGTCTACATCGAGCGCCAGGGGCAGCTGCATCGGGTCGATACGGGGTTCTCCGGCGAGGACGAGCTGCGCGCTGCCTGCATCAACGTGGCCCAGTACAGCGGCAAGATCTTCGATCCCGAAAACCCCCGCTTCGACGGGCGTCTGCCAGACGGCAGCCGCGTGCACGTCATCGGGCCGCCGGTGGCGCGCTTCCTGGCGGTGGCCATCCGCAAGTTCGCCCGCTCCAAGCTGGGGCCCAACGACCTGGTGCGCATGGGCAGTCTCTCGGCCGGCGCCGTCTCCTTCCTGCGCTCGGCCATCCTGATGAAGCGCAACCTGGTGGTCTCGGGGGGCACGGGATCGGGAAAGACCACCCTGCTGACCGTCCTGTCGCACTTCATCCCGGAGAACGAGCGCATCGTGATCATGGAGGACACCGGGGAGCTGCAGATCGACAAGCCCCACGTGGTCCAGCTGGAGGCCCACGCCCCCGACGACCACGGACGAGGCGAGGTGACCATCCGCGACCTGCTGCATTCCACCCTGCGCCTGCGTCCCGATCGCATCATCGTGGGCGAGGTGCGCGGTGGCGAGGCCCTGGACCTGCTCAACACCCTCAACTCGGGCCATGGCGGCACCATGACCACCCTGCACGCCAACAGCGCCCTGGGCGCGCTGGCCAAGCTCGAGACCCTGGTGCTCTTCGCGGGCGAGGACATGCCCATTCGCGCCATCCGGGGCCAGGTGGCGGGCGCCGTGGACCTGGTGCTGCAGATCTCGCGCTTCGCGGACGGCTCGCGGCGCGTGGAGCAGATAGCCGAGGTGGACGGCGGCCTGGACGAGCACGGCAACTACCGCACCAACACCCTGTTCCGCTTCCAGGGTCAGGGCTTGCGCAAGGGGCGCATCCAGGGCGGCATGGTGCCCACCAAGAACCTACCCAGCTTCTTCGAAAACGCCCGCAGCAAGGGCGTTCCCATGGAACACAGGTGGTTCGGGTTGTCCGACGGGGGCTGATCAGCGCTGGCCGGCCGGGATCAGAGCTGGCCGGCCGGGATCAACGAGCGGGCAAGCCGTGCTCGGCCATCACCTGGTCGTAGTAGTTGGCCACCTGGCGCACGTACGCGCGCTTCTCGCGGTAGTCGCCCGGGTAGAAGGAGCGCTTGAAGCCGTAGATGATCAGATCCCGCAGCACGCGCGGTGGCGGCGACAGCGCCTCGATGGCCTGCCGTATCTCGCGGCTGACCGTGGTGTGCGAGACCAGGCGGTTGTCGGTGCACAGGGTGACCGACAGGCGGGCGTCCAACATCTGCTTCAGGGCGTGGTCGGTCACCGAGCGGATCTTGGGGTTGGTCTGCAGGTTCGAGGTGATGCAGACCTCGATGGTGATGCGCCGGTCGGCGATGAACTGCGCCAGGGCCCGCACATAGCCCTGGCGGTCGCGCACATGGGGTGCGGCGATGAGCTCGGGTTGGAAGAGGTGGTAGCCGTGGCCGATGCGGTCGGCGTGCAGGGCGGTGATGGCCTCGAAGATGCTCTCTGGGCCGTAGGCTTCGCCGGCATGCACGGTCTTTTTCAGGAAGTGCTGGTGGGCGTAGCCGTAGGCCTCGACGTGGTCGTGGGCCGGGTAGCCCGCCTCTTGGCCCGCCAGGTCGAAGCCCACTATGGGTAGGCCTAGCTCGTCGCGCACCCTGACCGCGGCCTGGGCCATCTGCAGGCTGGCGATGCCGTAGCGCCGGCGCTCGTTCATGTCGTCCAGGGCTTGGAAGAGCCGGCGGTAGTACCAAGAGAATGCGGGCCTGAACATGCGCATGGCGCAGACGATGATGCCCGACTTGAAGGGCGGCTCGCTGCGCTCCGCCACGGCGGGTGACAGGCGGTGCTCCCGCTCGGCGCGCTCCAGCCCGGCGTGCACCGCGCTGAGCACGCGGTCGCTGTCTTGGTTGGCGTTGATGTGCAGCTGGGGCGCCAGGCGCACCTCGAGGTAGCGTACGCCCTCGGCGATGTTGTCCAAGGCGAGCTCGTAGGCCGTTCTTTCCAGGGCTTCTGGGTCCTGCAACACCGAGGTGGTGTAAGCGAAGCCCGCCAGGTACTCGGGCAGATCCGCGTAGGCGGGCTTGAAGACCAGCTCCTTGAGCCCCTCGGGCGACGTGGAGGGCAGCACCACGCCGCGGGAGCGGGCCAGGTCTATCAGGGTCTCGAGTCTGAGCGAGCCGTCCAGGTGGACGTGGAGATCGGTCTTGGGAAGGTCGTGGATGAGCTTTTCGGTCAGCATGGGCGGCAGTCTAACATGGGTCATCGCGGCAACGCTTGATCGTCCCCGGATACTTCGCTATGCGTAGCTCCAGCACTTCCGGGCAACCGTCATCACCCCCTAGGTCGCCCGGGCAGCTCGTCGCGGACCTCCACCAGCTTTGGGAGAACGTCATGAATGAACTGCCGCAGGGATTTCGGGACCTCTTGGTGGAGCAACTGGACGAATACCTGGAGAGCGGCGTCGAGGATATCGAGGCCGCTACCCTGGTGACGGACATCCTGGAGGTGCTCCAGACCGTGGCTGACGACTGCGATCTGGAAGGGGACATCGCAGTGAAGCTGGAGCGGGAAGCGGACCTGGATGAGCCGCTGTATGACCTGCTCCTGTTGAAAATCCAGACCTTGGTGCCCGACGATCTGCTGGGAGAGGATCTGGCCGGACTGCTGGAGAGCATCTGCGATATCGACTGGGTCGACGCCGAGATCGAGGGCTTCGGCGTGGAAGAGCTCGACGACGAGCTGGACTTCGACAACGACGTGCTCGACGATCTGGACGACGACTACTGATCCCCTCCCGGCGATCCGCTTCCGCTCTGGGCGGGTGGCTGCTTCCTGCGGGTGTCTACGGCCTGCTGGCGCTGGCCCTGACCTGGCCCGCCGCCCTGCACCTGTCCGAGCAGGTGGTGGGCGCCGCGCGCAGCGACGTCTGGAACAGCCTGTGGTCCTACTGGTGGCTGGCCGACGCCTTGGAGCGCGGCGAACTCCCCCTGCGCACGGGCCTGCTCAATCACCCGCTGGGCGGTCGCATCCTGGTGGCCGATCCCGTCAACGGTCTGCTGGCCACGGCCCTGGTGTGGCGAGCGGGCCCGGCCGTGGCCCACAACCTGCTGGTCATGGTCCACCTGCTGGCTGCGGGCCTGGCGGCCCATGCCCTGGCTCGCAGCCTGGGAGGGCGAGGTTGGGTGGCGGGCGTAGGCTTCGCTTTTTCGCCCCTGCTGCTGTCGCACGCGCACAACGGCGCCAGCGAGGCGGTGGCCGCCTGCTGGCTGCCCCTGAGCGGTCTGGCGGTTGTCTGGGCCTTGCGCCGCGGTGGGCTGCTGCGCAGCCTGGCGGCCGGGGGCGCACTCTTCGTGGCTGCGGCGGCCAGCTGGTACTGCGGCGTGGCGGCCTGGATCCTGCTGCTGGCGCTGGTCCTGCTCTGGCGGGGACAGCCTCGCGGCCTGGGCACCCGCGCGCGGCGCCTGCTTCCGGCGGCGCTGGTCGGTCTGGCCTTGAGCCTGCCCATGGCCAGCGCCACGCGGGCCGTGGCCCAGGCCCCCGACGGGCTGGTGGTCATCAAGAACACCGAGGATCTGGCGCGCCTGCGCCGCACCCTGGGACCAGCCGACCCGCGGGTCTTCTTCGTCCCGGGGAGCTTCCGCTCCCCCGATTTCCCGCACCTGGAAGGAAATCCCAGCGACTACGGGCACATCGCCTACCTGGGCTGGGTGCTCCTGTCGCTGGCCATCTTTGCGCCCCTGCTGCGCCGCCGCGCTGGCCGCGGCCCGCCCCGCGAGGAGGGCGGCCCCGGCCCTGCGCTCTGGGCGGCGCTGCTGGCGGGCCTGCTGCTGGCCTTGGGCCCGGTGCTGGTGATCGGGGGCTATCCCCTGGCCTTGGCGGGGCGGGCCCTGCCCTTGCCCTACCAGCTTCTGGAGGGCCTGCCCGGCTTCGACGCGCTCTCGCTGCTCTACCGCCTGTCGCTGGTTTCGGCGCTCTGCCTGGCGCTGCTGGCGGACAGGGCCCTGACCCGCGTCGTGGCGCCGCGTTGGTCCGCGCTGGCTGCCGGGCTCGTGGCTGCGTTGGCGCTCTGCGAGACCTGCCTGCTCTCCCCGGCCTCCGGCATGCCAGCCGTGACGACCATTCCCAGCTCCAGCGCGCTGGAGGCGCTCTCCCAGGCGCCCCGGGGTGCGGTGATCAACGTGCCGGTGGCTGGAAACCGGGCCTACCTCTTCGAACAGACCCTGCACCGCATGCCCATCGCCGCCGGTCTCAACACCGGCGCCAACCGCGCCGCCCTGGAGGTTCTGACAGCCCTGCGACGGCTGCGCACGGACAAGGTCCAGCGGGACGAGGTGCTGGAGGTGGCTCGTGGGCACGGCATCCGCTACCTGGTGCTGCACCGGGACGAGTTCGTGGCTGACGCCTTCCTGCCCGCCACCGGGGCGCTGCGCAAACAGTGGCAACCCCTGGCGGAGGATGGGCGCGTGCAGGTATACCAGCTGTACTGATTCCCAAGGAGTGGAACCTTGGCTAGCGAAGTGAAGAACTGCGACGCGAGCGAGCTGGTGGACCTGGTGCACGCCGGTGATCTGGAGGCCCTGGACCGCATCACCCACTGCTTCGGCGATCGGCTGCTGGCCGTGGGCCGGCAACGCTGTCGCAACGAAGAGGACGCCCGCGACGCGGTGCAGGACGCCATGGTCTCCGCCGGCCAGCACCTGACCTCGTTTCGAGGCGATGGCTCGCTCGAGGGCTGGCTGGCGCGCATGGTGATCAACGCCTGCTACCGCATGCGCCGTGGTCGCAAGAACGATCCCGGCCTGCACGAGACCGAGGTGGAGCTGCAGGCCGAGGATGCCTCGCCCGAGGGCCTGGCCGCGCGGGCCGAGCTGGCCGAGGCCCTGGGGCAGGCCATGATGCGCTTGAGCCCCATGGATCGCACGATCCTGATCCTGGCGGAGGGGGAGGGCTGGACCGGACCGGAGATCGCGCGGCAGCTGGAGCTGACGCCCGGTGCCGTGCGCACGCGCCTGACACGCATCCGGGCACGCATGCGCACGGCGCTGGAGGGGTTGCGAGGGCAGGAGGGCTGAGGTCGTCCCGGCGCAGTCCCAGGAGCCAGCAGGGAGCTCACCCCACGAAGCGCCCACCCCCTTCATCCACCTCCACCAGCAGCTCGCCTTCCAGGGCCAAACCGCCCTCCGCCGCCCGCAGCCGCACATCCGGCTTGCGGGGCAGGCGCTCGGTCTCTTGCAGCACCAGGATCAGGTCGTCGTGCTGCGCCAGGTCCGCCAGCTCCTCGACCACCGCGTCGGTGGGTTCTTCCGGGGCGGTGGGTTCCAGCGCCTCGCTGCCCTGCACAAGCAGGGTGACCGGGCCGCCGGGGCGCAGGCTGGTGGCGGCCTGCAGCAGGGACTGACACTCGGGGCGGTCCTGCTCCAGCCAGTAGACCTGTCGGCAAGCGTCCAGCTGACGGGCCAGGCCCTGGCGGCTGGCGGCCGTGAGGATCAGCAGCACCGGGCCGCGCTGCGAGCAGGCCCGGGCCAGGGCTTCCAGCGCGACCTGCTGGGCGCCCTCGTCGGGAACCAGCCAGATCTGCGCGCCCTTGAGAGCGGGCAGGGATGACGGGAGCTCGGCCTGGCCTGTGCGCAGGGGGATCACGTCCGGGATCTTGGAGCGCCGGCCCAGCAGCCAGAGCGCGCCGGCGCCGATGGCCAGCCCGATGCAGAAGGCGAGGAGGACGAACAGCATGGGTGGGGAACTAACCGGAACTAGATGGGGGAGGGGAGGTCCCCTCCCCCATATCGCGCTTCGCGCTCCCCCTCCCCCGCGTTGTTCCCTCCGTGAAAGCGCCAGGCCGCCCCTGGTTTGATAATCCAGGAACGACCAGGCTGGCCGGTGAGGAACTAACCCCGCGCAAGGGAATCCACGGATCCGGCGCCCCTCAAGGGGAGGGCTGCGCCGGATTCACCGCAGGCATGGCGGCGGCCACCACCTCGGCCAGCACGTCGTAGCCCTGGGCGCTCAGGTGGCAGGAGTCGTGGAACAGGCCTCCGCCGCCAGGGCTGATGGCGGCCGCGGCGAAGGACTGGCGCGGATCCGCCACCACGACGGCGGGATGCTCGCGCGCCGTGGCCAGGACCGCCTCGGCCAGCGCCCGTGGCGGGCGGCCGGGATCCATGTCCAGCTCCAGGGCGACGCGCAGGTCGTGCCGCGCCGCTTCGTGCTGGCCCAGCTCCAACTGCGCCAGGCCGCGCTGATACCAGGCCTGGGCGTGGATCGGGTCGATGTCCGTGGCGGCGCCGTAGGCCGCGCTGGCCGCCTTGAGCCGTCCCTGGGCGGCGCGCTCGGCGCCCAGAGCCATCTGCCGCTGCCAGCGCCAGGCCCCCAGCGCGCTCAGCTGGGGATCCGGCAGGGCCAACCAGGGGGGCTCCACCAGGTTGGCCGGAACCGGGACCAGGTAGAGCGTGGCGCCGGCCCGCTCGGCGATGGCGGCCATCTGCCGCAGGTTGCCGCGGTAGCGCGCCACCACGGCCTGGTAGTGGATGTCGCGCCGCTGCCACAGGCCCTCTGGCACGGGGACGGGTCCACCCTCGCCCGCCAGGCCGTGGCGCAGCGCGGCGGCGACCACGGCGCGCTGTCGGTCCAGTGCCGCGTCCGGGCCCTGCTGGGCCAGGGT
The DNA here is from genome assembly GCA_964454135.1 of uncultured Enterobacterales bacterium. Taxonomy (GTDB): domain Bacteria; phylum Myxococcota_A; class UBA796; order UBA796; family JAFGLY01; genus CAYVQL01. The sequence goes on along the minus strand of CAYVQL010000003.1, from coordinate 54,043 downwards.
TGCATCCGGCTGGCCGTCCTCGCTCAGCGCCCGCTGGAGCAGGCGGAACAGGCGCAGCCTGTGCAGCGAGGCCTGGGCCCAGCCCTGGTTCAGCTGGTGCAGGCCCAGGGCGTAGTTGAAGAACTCGTTGTTGGCGCTGTAGACCACCAGCGCGTCGGGCCCATGGCTGGCCACGGAGCCCATCAGCTCCAGGACCTGGTCGCTGCCGAAGGAGGCGCCACCCAGGTTGATCACCTCGGCGGGCCGGCCCCGCTGCGCCAGGCGCGCCTGCAGCCGCCCGGGAAAGGTCCGCTCGGGCTGGTTCTCCAGGGGCACGCCCAGCGTGGCCGACCCTCCGAAGCAGAAGACGCGCGGCCTGTCCGGGTCCGGGACCTGGGCCCAGTCCAGGTCGTGCATGAAGCGGTCGCGCACAAGGCGGCGGGCGGTGCGCATCCGTGGCTGGCCAGCCTGGTCGCGAGTTGTCTCGAGGTAGGCGCCGCGGTTCTCGGCGGTCACCAGGCGTGTGCCCTCGGCCCAGCCCGTGGGGAGCCTGGGGCAGGGCGCTTCCAGCCAGCTGCCAGCGCGCAGGCCCAGCTCCACGGCGACCAGCAGGCCCAGGCCCAGCGCCACGGCCAGCAAGCGCTTGGCCACGTACAAGGCCCGCCGCCTCCAGCGCGCGCGCCCGCGTCGGCTCACGGCCCCTCCTTCAGCACCTGCCGCAGCAGCGGAGCCAGCTCTTCGGCCACGATCCTGGCGCCCTGCGCATCGACGTGCAGCCTGTCCAGCCAGAAGCCGTCGTCGCGACCCATGTGGGTGTCGGCCATGCGGTCCAGGTCCGCCAGCGGGCAGCCGTGGCTGCGGGCAGCCTCCCGAATGATCCGGTTGATGGAGGGGGTGGCGTCGGGGATCATCTCCCACTCGGAGGCCAGGCGCAGGGCTTCGGCCGCCTGCTCTCGCTCTCCCCGCTCCAGCAGGCCCATGCCGTGGTGGTAGTGGAAGGCGGCCACTCGCTCGTCCAGGGCCAGGGCCGCCTGGATATCCGGGGGGCTCCCCTGGCCGGGATCCAACAGCGTCTTCAGCACCTCTCTGACCTGCTGCGGATCGCCCTCGTGAATGCCGGAAAGCACCGGGGGAGCAGTCAGATCGCGTGGTAGGGTGGCAAGGATGGGCTGGGCTCCGGCGTCCTGTACGCGGCGGATCATCTCGTCCAGCCGGTCTTCGAAGATGCGTTCCTTCAGCCGTTGCTCCTGCTCCAGGATGCGGGTCACTTCCGGGTCGGCCAGACCATCTCTGAAGCGGTCCAGATTGGGGGGCCGTCGGCGAGCGGCGTAGACGGCCTGATCCAGCTCGTTCTCGAAGCGTAGCGGAGCTTCGACGAAGGACTCGATGGGGCGCAGATCCGCCGCCAGGGACTGGAAGAGCAGGCCGTAGAGCTGCGACCCGGAGAGCGCCTCCGAGAGGCTGTAGACCAGTAGGGGATGGCGGCCCGCCCAGCCGGCGTAGAAGGAAGTCATGGTGTGTTCGTTGTTGCCTACGGCCAACACCACTGCGTCGGCCCCGGCTTGCAGGGCCGCCTCCGCCACGGGGACCAGGACACTGGAGTAGGCTCCGCAGCGACCCATGTTGAGCACTTCCACGCCGTCGCCCAGCAGCGCCTGCAGCTGAGCTGGCCAGGCCTGCTCCTTGGCCAGGCCGTAGCCGAAGACGAAGGACTCTCCAACCACCGCCACCCGGGATCGATCAGGCACGTCGAAGAATAGTTCAGGGCGCACACGCTCGTAGCCGTGCACGGGCTCGGGGCAGAGGATCCGCAGCTGGCCCTTTGGGCACAGCACCGGGAAGGGCTGCTGCTGGGGAAGGGGATCCGCACGCCAGTCGCGCTGAGACAGCTCAGCGGACAGGTGCAGCGCAAGCTCGGCCAGGCCCAGGACGAGCCCGGCAATCAGCAGGCCCAGGGCCAGCTTGACCGGCCAGGACCGGCTCAAGGCGCCGCTCCCAGTCGGAGCGCTTCTTCCGCCGTGGCGCAGCAGCGCGTACCCGTCTCCGCCACGGCGTAGTCCTGCCGGGCCGCTGCGCGGGCTCGGCATTGGCCCAGGCCGGCGGAGATGTTCCAGCCTCCACCGCGCAGCACACCCCCGTTGTCCTGCGCCACCCACTCCCAGAGGTTGCCGGACATGTCGTACACACCCTCAGGGGTGTGACAGCGCTCTGCCATACCCGAAGGCGCTGCCTCTCCGCTGTGGCTCTGGCTGGCCTGGGATTCGTCGAAGCAACGGTCGGGTTCGTAGGTGTTGCCGTAGGGCCAACGGCGCTGTTGCGGACCGGCGCAGGCCAGCTCCCACTCTCCGCGGCGGCAGACGTGCAGGCCGCGCTGGCGGCAGGCCTCTTGAGCTTCGCCGAAATCGAGGTTCCCCATGGGCTTGGCTGCAGCCTGGTTGGGGTGTTCATAGGCGTCTATGCAGAAATCGCCCACCGCTACCATGCCCCGAGGGCAGCTCAGCTCTCCGGGCCAGGCCTGCACGGGGTCGGCACTGGAGCTGCCGCGGCAGCAGCGGAAGCCCACATCCGGAAAGCGCGCATCCTGGGGTGCGGCTGGGTAGCCGTCATGGGGCTGGCAGACCGCCTTGCCTGGGTCCACGAACCAGGAACCGCCACGCAGCTCTCGTAGTATTTCCCCCTTCCGCGAGGTCAGGCCCGGTACGTCGAGCTGGTCGGCGGTCCATTCCCAGACGCTTCCCACCAGGTCCCGTACGCCCCAAGGGGAGATGCAGGCCAGGTGGCGACCGGAGGTGGTGGGGCCCTGTTGTCCCACGGCGCAGGCGGCGTTGACGTAGTCAGCGCCATAGGGGTGCGGCCAGCGCTGGGGGCCAGCGCAGGCCAGCTCCCACTCGTGCACGTGACAGAGACGCTTGCCGGCATCTTGGCAGAGACCCCGGGCCTGCTCCCAGGAGAGCGCCACGCGTGGAGCCTCGCCGGCGCGGTTGGGGTACTCGAAGCGGTCCATGTAGAGGCCTTCGCCGATACGGACCTCGGCGCCAGCATCGTATGGGGCGCTGCTGGAGGCTGCCAGCGCTTCCTCCAGGCGCCGATGGGCGTCGGCCGCCACCTGCTCCGCGGTGGGCGGTTCCGAGGTCCAGCAGCAGCGGAAGCCCGCGGAGAAGACCTTGCGCGAGGGATCCAGGCGGTAGTCTGGCTGCCGCGAGTAGCGTCCGGTGCAGTCGGCATAGGCGGTGTGGGTGTACCAGGCGCCGCCCTCCAGCATGCCACCCACTCCGCGCCAGTCGGCCAACACCCATTCTTCCAGGTTGCCCACCAGGTCGTAGATCCCCTCGGGCGTACGGCACTGGGGGTGGGCGCCGGCGGCGGCCACCAGCTCCTCGGGGCGCATCATGCTGGTGTGGCCTGACGGCAGGCCCTGAGCCGAGTGGCAGATCCCGGCGCGGTAGGCGGGTCCGTAGCCGTAGCGCTGGGCGCCATCGGAGCCCAGACAGGCACGGCGCCACTCCGCGGCGGTGCAGAGGCGCTTGCCCCGAGCGCTGCAGGCCTGTGCCGCCTGCTCCAGGTTCACGTAGGTTGTGGGCTTCTCTCCTGCGCGGTTGGGGAACTCGTAGGGATCGATGTAGAAGGGCTCGCCTTCGTCGACTTCGATGCGGACCATGTCTGCGGTCGTCTGAGGAGGACCGCAGGCCGTGCACAGCAGGATGACCAGGCCGATCAGCAGCGAGGCGGACATGGCCAGGAGCCTAGCTCTTCCCCGGGGGAGGGTCCAGTGAGGGGCGCCCGCTGCGCCGTGATAGCTTGGCTGCTGGCACCCCTCACTCCCTGCGAGGTATCGAACTTGCGACCCTCCAAGCTCTACACCCTTCTCTGGCGCTCGATGATCGTCGTGGTGGCGCTGCAGGTTCTCAATACCGTGCTGCTGGCCTCCGTTCTCCTGCAGGGCGGGACGCAGGTCGAGAGCGGGACGCAGACCGCAGCACCGGCCGCGGCGGGGTCCGGCGCAGGCCCGTCCGCAGCCCATAAGAGCCAGCCCAACCCCTCTTCCAGCCAGCGCTCCGAGCCGCCGGCCGCGCATGCCACCAGCGGCAGGGAGGGCTCGCCCCTGGCGGTCTTCTTCGAGGCTACGCTGGAGCCCCTCAAAGGCTGCGTGGCCGATCTGGGCCTTGATTCCGACGCCCTGTTGCCCACAGCCGAGGAGCTGGAGGCGGCAGGCGCCAGCGGCTCTCTCGACTCCGCCGCCGCTCAGACCGTGTTGACGAAGATGCGCGCGGGATACGCGCAGTGCAACATGCCCTTTCCGGATCCGGTCCGCAGCGTGGCCGATCCCGTCACCACCACGCCCAACGGCGGCGAGGCCCCTGCCTCCGCCAGTGGGGGTGGGGCGGACCATGGAGACATCCTACGGGCCTACTTCTCCATCACGGTCAGCCGGCTGGAGCGGGCCGCCGCCGAAAAGGGGGAGGAGGGGAGCCTGCAGCTGCCCTCCGAGGAGGACATCCAGGCGGCCGTGACCAGCGGCAGTCACGTCTCTGACGCTTCCAAGAAGGTTCTCGAAGAGCTACGGGCGCAGTACGAGCGCATGGGTATGTCCTTCCCCGAGCCGCCCTCCGACCTGTGATCGCGGAGGCGGGCTATAGGGGGCAGGCCGCGCAAGTCGAACCTGGAGTCCTCCCTTCATGCCCACCCCCGATGCCAGAATCTCCCAGGCACGCGAGGCGCTCGACGCCCTGGACGTCGGGGAGCTGCTGCGGGCCGGCGTGGTTCCCCAGGGCAAGCAGTTCCTGCCGGTGGTCGCCTATCCGCCCATCACCATGTACCCACCGGCTGATGGTTCGGCATTGCTGGCGGCTGAGAGCGAACCCCCGCCCATCCCCTACGCCTCCTACGTGCACATCCCTTTCTGCGCCAGCGCCTGCCGCTACTGCCACTGGGTCAAGGCCATCGACCCGCCGGCCGCGGATGTGGACGACTACGTCGACACGCTCTGCGCCGAGCTGGCGCTGGCGACAGCCCGGCTGGGTGGTGGCAGGTTGCCCCTGTCCACGGCGCTCTTCGGCGGGGGCACCCCCACCTTCTTGAAGGCCTCGCAGCTGGAGCGCCTGCTGGGCGTCTACCATCGGCACTTCGATCTGGAACCATGCCGGCAGTTCAGCGTCGAGGCGGAGCCCGCCTCCCTGCTGGGCGAAGAGGGGCGCGCGCGGCTCGAGGTGCTCGCCTCCCACGGGGTGCAGCGCATCAGCCTGGGCGTGCAGAGCTTCGAGGATGCCATCCTGGAGAGCATGAACCGCCGCCACAGCGGCCGTCAGGCCCTGCAGGCCATCGAGGCCATCCGGCAGGCCGGCATCGACAGCGTCTCCATCGACCTGATCTACGGCTACCTGGGGCAGAGCCTGCAGGAGTGGATCCGCACCATGGAGACCACCCTGAGCTCGGGTGCCGACGCCTGGCAGCTCTACCGCCTGCGCATCCGGCGCTACGGCGAGGTGCAGGCCGCCGTGCTGGACGACTACGAGCGCCAGCCCGAGCTCTGTCCCGAGGCCGACCACACCCGGCTGATGAAGATGCTGGGCATCCTGATGTCGGAGCAGGCGGGCTTCCACCAGCACTTCATCCGCATCTTCAGCAGGAGCCAGGACCATATCACCCACTTCATGTGGGACTACTGCTGCGAGCTGCTCAACGTGGTGGGCGTGGGGCCCTCGGCCTGGTCCAACCACCACCGTCGCTTCACGCTCAACGTGGGCAGCAACTCCCAGCGCTACCGCGACATGGTGCGCCAGGGCCAGCTGCCCATCGAGCGCGGCCTGTTCCGCGATCGTGAGACCGAGGCCCGCCGCAGCCTGATCCTGCCGCTGAAGAACGACCGCGTGTACAAGCGCAAGTTCCAGCGCCGCACGGGCGTGGACCTGGACCAGCACTTCGGGCCCGAGCTGGCGCGGCTGCGGGGCTTGGGGCTGGCGGAGCGGGACGAGCGCTCTTGGTGGCTGACCGAGCGCGGCCGCTTCTTCGCCGACGAGACCATGTGGCAGCTCACGCAGCGGCGCTACCTGCCCTTTGCGGAGCTTGGGCATGAGCTGATGCCCGACTAGCGGTCGGGAGGGCTCGAGGGCGAGCGGGTGCCGGTCGGGTTTTGCAGCATGCGCCGATGCTGGTAGGGTTTGAGGTTGACTGCTCACCTCACTCCTGCCGATACGATACCATTGCATGACGCCACCGATATCTTCGAGCCGCAGAAGGCGCGCCGCGTGCTGCCGGCCACGGTCCGGGGGGAGCTCGGCCTGGGGGAGGGCGAGGTCTGGTTCGTCAGCCGGGACACCGTCACCTTCTGGGCCATCGAGAAGCTGACGGTCGGTAAGCGCTACGAGATGCGCGTCGACACCGAGGTCACGGGAAGAAACGTCGATATCTTCGTGAAGGTGCGACGGATGATGGACGGCCGGGATGCGCGCCAGGCCAGGGGCTTCGTCTATCGCGGGCGTTTCGAGACCGAGGACGTCCAGGACAGAAAGCGCCTGATGCTCCGCTTCTGGCAGCTCAACCCGGAGCTGCGGCCCGCGAGCCAGAAGAACCAGGCGGCGGAAGACCGAGCTGGGAGCAAATCAGCGGCGGAGCGCCCTAGGCCCGTGCGCGAGGCCGCCCCCGCCCCTCGTCGCCGCAAGAGACCCGAGCAGCGCCGCAGAAGAGCCGAACGTCGCCGGCCCGCGCCTGCAGCCGCGCGCCGAACCCCGGTCGCGAAGAAGGCTCCCGCGGAGACCCAACCCGCACCTGCGCCGCCGGAGCGGGCGCCGCCCGTGGTGTCCACCTGGTGGCGCCCGGAAAAGCCCCGCAGGCCGCTGCCTCTGACCGTGCTGCACCAGGCCAGGCACCACCGTGGAGAGCTCTGGCTGGCGGACGACCGGGACGTAAGCTTCTGGGTCGCCACGGCCCTGGACCAGCTGGAACGCTGCCAGATGCGCGTAGGCATGGGGCCGAAGATGAGGGGCATCGAGCTGAGCGTCCAGGTGCGCGACACCGTGGAGAGGCAGGCCGGCATTCCTTCCGCGGGCAGCGTGCACCGCGGGAGCTACACCTGTGGCGTAGAGGGTGGCGCCAGCCGCATCATCAGGCGCTTGATCAAGCTGAATCCCGAGCTGAGAGGCAGCTTTGCGGGGCCTGGCACCAAGGCGGCAGCGGGCCGGCGCTCCGCTGCGGCGCCTCGCCGGTCCGCTCCCAAGCGCCCAGCGCGGAAGGCCTCCGCACGCGGCTCGGGACGCCCCGCCGGGATTCGTCCTCCGGTGGCGGATGCCGAGCGCCTGGTGCCGGAGCTGGCGCCTGGACAGCCGCCCGTCGTCATGCTGCGCTACCTGGACAGAGAGCGCCTGCGCGCCGATGCGCTGCTGAACGGCAACGAGTTCTGGCTCTTCGTGGCTGCCCATGGTGGGTTTTCCCAGGGCATGTCCCTGAGACTGCTCGTGCAGCTGCCCCGCGGCCACTTCATCCAGCTCAATGGGAAGGTCGAGGAGTGCGTCTTTGAGCACACTGCGCTTTGTGTGCGGAATCTGGCGGCATCAGAGCTGGCGGTTCTGCGCATGGCGCTCGAGTGATGCCATCCGCCGGGCAGGGGGCGAAGGAACTGTTCCGGCGCGCCGCTGTCGCAGCTTGGGAGCCCTGCGGGAGGTGTCCATGCTGCTGCTCGCCCTCAGCTTTCTGGCCTGCGGAGCCCTGAGCGAGCCCTTCGTGGCCCCATCGGAGCCCGCGGCCCCCTCCGCCGGCGTCGAGGAACCCGCTGTCCCGCAAGCCGCTGCCGACGAGGGAACCGACGAGCGCTGGTGCTCGCCCGGCCTCGGCCTGGAGCAGGGCCGCTGGCACCAGCTGGCCGCGGGCGTCGAGTACTTGCGGCTGCAGCTGCAACCGCCGCCGCCCACGGGCTGCGGGCAGCTGGACGTGGTGCGCGTGGACGCGGAGCGGGCCCGGGTGGTGGCTTATCTGGCCTCGATGGAGGACGTGCGCCCGCGCAGCGCCGGCGACTGGTGCCGCGCCACGGACATGGTCGTAGTCACCAACCTGGGCATGTACGACACCGACTTCGTCAGCCACGTGGGCTACGCGCGGCAGGGCGAGCACGTGGACCGCGCCGGCTGGGTGGCGGACTACAAGTCGGTGCTGCTGCTCGATCCGGCCGGAGCGGGCGCGCCGCGCGCGGAGATTCGGGATCATCTCGACGGGGGCGCCGAGCGCTACGCTGACTGGCGCACCGTCATCCAGAACCTGCGCCTTGTAGCGGCGCCGGGGCGCAACGTCTGGTCCGAAGGCTCGCGGCGCTGGGCCGAGGCCGCCCTGGCCCAGGACGGTCAGGGGCGGCTGCTCTTTCTGCACACCCGCGCCGCCTTCACCATGGCCGAGCTGAACCGCCGCCTGCTGGCCCTGCCCCTGGACATCGTGCGCGCCCAGCACCTGGAGGGCGGCCCCGAGGCCAGCCTCTCCATCTGCCTGCCGGATCATCGTCTCGATCTCAGCGGCAGCCTGGAGACGGGTTTCTTCGACGACAGCAACCGCCACCAGTGGGCCATCCCCAATGTGCTGGGCGTGGAGTTGGGTTCCTGAAGAGACTAGAGGGAGCCGCCAAGAAAGACGAAGAGGGCGCCCTGCTCGTCCTCTCCCTCCGCGGACAGAACGAAATCAGTCGGCATCGCAGGAGTCCGTGACGTAGCCCATGGCGTAGCTGCCAAAGCCACTCTCGCCTGACTGGGCATCGAAGCGGATGGAGCGATCGGCGCTGTCGAGTTGAGCATGGATGCGGTGGGAGGTCAACTGCTCCTAGCAGGCCTGGTAATCGTATTCTTGGCTGGGAGCGGCTTCGGCGCGCGGCTTGGGCGGACGGCTGGGTCCAGTTGGTGTGGCAGCTTTGATGCGTCCGCCGTCGGCGAGGTCGCGTCGAGGCCCGCGCCTGACAGCGTTCGATCCTCTTCGCGACGCTCCCCCTGTTCCTCTTCGAGCCAGGCGACTATGAGTTCCTGCCTTTTTGGAACCGGACCTGCCTCGAGGAGAAGCCATGGCGGAGGAAAAGCGCCGCGCAGCCATCAGGAAGCACCTGGTCAGAGAAATGGCGGGGCCGCCACAGGTGGCAAGCGCGCGTCTCGAGCCCCTGCAAGCCGAGAGCTGGCAGCACTGCGCGCAGTGGCGTCACGACGCGCTGCCGAGCCCGGAGCTCACCTTCAGCTGCGACCTCAACGCTGCCAGCTTCCACCTCTGGCACGAGCCCGTGGGAACGCGGGGCCTGCAGCAGCTGCAGCACTACGCCATCCGCTCGGCCCAGGGGGATGCGGATCGCGGCTTCGACCTGGCCCACGATGCCTGGGAGGCGCTCTTGCGTATGCTGGCCGAGGCGCTGGAACGGCAGGAGAGAGGGCTTTCGTTGGCCGATTTTCGTCGACCGGAGGGGGGCCTGGGCGCCGACAACGTCACCTCTTGGCTGCGCCGCCTCGTCATCTGGCTGCGCGATCACGGCCAGGGCGACGCAGGGCCCGCCCTGGAAGATCTGGTCCCGGATCGCCTGCCAGCCGAAGATGAGGGCCCGCCGGATGAGGGCATCGCCTGGTCGGTGGCGACGCGCTTCGCCTGCCTTTGGTTTCTGGCGGACTGCCGCAGACAACGGGAGCCCTGGTGGGCCATGCTGCCGCACGCGCTGGGCCTGCCCGCGGAGCGCTTCGTTGGCGGCGTGAGCCTGCGCGGTGATCCCGTGCGCGCGCAGAGCAAGCTCGTACTGCGCTTGCGCGCCGCCTTGGGCCTTGGGCCCTGGCTGCGGCAATGGGCGGCCTCTCAGCCCGGCAGCTACTGGTCCGAGGGCCGACCGGTCGTGCCGCGAAAGCCCACCTCCCAGCTGCCGCTGGAGCCCGCGGAGGAGGCCCTGGGGCGCATCCGTCCCGCTTTGGAACGGGCCATCGCCGCGTTGCAGGACCTGGCGCCGCAGGCGCGGGAAGGACTGGTGGCGGTCTTGTGCAAGGGCCGCCCGGTGGAAGGAATGCTGGCCAGCTTCTCCGGCCAGGATGACGAGGGGCGTCTGCGGGCGCTGCACGACGCAGCGGAGCGAGCCGGGCGTGTGGCCGTCGAGCTGCTGGCCGAGCGCTCCCCACCGGCCCTGGACGGGCCGGAACAGCCTGGACCTCCCTGCGGCCATGGGCACGAACGATCGCAACTGCAGCGCGCCTACGGTGCGGGCGTGCCTTCGCCGGACAACATGCGCGAAGCGCTCCAGCTGTTGCGCGGCTGCGACGAATGCCGGGACTGGTGGGAGGCCCGCTGCGAGGGCGCGGCGTTGCTCCCCCAGGCCGCCAAGCGCGCCGGTGCGGCGGAGCAGGCGCTCCCAACGCGCAACATCGGCTTCCGCGGCTGGGCCTTGCCCCCTGTGGTGATCCTCACGGTGGTGCTGGTCTTCTTCGGGCGGTCCGGCGAGCCCGAGGCGGGCGCCGAAGGGGACATCAGGGCGGAGACCATCCAACTCGGCGCCACTGTGCTGCTGGCGGGTTCGGAAGGTGCATCTTCCTCGATCTCGGCCGGCTCCTCATGGCCCCCGGGCACCGCGGTGAGCTTCAGCCTCGGCCAGGGGGAGGCGGGGGAGCTCCACCTGTTGCACCGCCACCCCGACGGCCTGGTGGAGACGCTGCTGCCGGCTACCGGCCAGGGAGCCCTTGCCTGGTCGGGAACGGCTGAGACGCTGCGCGCGCAAAGCGGCGGCGAGCTGGCCCTGGAGCTGCCTGCGGAAGAGGGGCGGCACCAGTTCTGGGCCCTCATCTCGCCTGGCGAGGTGCCTGCCGAGGCTTGGTCGGCCCTGCCCGGACGATTGCCTGCCGAGGCCCCCGAGGTCTGGGCCTCCTGGATGACGCGTTTCGACCAGCCGGCTCTGCAGGTGGGCGCCGCGGAGCTGATCGTGGAGCTGCCGGCGGACGAGGCTGCGGGTCAGGATGCCCCCCTCAACAAGTCAACAACAACCCCACCCCCCCCAGCGCCGTAAACGCCCCCAACACAGCCCGCAGCGACACCTTCTCCCCCAAGAAGAATGCCGCCAGCGGCAGCACGAAGACCGGATCCGTGGCCCCCAGTACCGTGGAGATGGTGGCCGTGGTGTAGGCCAACGAAGCCAGCGACAGCCAGATACCCAGAAAGGTGCCCACGAAGGCGGCCGCGGCGAGCGTGGCGGCCGCCCGCGGCGCGCGCAGGGGCTTGAGCCAGGCGCCCAGGCTGCGCATGCCCAGGCCCAGGATGAGCAGGCCGGCCGTGCCGCAGAGCAGGCGGATGAAGGTGGCCTGCAGGGGCTGGGTGCGCTCCACGCCCAGCTTGGACAGGATCACGGCCGCGGCGCAACTGGCCACGGTGACCATTCCCCAGCCGATGCCGGCGCGCCAGCTGCCGCGATCGGCGTCGGCGGGCAGGCGCTCCCACATGGTCCAGCTCACCCCGAAGACGCAGAGCGCCGCCCCCAACCAGCCCAGGGCGCTCAGGCGCTCACCCAGCAGCAGGAAGGACAAGAGCGCCACCAGCACGGGGATCAGGGTGGTCATCAGCAGGGTGCGGCGTGGCCCCAGGCGCTTGAGGGTGTGGAAGAAGGCGGTGTCGCCCAGGCTGATGCCCACCAGGCCGCTGGCGCCCAGCAGCAGCCAGGCGTGCAGGCTGGCGTTGGGCAGTCCGGTGAAGAGCAGAGCCAGTCCTAGGCAGGCCAGGCCCACCAGGCCCTTGGCGAAGTTCATGGCCAAGGGCGGCACGCCCTGCAGCTTGGAGAACAGGATCGAGGCTCCGGCCCAGCAGGCGCCTGCGCCCAGGGCGAAGAGCCCGCCGGTCAGGTGCTGCAGCTCGCTGGGCATCAGGGCCCCACGTGGGGAAAGCGGTCGGCGATGGCGTGGGTCAGGCGCACCAGGGCCACCTGGCCCTCGGCGTCGGCGGCTCGCGGGCGGGGCAGGTCCACAGGCTCGATGTGCTGCACGGCGCTGGGCTTGGCCGACAAGAAGGCCACCCGGTCCGACAGGCGCACCACCTCTTCCAGGTTGTGGGAGACGAAGACCACGGTCAGGTCTTGCTCCTGCCACAGCTCCAACAGCTCACGGTGCACAGCGGCCCGCGTGTCCACGTCCAGGGCGGCGAAGGGCTCGTCCATCAAGAGTACCCGGGGCTCGATCAGCAGGGCGCGGGCCAGGTTGACCCGCTGCTTCATGCCCTCGGAGAGCTGGTGGGGCAGGTAGTCCAGCACGTCCGCCAGGCCCACGCGCCGCAAAAGGTCCTCGGCCTTGGCGCGTGCCGGCCGCAGGTCCAGGCCGCGGCACTGCGCCGAGAAGAGCACGTTGTCCAGCACGCTGCGCCAGGGCAGCAGCAGGGGCCGCTGGAAGACGAAGGCCATCTCGTCGGCCGGGGCGCGCACGTGGCCCGCGCTGGGGGGCTCCAGGCCGTTCAGGATGTGCAGCAGGGTGGTCTTGCCGCAGCCGGAGGGACCGATGATGGACAGGAACTCGCCGCGCTCCACCCGCAGGTCCAGGCCGTCCAGCACCAGCAGCTCGCGCCCCGAGCGGGGGTCGACGAAGCGCTTGCTCAGGCCTTCGAGGCGCAGGATGCACATGGTCTCACAGGGCCGCGGGTCGCCAGCTGCCGAAGCGCGTCTCCAGGCGCTGCACCAGGCCGGTGCAGCCCAGGGAGAAGGCCACCACAAGGGCCAGCAGCACGAAGAAGCGGTCGATCTGGAAGTTCTGGGTGTACAGCACCATGCGGTAGCCCACGCCGGCGCCCGAGGCGAAGAACTCCACGATGAGCACGCCCACCATGGCGTAGTTGATGCCCACGCGCATGCCCGAGAGCACGAAGGGCGCGATGCTGGGCAGGATCACCGAGCGGAAGATGCGCCAGCCCGAGGCGCGATAGCTGCGCGCCAGCTGGATGTGGGCCCGGTCCAGGCTGCGCACGCCGGTATGCGTGCTGACCACGATGGGGAAGCCGGCCATCACGCCCCCCAAGAAGACCTTGGAGGGCAGGCCCAGGCCGAACCAGAGCAGCACCAGGGGCATGAGCACTATTTTGGGCAGGGCGTTCAGCGCCACGATGTAGGGGTGGAAGAGGTTGTACAGCGCCGTGGACCAGCCGATGGCGATGCCCACCAGCACCCCCAGGACCGTGGCTGTCGAAAAAGCCAGCAGGAAGCCTATCAGCGTGGTGAGCAGATCCTGGTTGAGCTTGCCCGAGCCCAGCATGCTCACGCCCGTGCTGGCGATGCGGCTGGGGCTGCTGAAGAGCACCGGGTTGAGCCAGCCCAGGCGATCGGCCAGCTCCCAGCCGCCTACGAAGAGCAGGACCGACAGGAGCGAGACCAGCTGGCCGCGTCGTTTTTCGCCTGGGGGCATGGAGGGCCCTTATTTCGCGGCGGCCCCCTTGGGCGCGGCCTTGCCAGGGGCGGGACCGGTCTTGCCGGCGGCGGGGCCGGGCTTGGCGGGCGCGGCCTTGCGCGGGGCCATCCTGAAGACGCCCTTGTCCTTGAGCGCTTCGAGCACGGAGAGATCCATGTACTCGGCCGCCTGGTGCTCCTTGGCGCGCGCCAGATCGGCGTCCTCGGACTTGGCCAGGAAGTCGAGCACGCCCTGCATGGCCGCCTCGTCGGGGTAGGGCGGGTAGGTGTAGAGCTTGGGGCCGCAGCAGGCATAGGCGTCGGCGGGCACGCCCTTGTCCGAGCCCAGGCGATCGCTCAGCAAGGCCAGGGCCTCGGCCTCCTTGCGGGTGTAGAAGCGCATGCCCTCCATCAGGGCCTCGGCCATGCCCATCAGCAGCTCTTTGCGCTCCTTCAGGTCCTTGTCGCGCGCCACCATCATCATGTAGGGGAAGGGCTCGCCGCCGGCCGGCAGGTCCGCCAGCACGTGCAAGCCCATGCCGTCCAGCATGGCGGGCGGGGCGGCCGAGGTGATGGCCTCCACCAGGCCGTCGTCCAGGGCCACCAGCCGGGCGTACTCCTTGCCCATGTTCTTGATCTGCACGTCGGTGCCGTAGCCCAGGCCCAGCTGCGCAAGGGCCACCTGCACGGCCATGTCCTGGGGGCCGCCAAGGAAGGGCAGGCCCACGGACTTGCCCTTGAGCTGCTCGGCCGTCTCGATGTGCTTGGCGCTCACCAGGCGGTGGTAGTAGCGGTTGACCACGCCGCCGAAGACCTTCAGCTTGGCGCCTGCCAGGTCGGCCTTGATGACCGCGTCGCCGCCGGCCAGGCCCATGTCCAGGTCGCCCGAGACCAGGCCCTTCATGGTGGCAGAGGAGCCGCCCATCACGATCACCTCGACGTCCAGGCCCTGCTTCTCGAAGAAGCCCTTGTCGTCGGCGATCCAGGCCACGGCGTGCACGTAGGACGGGATGGCGATGCCCAGCTTGACCTCTGTGAGCTCCACGGGTGCGGGCTCAGGGGGGGGCGGGGCGGGCTCTTCCGCCTTCTCCGCCTTCTTTGTACAGGCGGCCATCGTCAGCAGCAGTGCGCCCGCCAGGGCGGCGAGCAGGAGGTGGATGCGAGCTTTCACGGGGATGCTCCTACTTGAAGTTGGAGTACGAGGATCCCCATAACACCGTGCTCATCGGCAGGTCGTCGCAGGCCAGTTGTCGGGAGAACGAACCCTATGCGTCGCGTTTCGGCAGCAGGTCGGAGTTGTTGTCCTGCGATTTCGCAGCGCTCCTGGTACTCTGCTGGCCGATCCGTGCTGGCGTGGTGGGGACAGTCCTGGTTGGGGCAGTAGGCCATTCACTTTCCTGTCATCCGTATCGAGAGGCGAGCCTTCACGGATCCTTGCGCGATCCTGGCGCCGTGCTCACTCGTCATCTGCGCGGGCCTTGACCCCCAGCTTCTTCAGCTTGCGCCACAGCGTGCTGCGGTGCATGCCCAGGGCGCCGGCCGTGGCTCCCAGCTTGAAGCCGTGGTCGGCCAGGGCCTTCTTCAAGAAGCGCGCCTGCAGCTCCTCGAGGGAGCTGGCCTGCAGCAGGCCCTGGCCGCGCGTGTCCGGGACCAGGAGCTGGGCGGGCAGGTGCCGGCGCTCGATCCGCTCGCCGTCGCAGAGCACCCAGGCCCGCTCCAGGATGTTCTCCAGCTCGCGCACGTTTCCCGGGTAGTCGTGTCGGTACAGCGCCTCCAGGGCTCCCTCGGACAGGCCGCGGATCTGCTTGCCACTCTCGACGCGCAGGCGGGCGCTGACGTGGTTGGCCAGCAGGGGGATGTCTTCTTTGCGCTGCGCCAGAGGTGGGATGGCGATGCGCATGATGTCCAGGCGGTAGAAGAGATCCAGGCGGAAGCTGCCCTCGCGCACCATGCGGTCCAGGTCGCGGTGGGTGGCGGCGACCACGCGCACGTCGGCCTGCTCCGAGCGGGTGGAGCCCAGGGGCTGGTAGACGCCGTCCTGCAGCACGCGCAGCAGGCGCGTCTGCATGGCCGGCGAGACGTCCCCGATCTCGTCCAGAAAGAGCGTGCCGCCGCGGGCCAGGGCGAAGCGGCCAGGCTTGTCCCGCCGGGCGTCGGTGAAGGCGCCGGCCTTGTAGCCGAAGAGCTCCGACTCCAGCAGGTTGTCGGGCACCGCACCGCAGTTGACGGTCACCAGCGGGCCTCGGCTGCGCGGGCTCAGATCGTGGATGGCCTTGGCGAAGAGCTCCTTTCCCGCGCCGCTGGGCCCTTCGATGAGCACGGTGGCTGGGGAGCGGGCGATGTCGGGCAGGACCGCGAAGATGCTGCGCATCTGGTGGCTGCGGCTGATGATGCCGGCGAAGCTGTCCAGCTGCAGCAGCTGGCGTCGCAGGTCGTCGCGCGGCGTGCCCGCGCTGCCCGACAGGTAGCTCTCGAGCACGCCGGTCAGGTCGCGAAAGCTGCAGGCGCAGCCCAGCAGCTCTCCCGCGCTGTCGCGCAGGGGCGAGGCGCTGAGGCTGATGGGCAGCCGGCTGCCGTCCTGGCAGGTGACGTAGACGCCGTTGTCGGAGCGTGGCCGGCCCTTGCGCAGCACCTGGCGCAGCATGCGCTGCACCTCGTCGCCCTCCGCCCGCAGCACCTCGCCGCAGGGTCGCCCCAGGGCCTGCTGGCGGTCCAGGCCGATGGTGCGTTCGGCGGCGCGGTTGAAGCTGGTGATGCGGCACTCGTGGTCCGCCGTGAAGACGGCGTCGGCCAGGCAGTCCAGGACCAAGTCCGAGAAACTGGGCGTGGCAGACTTGGGGTCGGGCATGGGGCTCCCTTGGAACCGGGGGCTGCGCGCAGGCGGCGACGTCCTGCAGCTGGCCCTAATTCTCTTATGGTGGCCAGGGCCAGCGTTCATGGGCGGCCCCCATGCTACCCTGCCCACTCCAGCTCTCCCCACCCGCTCGGCCGTGCCCGGTTCCCCATGCCCAAGCTCCTCCTCCGGCTCCTGCTGCTGCTGGCCTTCTTCCTGTCGGGCTTCTCCACGCTGATCTATGAGATCGTCTGGGTCAAGCACCTGGTCTACCTCTTCGGCGTGACCTACCACGCCATCACCACGGTGGTGACGGTCTTCATGGCCGGGCTGGCGCTGGGGGCGCTCTTCGCCGGCCGCTACGTGGATCGCTCGCGCAGGCCCCTACGCCTCTACGCCGGTCTGGAACTCTTCATCGGTGTCTGGGGCCTGCTCTTCCCCTTCTCCCTGGTCCTGGTCACGGCGCTCTACCACCAGGTGCACGACCTGGCGGATGTGGGCTTCTTCGCCCACATCATGGTGCGCTTCGTGTTGGGCTGCCTGCTGCTGCTGCCGCCCACCGTGGCCATGGGTGCCACGCTGCCCGCCCTGGCGCGCTTCTTCGTGCTCAGCCGCCAGCGGGTGGGGCCGGATCTCGGGCGCCTGTACGGCATCAACACCCTGGGGGCGGCCCTGGGCTGCGCCTGCACGGGCTTTCTGCTGATGACGGCCCTGGGCCTGGCGCGCACCAACCTGCTGGCCGTGGGCCTGAACCTGGCGGCCGCCGCCATCGCCTTCCTGCTGAGTCGCAGCCGGCGTGCGCGCCGCCGGGCCTCCGCCCCGCAGCAAGAGAGCCCTGCCCCTGCGTCGTTGCCCCGGCGCCTGCTGCTGGGGGTCTTCTTCCTGTCCGGCTTCACGGGTGTGGCCTACGAGATCCTGTGGACGCGCATCGTGGCCCTGTTCCACCCCAACGCCCACACCCTGGTCTTCGCCCTGGTCTTGACCTTGTTCCTGGTGGGCACGGGCCTGGGCAGCGGGCTGTACACCCGCAACCTGGCCGCGCGCCTGCACCCGCTGCGGCTCTACGCTGCGCTGCAGCTGGGCCTGGGGCTGGTGGCGGTGGCCTGTCCCTTCCTGCTGGTCTTGATGCGCGACCGCCTGCAGGAGCGCTGGTATCTGGGCTGGGCCCCTGCCCAGCAGCACCTGGATCTCTACCTGTCCTGGGGCGAGGTGCTGGTGGTGGCCCTGGCCGTGGGCCTGCCCGGCCTGTTCTACGGCATGACCTTCCCCCTGGGCAACCGGCTGCACCTGCGCCGCTTCTCGCTGCTGGGCAGCGGCGTGGGGGCGGTGTACTTCTTCTCCACGGTGGGCGGCATCGCCGGCTCTTTCATGGCGGGCTTCTTCTTGATGCCCTGGCTGGGGGCCAAGGGAAGCCTGTTCGCCATGGCCGCGCTCAACCTGGGCCTGGGCGCGGCGCTGATGGTGGGAACCAGCCGCGTGACGGTCCGCCTGCGCTGGGCCCTGGGCGCCTTGGCCGCGCTCTTGCTGGCCGGTGGCGCCCTGGGATTCTCCACGCGCCTGCCGGACTGGGTCTTTCTGAACATCCCCACCCGTTCGCGGGTCGATTTCTACCGCGACGGTCGCAGCACCACCGACGCCGCCATCTGGGTGGATCAGCGGGGGCAGTGGACCAAGATGCTCTTCGCCAACGGCGAGTTCGTCTCCTCGGGGCCCATCGGGGCCTGGCTGGCCCTGGAGCTGCATCCGGTGCCGGAGAAGGTTCTGATCCTGGCCTTCGACACTGGCGCCACCTCTGCCAACGTCACCGAAGATCCTCGTACCGTGGCGGTGGAGGCGGCCGACATCAGCGATGTTCAGGCCCTGATCGCGCCCCACTTCGTGAGGGAGAATCGCAATGTCCTGGCCAATCCCAGCTTCCGCATGGTGGCCAATGACGGCCGCAATCACCTGCTGACGAGGCGCGATCGCTACCAAGTGATCTTCAACGGCGTGGCCGCCTACTCGGCCTACCTGGAGCTCTCCACAAAGGAGTTCTTCCAGCTCTGCCGCGACCGGCTGACCGACGACGGCATCTACCTGCACAAGCTGCACCCCCATATGCTGACCCCCGAGGGCTTCCGCCGGGTGCTGGCCACCTTCGCCGAGGTCTTCCCCATGGCTACGCTCTGGCGCTCGCGGGTCTCTTCGGTCCTGCTCTTGCTGGGCTGGCCCCAGGCGCAGCGCCTGGACTACCCGGGCTGGGCCCAGCCCCTGCGCGCCGAGGGCGCCTACGACCCACAGCGCATCGCGGCCATGATGCTCTTGGGCAACGCGGGCCTGCGGAGCATCGCGGGGGATGCTCCGATCCTGACGGACGACCGTCCACCGCGTCTGCGCGACACGCTCACCCTGGTGGACACGGGCTCGGACTTTATCACCAGCTACGGCGCCGGCAGCGCCCACGTGGTCTACGACCGGGAGATAGAAGCCCTGATCGCCCAAGCGCTGGACGCGCCCGATGCGCTCTTTGCAGGCCTGGACGAGCGGGAACGGGCGGGCATCGAGGCGCTGCGGGCGGAGGGCGCCATCGCCATGCCCCCCATGCGCCGCTGGGGTGGTCGCTGATGGCGGTCCTGCTGGCCTGGCTGCTGTGGGCATTGGCCGCGCCAGTCCAGGGGGCCTCGCTGGACTGGCGCTTCGCGCTGGAGCCGGGTCATGTGGCCCAGGTGGAGATCCTGACCCAGGACGGGCTGCGGGTGGCCCGCTTTCTGTGCGCGGACGGCTCCCGGCGCAGCCAGATGGGCTGGCGGCCCGACCTGGACCCAGCCCCTGGCCGGGTGGCGGGCCAGCTGGAGGAGCTCTGGCTGGCGCCCGGCAGCTACCTGGTGCGCGAGATCCTGCCGGATCAGACCCACGAGCGCGCCCTGTCGGCCGTGGGCGCCGGCGGACGGGGCGTGCTGGTCCAGCTGCATAGCCAGGCTGATGGGGTGGTGGCCTGGCGACGCACGGACGGTCGCGGGCACGACGGCCTGGCCTGGGCCCCGGCCTTTCCGGGGGGCGTGACCTGGCTGACCGTGGGAGCGGGCGAGTGGCGGGCCTCCCAGCTGGGCGCGCCCGGCATCCAAGCCAATATCGGGCCGGACAACGAGCACATCGCCTTCGGGCAGCCGCCCAGGCCCCGGGCACGGGGCAAGGGCGAAACTGGCTGGCCCCTGGTGCAGCTGGGCCTCTACCCCGTGACCCTGATGCTGGTGGGCCTGGGGGGCTGGGGCGTCTGGCGGGCCCGCCGCAAGCGCGGCCTGCTGCTGGCCGCCATCGTCTCGCTGGGGCTGGGCCTGCTGGCCATCGCGCCGGTGCTGGGCCAGCTGGACAGCGCCGTGCTGAGCGAGGATCTGAGCTCCACCGATCCGGTGGACTCGGTGGCGCAGATTGCATCGGTGGCCGACAGCCTGCCGCGCTTCTCCGGCGCCACCACGCGCTTCTCCTTTCCCGAGGGCGCCCTGTGGACCATCAACGGTCCCTCGTGGCTGGGCTACCTGCTGCCCGCCGCGGTCAGCTGGGTCGCCGGGCCGCTGGTGGGGCACAACCTGGGCGTGGGGCTGAGCATCGGCCTGCTGGCCCTGGCGGCTTGGGCCCTGGCCCGCGCCCTGGGGGGCGGCCCCTGGACCTCGCTGCTGGCCGCCGGCAGCGCCGCCCTGGCCCCGGCCGTGCTCACCGAGCTGGACCTGCTCAGCATCGATCGGGCCACGCTCTTCTTGGTGCCCATCTTCATCCTCTGCCTGCACCGCGCCGCCCAGCGCCCAGGATGGCGCTGGCCGGCCGCCGCGGGAGCGGCCCTGGCCGCGGTGTTCTACGGCCAGGTGCACTACGGGCTCTACCTGGCCGCGGCCTGCCCCTTGCTGGCCCTGGTCCGGCTCTTCGGGCCTCAGCCCCTGCGGCGCCTGGGCCGCCTGGCCCTGACCGGGGTCGTGGCACTGGCGCTGATGGCGCCCGGGCTGTGGCTGCTGCTGGAGGGCACGGCCCAGACGCCCTATCAGCAGGACGACAGCAGTCTTCTGCAGAGCGGCGAGAACCTGCTGCGCCCGGTGGATGCCGACAGCGTACAGCGTTTTCTGGAGAACTACGACCCGCGCTTCGGCGGTCAGGCCGATCCCCCCATGGGCACGCCGCGGGATCGGCTGTTGACCGCCATCTCCCGCTCCCAGACCGCCCGCGAGTTCTACTCGCCGGGGGAGAAGTTCCCGGGTCGCACCAGCTACTGGTGGCTGGCCGCCCTGGCCCTGGCCTGCGCTTCGCGCCGACGCTTGGCGCTGGTGGCGGCCCTGGACGTGGCCGTGCTGTCGCTCTACGCCCTGGGGCCCTTCCTGAAGCTGGCGGATCGGGTGGTGATGCTGCCCCTGCCCTATTACCTCGATTTCTTGCTGATCCCCGGCTTCGAGCAGCTCAAGCAGCTCAACCGCTTCGCCCTGTTGGCCGCGGTGCTGGCCGGCGTGCCCCTGGCGCTGGGGCTTGAGGGTGCGCTGCAGCGGTTGGGCGGCTGGCGGCCGGCCCTGAAGCGCCTGCGCTCGCCCTGGGTGCAGCTGCCCCTGGTGGCGGCGATCTGCTTCGGCCTGGTGGGCGTGCGCACGGCGGGCGTGGCCTGGGGCATCTGGCCTCCCACGCTCTACTACGCCCGCGCCGACACCACCGACCTGGTGGTGCCCCACTTTCCCCTGCCCGCGGTGGCTCCCTTCCCCTTCCCCGAGGCCCTGCGCGAGTTGGAGCCGGCCGGAGCCCTGGCCCTGCCCCTGGCCGAGCCCACGCCGGCCGTGGCCTCGGTCAACGCCATGCGGGCCGGTCTGTCGCTGGTGAACGACCCGCCCTACGGCGCGCCGCGGGAACGGGCCATGCCCTTCTGGTTCGAGAGCAACGCCCTGCTCAACCAAGCGGCCTTGATCTCGGGCTCGGATCGGCCCAACTCCTACCTGCCCCTGGGCGATCCGCAGGCGGTGCTGGATGAGCTGCGCGCAGAGGGCCTGCGCTACGTGCTGCTCTTCCGCGAGGCGCTGCCGGGTCCGGAGCTGGTGCCGGGTACCGAGGCGCTGCTGGATGCGCACCTGCAGCGGGTGGCGGATGACGGGCAGGTGGCGGTGTGGGAGGTTCCGGGGTCGGGGGGGTGAGGGGGTGAGGGAACGCGCCGTTCGGCTTCGACCTACCAGGACACCACCGTCACCACCCCCAAGCCCAGCCCTACGGCCCCCGCCCCCAGCGAGGCGAAGAACAGCGCGTTGGTCTGGTCCCTCTGGGAGGGCAGGTCGGCGTCCGGAATGGGATCGTCCAGGTCCTGAAAGCGTGCTTCGCTGTACAGGGACAGGCCGTAGAGCAGCCCGCCGGCCAGGAGCGAGGCGCCCGCGGCGCTGGACAGGGCCACGCGGCGGCGCTTGCGGCGCAGCTCGTCGATGGGCAGCGGGCCCCAGGAGGGGGTGGGATCACCGGGCAGCAGGTAGAGGGACTGCTCCAGACTGTCGTCGGCGCCGAAGACCTGCACGATGGTGGAGATGGCCGTGGGCCGCGGAGCGCCGCGTACGCCGTCCACCGTAACGTGTCCCTCCAGGGGCGGGATGGTTGGATCCAGGCTGCCCTCTTCTCCGTCGATGGAGCGCTGGTAGAGGTCCACCAGGGGGTGGCCCTCCATGGCCACGGTCTCGGGGATCTGGTAGCCGGGCTCGAGGCGGCGAGCGGCGTGGAACTCGGAGAGCACGCCCGCCTCGTCGCCCGCGGTGAAGGCCGCCATGGCCATCATGCGGTGGAAGGCGGCCGCCTCTTTGGTGGTGACCGCCTGGCCCAGGCAGGGGATCACGGCCAGACCCTGCTCGCGGGCCTTGCTCAGGCCCAGCAGGTCCATGGCGGCGAAGGACTGCTCGCCGCGGCTGGCGGCGCCCAGGAAGTCTTCCAGGGTGGTGGGCTCGGCGCACGCCGTCTCGGCCAGTGCGGGAGAGGGGAGCGCGAGGGAGAGGAGGATGAGTGGCTGAATCATGGTGTTCGGGCAGGTTCCTGTTTGGGCGCGTTCTCTCGTTGGGGAATCTTATCCTGTAGTATGCGCAAGCAGTGTGCGGTTTTTCTCAAGGAAGACCCTCACCCACACTTCTGAAACACCGCCCCGCAGTTGATCGTCTTCTCGCCCCCCGCCTCCACCGTCACCTTCCCCGCCGCCACGGGATCCTCACGCCCCGGAAACCAGGCCCAGATGACGTAGCTGCCCGCTGGCAGGCTGCCGGGCGCGTGGCGGGTGCCGCCGCTGTCCGCCAGCTGCACGCGCTCGGCGTCGCCTGTGACGCGCACGCGGCCCGTGGCGACGGGGGGCGGTGCCGGCTCCTCGACGACAGGCGTGCTGGCGGCTTCCTGCGCGGCCTCCTGCTCTGCGGGCGCGGGGGGCGGTGCCGGCTCCTCGGGCTCGCTGGCTTTCGGCACGGCGGTCTCAGCGGCCGGTGCCGCCCCGACGTTCTCATGCCGCACTGCGAGCGGCTCGTCCTCTGCGGACGCGACAGCCACCTCTTCGTCAGGGGCTTCGCCTTCGCCCGGCTCGCCGCCCGCCACGGCCTCCTCTGCCACCTCTCCCGCCCCGGCGGCGCCCTCGGGCTCGTTGCGCAGCTCCGCTCCCCGCTCCGGCGCGGAATACGCGACGGTTGCGGGCTCGGCTTCATCGGGCCCCGAGCGCGGAGCCCAGGCCAGCCAGGCCCCCCCCGCGGCCAGCGCCACCAGCCCTGCTGCCAGCAGCAGTCCCCGCGCTGCGAGACGTCGGCTTCGTTCTTCGAGTGCCGTGTCCGGGGGGAGGATGGTGTCACTTGGGGCGCTGCCGGACTTGGGCGGATCCTGCGCGGCGCTCTCCCCAGCCTCGGGCAGGTCGTCCAGGCCCATGTCGAAGGTCTGGGAGCTCTTGCCCGGCGCAGCCCCCGAGAAGGAGCTCGTCTCGCCCACCGTGCCCCTCCTCCATGGAGCGACCATGCTGACGGTGGCGGGCGCGTCGTCAGCCGGTCGCTCGGGCAGCGTCCCCAGGGGAGGCCGATCTTCGGGGATGGGGGGCAGCTCCTCCAGCGCTCGCTCCACCGCTTGGCCCATCTCGGCCACGTCCGCGAAGCGCCGCTCGGGCTTGTAGCGCGTCGCGCGGTGGATGATGTCGGCCAGCGCCGGCTGCAGCCCCTCCAGCAGCTCGTCGTCCTCGTCCGACGCGAAGAGATCCACAGGGATCTTCCCGGTGCCGACCGCGTAGAGCATGGCCCCCAGGGCGTAGATGTCGGAGCGGGCGTCGACCTTGCGCGAGCTCTGGCGCTGCTCGGGCGCCATATAGCCCCAGGTGCCCATGATGGTGCCGGTGCGCGTCAGGTTGCGGTCGGCCAGCGGATCCTGCATGTGGGCGATACCGAAATCGGCCACCTTGGGCAGGCCTTTTTCGGTCAGCATGATGTTCTGGGGCTTGATGTCGCGGTGGATGATGCCTGCTTCGTGGGCCACGGCCATGGCGTCCAGCACGGGCAGCGTGGCCTGCAGCGCCATGCGGGGGGGCATCTGGCCGAAGCCGACGACCCAGTCCCAGAGCGTGCCGCCCTCCACCAGCTCCATGACCATGAAGACCTCGTCTCCATCCTGCCCGATGTCGTGGACCGCGACGATGTTCTCGTGGCGCAGGCCCGCCATGGTGCGGGCCTCGTTCTCGAAGCGGGCGCGCAGATCGGCCTGCCTGGCGACAGCGGGCGAGAGGAGCTTGATGGCCCGATCAACACGCAGGCGCCCGTCCCAGGCTCGGTAGACCACGGCCATGCCGCCTTCGCCAAGGATCTCAAGCAGGCGATACCTGCCTTGGGATAGCGTCGGCGTCTCTTCTGGCATGGCGCGTCCGTGATGGGCTCAGCCTATCCAGGTTCGTATCCGGGAATGGACGCAAGTTCCATGCTGCAGGCAGCCTCGCACGGCCCCCCGATCTACCTGCAAGCCCCATTGTGCGCCACGTACCAGCCACTTCCCTCGTGCAGCGGAGTGGTGAACCCCGCCGCGGCCAGGGCCGGCCGCGGCTGCGCGTCGCTGACGATGGCGATGTGGCATTGCGTGCGCAGCTCGGTGGCGGCCCGGCTGCCCTCTGACAAGCTGCCGCCGGTCGCCAGGGCCCGGCGCAGCTCCTCGTGCAGGGCGGGCGGGGCTTCGTTCAGCCCGCTGCGGATCTCGAAGTACAGGGCGACGCCGTGGGCCACGTCGTTGCGCTGCCCTGACAGCACCACCAGCCTGGGCACGGGGCGCAGCGCCGCCGCCTCTGCAAAGAGCGCGTCGGGGAAGTGCATGCAGGGCGCGTCGCCCGAGACCAGTCGGCCCCACCAGAGCTGACCCTCGCGGACGAAGAGCGTGCAGGCCAGCGCCGCTAGCGCCAGCAGGGGCGCCCGCAGGCTCCAGCGCTTCAGAGGCCGGTACAGAGCGCCGAAGCCCAGGCCTGCCAGGAGCGGGGCGCAAAAGACCGCCAGGGTGGCCAGCAGCCGGCAGGAGCGGATGCGCCACAGCAGGGCGTGCTCCTTCATGAAGAGCCCCACCTCCGTGGCGTTGTCCGCGATCAGCTGCTGGGCCGGAACCAGCAGCAGCAGCGCGGCCGCCAGGAAGATGCGCTCCCCCAGGCGGCGGCGGCTGGGGAAGAACAGGCCCGCCGCGGCCAACAGCAGCACGAAGCCGGTCCAGAACAGGCCCAGGCCGGGTCCCACGTCGGGACGTAGCGCCAGCGGCTGGAAGAACGAGCGCCCGATGTTGATGTCCGCTGCGGCCATCACCTCGCGCTGCACGCCCAGCATGCCCCACTCGAAGACCAGCCAGGGGCTCACCAGGGCCAGGCCTCCCAGGCCGGCCAGCAGCAGGCGCAGCAGCGCGGCCCAGCGACCAGGGCCGCCTGGCACGGGAGCGGCCAAGAGCAGCACGGTCCAGGGGATCATCATCAGCGCCAGGCCCAGGGTGTAGTACTGGTTGGCCATGATCAGCACGCCCAGCCCCAGCGCGAAGGCCAGGACCCACAGCCAGCTGCGCCGCTCCCTCATCAGCGCTAGCAGCAAAAGCAGCAGAGGAACCAGGAAGAACAGGCCGTAGTCCACGCTGCGGCAGTGCTGGATCGAGGTCCAGAAGGGGCTGAAGGCGAACAGGAAACCCCCCAACCAGGCGGCGCTGCGGCAGCGGGTCAGGTGCAGCGTCAGCGCACAGACGGACAGGCCGTTGAGCAGCCAGACCCCGATCACCGCCACGTTGTAGGCGGCGATGGGCGCCAGCTGCCGTGACAGCGCCCAGATCAGGGCCTTGGGGATGGGGTTGAAGTCCATGCGCCCCGGATCCACGACCTCGCCGCGGAAGAAGCCCGTGAAGAGTTGCCAGTCCCGCGCCGAGGAGCTGGCCAGGACCAGGCTGGAGTTCAGCTCGTCCAGCTTGTCGGCGCCCGAACACACCAGCCAGCGCGTGTCGAAGGGGTAGCGCTCGAACCAGGGCAAGAAGCCCCAGTTGCTGACCAGGATGGCGGCCAGGTAGAGGACGAGGGCCCCGCCCAGGGTGCTCAGCCAGAGGCGCCAGCTGCCGGTCTGCTCCGTTGGGGCCTTGGATTCCATCGGGGTGATGCTCACCGAGGGACCCGGGCCTGTCAAGGGAAGGCGGCCTCCGTTTTGTGGCGGCCGCGATCCCCATGTCGGACTCCTCTCGCTAGAGCCAGGGCCCGATCCCGAGCGAAGCTGCGTTTTCGGCTGCGCATGCTTTTTGCAGATTGTCGGGGCGTCAACCCGAAGGGAGTCGAACATGGACCGCCGCAAGTCTCTCAGCGCCCTCGCATTCCTCGCCTGCTCCGCCTTGCTCGTGGCGGACTCCACCGGCGAGTTCTGCGCGAGCTACCAGCACCTGGACGAGAGCTACACCTGGGAGCTGCGCTGCTGCGAGCGCGCGGAAGAGGGAGAGGGCTGCCTGGCCAGGTGGGAGGACCACGGCTACGTCGAGTCTTCAGCCGACTACGCCACCAGCATGCACGAGTCGCTGGCGCTGGTCTCCGAGCAGGCCCTGGACACGGGCGCGGCCCCGGCGGGCGAGATGAGCGGCTGGGTGGAGCACGACCAGTCCCACTGCGATTCGGGTGGCTACTTCAGGGAAAGAAGCGGCGAAGGTGTCATCTACTACATCGCCCTCGAGCTGGAGCTGGGCGGGGAGCTGGAGGGGCAGAGCACGAGCTGCCAGATCGAGGAAGCGGACATCGAACGCGAGATGAACTTCGACTGCGACTCGCGGGTGACCTGCGAGCTCTCCATCATTCCCGGGGCCTGAGCCGTGCGCTTCTACCTGTACAGCGCGGCCTTTCTGGTAGGCGCCTCCATCATGGCTGCCGAGCTGGCCGCCAGCCGCCTGATGGCGCCCTACTATGGAACCAGCACGCCGGTCTGGGCCCTGATCATCGGCGCGGTGCTCTGCAGCATCGCGCTGGGCAGCTTCCTGGGCGGGCGTATCGCCAGCCGCTTCCGGGGGCGCGGCCCCCTGGCCTGGCTGCTGGTGGGCAGCGCCCTGCTGCTGGCGGGCCTGCCCGTGGCGGCCCGGCCCATCCTGCAGGCCAGCGTGGCGCTGCTGGACCGCGGCGCGGTGGGCGGCACCCTGGCCACGGCCCTGGGCGTGAACGCCCTGTTGGCGGTGCCGCTGCTGGTGCTGGGCATGGCGGGCCCGCTGCTGCTGAATACTGCCCTGCGCGGTGGTGCGGAGCCCGGGCGCGTGACGGGGGACATCTACTGCCTGGGCACGGTGGGCAGCCTGGTCGGGACCTGGCTCGGCGGGCTGGTGATGGTGCCCGCCCTGGGCCCGCGCTTGACCCTCTGGAGCTGGGCTGCGGTGCTGGGCGCGCTGGGCCTTGGCGGCGCCCTGCGCGGTCGCGGGCGGGTGTTGGCCCTGGCCTGCTTGGCCGCGGCGGTGGGAATCCTGCTCCAGTACGGCGGAGCCCAACCGGCGCGCGCAGGCGCCATCCTGGTCGAGGAGACGGCCTACAACCACCTGGAGGTGGTGCAGCGCGGCGATCGGCGGGAGCTCTACCTGAACGACGGCCACGCCGTGCAGTCCTTGCACCTGCTCAATGGAGAGCTGCCGCTCTTCGACGTCTGGGCCTGGTACGCCGCCGCCCCAGCCTTCACCGCCCACGGCGCGCCGCGCGAGATCCTGCTGCTGGGCCTGGGGGGCGGCACCAGCGCGCGCATCCTGCGGCAGCTCTACCCCGCGGCTCGCATCACGGGCGTGGAGCTGGATCCCCAGGTGGTGGAGGCGGGGCGCGCCCATATGGGCCTGCCCGACGACGTGCAGGTGGAGATCGCTGACGCACGGCGCTTCGTGGCCGATGCCGAGCGGCTCTACGACATCATCGTGGTGGACGCATTCCAGTTCCCCTACGTGCCCTTCCAGCTCTGCACCGCCGAGTTCATGCGCGCCTTGCACGCCCACCTGGCGCCCGGCGGGGCGGTGATGCTGAACATCGGGCGTGACGGCGAGGCTCGCGAGGTGGTGCACGCCGTGGCGCGCACCCTGGCCAGCGTCTTTCCCCAGGTTCGCGGGGCCGACGTGGACAACCGCAGCAATACCGTCCTGGTGGGCACGCGCCACCACCCCGCGCAGGACGCGGGACTGGCTGCGCTGCCGCTACGCGATGGACTGCGCAAGCGCCTGGCCCGTCGCTGCGCTGGGCTGCGGCCCTGGGAGATCCCGACGGACGCTCCCCTGCTGACCGACGAGGTGGCTCCCGTGGAGCTGCTCACCGATCGCATCGTGCTGCGGCGCCTGCTGGAGAGTCTGGGCCTGGGAGGGGCGGTGTGAGGCGCGAACCCGCGCCGGGCGATGCGCTGCTTGGTCCATGGCCTCTGGCCGCCGGGCTGCTGGTGCTTGGCAACGATCTCTGGTTGAAGATCCATTACCCCGGCTTGCTGAGCGGCAAGCTCTCGGACCTGGGGCTGTGCTTCCTCTTTCCGGTGTTCCTGCTGGCGCTGCTGGAGTGGGGGCGCTTCCTGACGGGACGCGGTCTCTGTCGAGGGCCGGTCTGGGTCCTGGGGGCCAGCGCCGCGGGGGCGAGCTACTTCGCGGGCCTTCAGCTGCTGCCCGGGCTGGCCTGGCTGCACGTGCGGGCGCTTTCGCTGCTCTTCCCCTGGTCGGGCTTCGTGGTCACCCCCGATCCCAGCGACCTGTGGACGCTGCTCTGCGTGCCGCTGGCAGCCGGCTACCTGCTGCACCGGCGACCCGGGGGCTGAGCTGCGCGATAGGGAAGCGCCGCGACGTCTTGATCCGTCGGTGCCGCGCGCTGCGCTACTCCAGATCCTGCCAGGTGACCGGCCGATAGCGCACCTCGCCCATGCTGTCGGCGTCCTCGTGGTCCTCTTTGTGCAGCCAGACGTGGTGGGCTGTGCCGCGGGGATCCGCCCATAGCGTGGCGTCGCGGTTCTGCAGGTCGCTGTCGGTGGAGACCTGGCGGGCGGCCTGCCAGCTTCCGGTCAGGGCGTCGCCGATGGCGTAGTAGACGTGCTCCACGCCATCTGTGCGGTGCCAGGTGGCGTGCAGCTGGTCCTGCTCGTCGATGACCAGCATGGTGAAGGCCCACTCGCCCGGACGCGTGCTGATGGTCTGCTCCGGCTGCCAGCTGCCGCCAGCGCGCTTGCGGTACTTGATCTCGTGGTCGCCATGGCGACCGGTGTACAGGACGTGCAGGTCGCCCTGGCTGTCGGGCACGATCTGGGGCCAGTTGTGGAAGTCGCTGGACAGCTCCACGGGCGTGGAAAAGGCGCTTCCCTGACGCTCGGAGTGCACGGGCAGGCGCGGCGAGTCGCCCTCCTGCCAGAGTACGTGCGCCGTGCCGCCCGTCACCGTCAGGTCCGAGTGGCAGGACTCCAGGGTGCTGCTGTAGACCACCTCCACGCCCTGCCAGCTCCCCCCGGAGACGTGGTTGTAGTGGATCTCGTAGTAGTCGCGATCGGTCCAGCAGATGTGGGGCTGGTCCTGTTCATCCAGGGCCATCTGGGGCCAGCAGGAGTTGTCGCTGCCGTCGTCCGCCTGGGTCGGGGCGCTCCAGCTGCCCGGGCAGGCCTGATCCGTGGCCCAGGTCAGGTGCATGACGGCCCGGTTGTTGCCCAGGCCGGCATGCACCACCATGTGAATGGTGCCGTCCGAGGCCACCTCCATGCGGGGGAACTGGGCCGAGTGCCCCAGGTCCGGCACCTCCTCGGGAGTAGTCCAGCCCGATCCGTCCTGGCAGGTCCAGTAGAGCCGTTCCTCGTGGTCGCCGTTGCCGAAGCTGGCCAGCACCACCTCGCCGTTGGCGGCCACGGCCGGGAAGAGGCCGTTGCCCGAGAAGATCACCTCCTCGGCGCAGGGCTGGCAGTCGCCGCCGCAGTCGATGGCGGTCTCGCCGCAGCTCAGCTCGCCGTCGTCGCAGTGACCCGCGCAGGCTTCGCTGTCGGCCGTCTCGGCGCTGGGGACGCTGTCCTGGCTGTCGCCGCCCCCCGGGCCGCTGTGGGCCTGTTCGTCCAGGGGCTCGAAGGATCCGCAGGTGCAAGCTGCGGCGAAGAGCGACAGCGAGGTGAATGGGAAGTATGCGATCATTCCCGGACCTCCTGGATCAGCATCGCTGCAAGGACGTTCGATAGTGGCATATCGGGTCAAGATGACGCTGTCGTGTGGCGCTTCCGGTTCGCGCAGGTGCGGCGTGGTCCCCACGTCTGCGGTTGGCGTGCAGCATCTCTGACATTTGTTGACATCGAAACAGCGAGCCAACGTGTTGTAGTGTGCGGCCAAGTGAACGAGTCATATTAAACGCAAGGAGGCCACATGCCCTGGATCCCACAGACCGCCATCAGCACCGACAGCAACCGCAATCGCTCACGCACCGCCTGGCTCGATCCGCTGCGCCATCGAATCCAGGCCGCGATCCGCGCCTACTTCGACAGGGAGCCCGAGGGCGAGCAGGTCACCCGGGCTGTGTTCGACGCCATCGAACCGCAGGAGGTCGAGCGCCACCTGGCAGGCCGCAGCCTGGACGCCGCCCGGCGCGAGCTGGGTCTTCGCGTGCCCATCGAGCTGGTCTGTATGTACGGCGCCCGCCGTGTGGAGACCTTGCGACGGGCCGATGGGCGCACCGCCGCCCCACGGCGCACCTACAAAGACTGGCCGCGAAACTTCACGCCGCACCGTGTGCGCTTCCCGCCCGAGAACCAGGGAGCCGTGACGGCCGTGGCTTTCAGCGAAGGCTTCGAGCACCAGGAGCTGTGGAGGCGGATCCTGGACTCCTGGCTTTGCGTGCTCTCCGACTATCGGGAGGCGGGCAAGGACCTCGGCTGGTGGCATAACGAGGCGGCCAATGTGAGCCTGTTGGCGGGCGGACTCTGGCGTCTCGAGGACGCTGTCTGCATCAGCGAGTACCCGGTGTCGCGCGGCGGGCGCGATTTCAATGGGCGTGCGGACCTGTGGTTCTCGCTCGGCGGTACGGCGGTCGACGTGGAGTGCAAGCAGGTCTGGCCCATCAATTCCGACTACGTGCGGCAGCTCGTGCTGCACAAGCTGGAGAGGGCGGCCATTCAGCTGCGCTCGGTCCTTCAGAGTCAGCGCTCGCCGCTACGGTTCTCCGCCTGCTTCGTGTCGCCCGCGCTGGAAGCCGACATCGCCTCTGAAGCTGCCGCGGCGATGCTCGTGAAGGCCTGGGAGGGTGTGCTTGCCGAGGGCGGAGATTGCGCAATGGCCCGCTATGTGCCGCGTGGCGACAGGCTCACCGAACAGATCTGGAACGGCCTGAAGTTCCCCTGCGTGATGCTGGTGGTGCGCCGTGTGCGCTAGACGCGGCCGGTATCAGCCCTGCGGTTTCGCCAGGTTGCTGCTGGGGCGGATGCGTAGGGGCGGCTCCCCGCTGCTGGACGACTGGCTGCAGGGCATCTACCCCCCGCTGCGCCCGCAGGCCGAGACCGCTGCCCGCGGGATCGAGCTGCACCCCAGCGTGCGGGCCCTCAACAGCTCCATGGTCTTCGCCTTCAACCTGCTGCTGCCTTTCCGGGAGCGGCCCCTGGATCTGGGCCCAGGCCTCCGGCAGCTGGCGGAACAGCGGATCGAGCTGGAGTGGACGCCTCCCGGCCGCCTGCTGGGAGAGATCGACGGCGAGCATCCAGGGGAGGGCGAGAA
The DNA here is from genome assembly GCA_964454135.1 of uncultured Enterobacterales bacterium. GTDB lineage: Bacteria > Myxococcota_A > UBA796 > UBA796 > JAFGLY01 > CAYVQL01. The sequence continues at coordinate 22,751 of CAYVQL010000003.1, read as the reverse complement.
GGCCACGGCCATCGACGGGTTGGTGCAGGGCCGAAGGTCCGATGGCCGTCGCGTAGCGGGCCTGGTCGAGGTCAAGCTCTCCGAGGGGGGCTTCACGCAGTGCGGGGGCGCGGTGAGTCTGCGCAACCGCGACCGAGCCGCCTGCCAGGATGCGCGCGAGCTGCTGCGGCGACCGCGATCCGCGTGAGGACGAACTGGCGCTGCAGCGCATCCGCGTTGTCGGCTACAAGAAGCTGGGCCAGCACTTCGGCTTCCGTGTGGGCCGTCCGGTCAGGTAGTCCTGGGTGGCCTTGCTTCGCCAGCGACCCCACCCCCCAGCGTAGGACCCTGTGGGCCCAGCGCTCGTAGCGAGCGGTCCGCCAGTCTGCGTGGTGACCGCTGCGATAGGATGGCGTCCATGCCATCCAGCCCCTCATCCCTGCGCGACAAGCTGCTGGCCGCCCTGCTGGGCCTGGCCGCCTGCCTGCTGCTGCTGGAGCTTGGCCTGCGCCTGGCGGGCTTCTCCAGCCAGCCGCTGCAGCCGGATGCCTCGCTGCGCCAGCAGCTGGTGGGGGACGCCCAGCAGGTGGTGCTCTGCGTGGGCGACTCCATGACCTACGGCATCGGGTCCTCCACCGGCGGTGATTTCCCAACCCAGCTGGAGGAGCTTCTCAACGCCGCTGACGCTCCCGAGCGCCCCGTGGCCGTGGTCAACGCGGGTATCGCCGGAGGCAACACCACCATGATCCTGCAGGCCCTGCCCGGCTACCTCGAGGTCACCGCCCCCGACCTGCTGGTGCTGCTGGCGGGCACGGCCAACCTGACCAACTTCTACGGCTTCTCCCGCTGGCGGACCGCCCCCGGCGCCCTGGCGGGTCTGTCGGACCGCCTCTTCCAGGTGCGGATCTTCCGGTTCGCCCGCCTGGCCATGGCCTTCCTGCGGCGCGAGGAGCTGCTGGACGACCGGGCCCTGCTGCACGGCAACGCCGCCGCCCTGGCGGCCTACGTCAAGTGGCACCAGCGGCGGCACCACGGGCTCTCTCCCCCCGAGCCCTTCGGCGAAGGGGCGCGGCTGCTGCAGCTGGGCGCCTTCCGCGCGGCGGCCGAGCGCTTCGAGGCGGGCGCGCTGGCCGCGCCCGGGCGCAGCTGCTTTCCCTGGGGGCGGGGCATGGCGGCTTGGGGGCTGCGCCAGGAAGCCGAGGCCGAGGCCTTTTTCTTGCGCGCGGCCGAGGCTGAACCCGACGATCCCAACCCGCACTTCGCCCTGGGCGAGATGCTGCTGCGCAGCGATTCCGAGCGCGCCGGTCGCAGCTTCGAGGCCGGGATCGCCGCCGATCCCGGCTTTTCGGGAAACCACTGGGGCATGGCCATGGTCCGCCAGCGCGGCGGTCAGCCCGGCGAGCTGCTGGGATCCCTGCAGCGCTGCATCGCCAGCGATCCGGGCGATGCGCGTTGCTACGCCGAGTTCCGTCAGTTGTCGTCCCAGCCGGAGGTCTTCGCCCAGGCCCTGGCCTTCCTGGAGGAGCAGGCGCCGCGCAACCCGCTGGCCCGCGACACCTGGAGCGCCTTGCAGCGCTCGCGGCAGCTGGCGGAGATCGACGCCTGGACCGACCACGATCTGAACGCCATGGTCGATCTGGCTGCGGCGGCGGACCTGCCGGTGCTGCTGCAGACCTACCCCTCGCCCAACGATCCGAACCAGCCCCTGGAGCGCCTGGCGCGCAGCCGGGACCTGCCCCTGGTGGTCCATCGACCCATCTTCGAGCAGCGAGAGGCCCAGGGCGCTGGCCAGCTGCTGCTACCCGACGGCCACTGCAGCGACGCCGGCTACGCGCTGATGGCTGCCAACCTGGCGCGTGCCATCCAGGAGCTGGGGCTCTTGTCGGAGCCAGGAGGCCGGGCGCCATGATCAGGTGGCTGCAGCGCCTGCTGGCCCTGCTGCTGGGCCTGGCGCTCTGTCTGCTGGCCTTCGAGCTGGGCCTGCGGGCCTTGGGGGCGGGCTTTCTCTGGGTGCAGGCCCGCCAGAACCAGGCGGCCATGGCCTCGGGCGAGGCCCTGCGCGTCATTTGCCTGGGCGAGTCCACCACGGCCATGGGCGGCGCCAGCTCCTTCCCCAGCCAGCTGGAGCTGGCGCTGAATCAGCGTGACGAGGGGCGCTTCGAGGTGCTGAACCTGGGCATCCCGGGGGCCGACACCTCGGTCATCTTGCAGCGGCTGGAGCGGGATCTGGAGCTATACGAGCCCCACGTGGTGGTGGCCATGATGGGTGCCAACGACGTGCTGGCGCCGGCCCACGATCCCCTGGCCAGCCGCCGGGCCGTGCCCGACCTGGGTGTGCCCTTGGCGGAGCGCAGGGGTCCTGCGACCTGGTTCAAGACCTGGCAGCTGGCGCGCCAGCTGCGCTTCCAGCTGGTGCAGCAGGAAACGCAGCTTCCCCTGCTGAATACGGCCGCCCCCACTGCGATCCGCAAGCCGCCTTCCAGCCCGCACAGCGCCGCGCAGCCCGCCTGCCAGGTCTTCGAGCCCCAGCTGCTCGCGTCGCTGGCCTTGGGCGAGGAGGCTGCGGCTGCCTACCAGCAGGTGGCGGAGCTCTCTGGGCTGAGGCGCTGCGCCGAAGCCGAGCAAGCGCTGCTGCAGGCGGCGCGCCACGATGCGCGGCTGGGCCTGGGCTACCTGGGCCTGGGCTTCTGCCACCTGCAGGCAGGCAGCCCCCAGCAGGCGGATCTGGCATTCCGCAGCGCCTTGATCTTCAAGCGCGGCCTGCGCTTCCGCAGGTTGGACGACAGCGCGCGTCAGCTGCTGGAGCGCTGCTTCCAGGTGCGCGACGCCAGCAGCGACGCCATGGAGCAGCTGACGGAGCCCGTGGTCCCCAATCCCATGGATCCCAGCGGCTCCATCGACCTGGCGAACATGCTCGAGGCCCAGGGCAGGCACGACGAGCTGCGGGCCCTCTTCGGATCCTGGCGCGGCGAGGGGCCGGCCGCCGAGCTGCAGGCCGCCCGAGCGGCGGCCTACCACAGGGCGCAGGGAGAGGAGGGCTTGGCGAAGGAATACGAGCGACGCGCCAGCCAGCTGCGCCAGCAGCTGCAGCACTCCATGACCGCCAAAAACTACCAGCGGGTGCAGGACATGCTGTGGCTGCGTGGCGTGAAGCTGGTGGCCGTGCAGTACCCCAATCGCCCGGTCGAACCCTTGGAGACGCTGATCAAGTGGCGGCCCGAGACGGTGATCGTCGACAACGAGCGGGTGTTCGAGCGCGCCCTGCTGGAGACCCCCTACGAGGAGCTGTTCTGGGATCGCTGCTACGGCGACTTCGGGCACGGGACGCGGCGGGGCAACCGCCTGTTGGCGGAAAACGTGGCGCAGGGGGTGATGGAGGTGGTGCGCTAGGCGCTACCAGCGCTGCCGCATGGACGTCAGCTCGTGCGCCTGCACGAAACGCTGTGGCGGATCGCTGGTCCCTCCCACATGCGCTCCCGCGCCTGTGGACCAGGTCCGCCCCCCCGAACGCAGGTGCACGGCCTGCCTCACATCGTGGGCCGCCAGGGCCGGTTGCAGCTGGGCGGAGCTGCCGCCCACTACGTAGACGAACAGCTGCACGCTCTTCTGGCGCCGGTGGGAACGCAGCAAGCCGGGCAGCTCTGTGGCGGGATCTCCCTTCAGGGCGTGGATCCGAGCGGCCAGGGCCTGCAGCTCCTCGCTGTCGCCGCCCCGCGTGAGCTCCCAGAGCATGTGGATCAGGTAGTGGGTGGGTCCCGAGCCGGCGTCGCTGCTCCAGCCCAGGGCGGCCCAGCGCTCTCCTTCCGTCTTGGCCTGGGGGGCGCCGCGGTCGATGGCCCAGCGCGAGCCTCCGGCACCCGGGGCTTCGGGGTTGGCCATCTGCTCGGCCAGCGTCCGAAAGAAGCCCGCCGGTGGCGCGTCTGGGCCATCATCCGCAGGCGCGTAGTCGGGGTCGGCCAGCTGCTGCCGGAGCAGGCCGCGCCGCAGGTGCCACCAGGCCCAGACGGCAAGGGCCAGCCCGCCCGCGAAGGCCACCAGGTGGATGAAGTTGGCGGACACCGGCATCCAGGCCTGCTCCGCCAACCACCCTCCCAGGCTGAAGATGAGCAGGGGGATGCCCACGGCTGCCGGGATGCCCCACTGCAGCAGGCGGCGGCGGTAGTGGGGGGCGAGCTCGTGCTTGGAGATCTGCATGATCCCCCGCTATCCCGCCGAGGAGGTCTTCTCGCCAGATCGTCGCTGTTTATCCGGCGCCTGGAGCCCTCACCCCCCTTCCATCTCCCCCAACCACGCCTCCACCTCCCGCGCGTAGCTCTCCGCGATCAGCAGCACGCCGCTCTCGAAGGTGGGATGGCAGAAATCCACGAAGAGCTCCTCGCCCGGGATCCCACCCTCCGACTCTCCCTCGAAGGCCCCGCGCACATCTACGCAGCGCAGCTCCGCGCGTTGCGCGCAGAGCTGCTCGAGCACGGCTGAGAGCTCGCTGGTGATGCGGGCCCCCTCGTAGTCTCGATCTGCGGCCAGCTGCAGCAGCTCCCGCGCCCGCTGCGGTCGGCCAGTCTCGAACTCCATCAGGCCCAGCAGGTGGTTGGCGCTGGCGTGGGACGCGTCCATGGCCAGGGCCTGCTCCAGGGCCTGGCGCGCGCGCTCGGGCTCCGCCTGGCGCAGGGCCAGCTCGGCGGTCTCCAGCAGGTCGTTGGCCTGCAGGCGCTGCCGGGGATCCAGGTGGCGGGACCAGGCGACGTTGTGGGGTGGCTCCAGGTAGTTGATAGGCGGCAGGGCAAGGAAGACCTGCAGCTCGTGGCGCCGCGCCAGGTCGAGGCTCCGCTCGATGTTCTCGCGAAAGCTCCGCACCACGCGGCGGTAGAAGCGGTCGCTGCGCTGGGGCCAGGGGGCTTGCTGCAGCGCGGCGCGGCGGCGCTCGTCCGCGGCCAGGATGCGCGCCACCTCCTCTCCGGCACACTCGGTCTGGTGCTGCCGCAGCGCGGCGCCGTCCAGGATCTCGGCCTCGGAGAGGTTGGAACGCCACCAGGAGCGCCCCAGGCGCAGCAGGCGCACGCGATTCAACCAGCGCTGCAGGCCGGCGCGATAGGGATCGCTGCAGCTGTGGATCAAGGCGCCCACCAGCTCGTTGTTGCCCGCGTAGATCACCAGCCCATCGGCGTTCAGCTGGGCGATTTCGCGTACCTGGTCCGGGAACTCGCGGGAATCGAGCCCCCCCACTGCGGCGTTGACGAACTGCCAGAGCCGCTCGGGGTGGCGCACCTGCAGCAGCTTCTGCAGGCGAGCCGGGAAGCCCTGCTCGTAGCGGTCGAAGGGCATGCCCTGGACGGTGGAGCCTCCCAGCGCGAAGAAGCGCAGCTCGCCGGGTCGTTTCTCCAGCGGCAGCTCCACCTGATGCAGGCCCTGGGGCTTGTAGGCGGGGTTGGCGCGGATGTTGACCTGGCCGGGCTCGCGCTCCACCAACAGGAACCAGTCGCCCAGGTCGCGATCGCGGCGTCGCACCCAGGAATCGGAGAAGCCCGCCGTGGCCTGGATGTCCGCCACGGTGGTGCCCTCGTAGTCCGCCAGGTGCAGACCGCCCTCGGCCAGACCCAGCGACAGGCCCGCTGGAAGCAGCGCATAGAGCGCCTTGCGCCACAGAGGCGGCCCGCTCATGGCACCCAGCGCAGCTTCATGGCTGCTCCCGCTCCAGACAGCGGGGGTCATTGCTCCGCAGCACCAGGTTGTCCTGCAGGTCGTTGCCGCCCCCTTCCAGCTGGGGGATGACGCCGGCCGCGGAGCAGAAGAGGTTGTCCGCCAGCAGGTTGCCCTTGCTGCGATTCAGCTCGAAGAGCTGGTGTGCGCGCAGGATCAGGTTGTCGCGCAGCGTGTTGCCCGTGGCCGTTTGCCGCAGGCAGAAGACGCGGTCGATGGTGGCCACGGCGCGGTTGCCCGACACCTGCCAGCCCTGGGCGTTGGCCTCCAGCTCCAGGAAGGTGCCGTCCCCGACGCTGGTGTTGCCCAGCACATGGCCGTCGCGGCCCGAGGCCCAGATGGCGGTGCCGTTGCGCTCGAAGAGGTTGCCCTCGATGCGCACGCCGTCAGCCTGCACGCGGATGGCCTCCAGGCCGTGCCGAAAGCGGTTGCCGCGCACCGTGACGCGGGCATCCCGCAGCACCAGGCCGGCGGTGTCGCTGCGCGTGCGCCCGCCGGACTCCAGGTAGAGGCTGCCCGGGAAGAGCAGGACGCTGTCGGTCAGCTCCAGCTGAGCTCCGGCGGAGATCTCGATCATGAAGCCCCAGGCCGGGTCCGCCGCGGCGATGATGCTCCCCTGCGTGATCGCCAGCGATCCGCCTGGCCGAACCAGGATGCGGGCGCCCTCTTCGTAGCGCCCGCCGCTGGGCGCCAGCAGCAGCCCGGCCTGCGCCAGCTCCAGCTGACCGTGCACCTCCAGGGGGCCGCTGTGGCTCAGCACCTGGCCCTCGATGCGTCGCTGCCCCTCGATGCGATCCGTGCCCAGCTCGCCCGTGGCGGAGGGAGCCTCGAGCCGTGGCAGCTCGGGCAGGGAGCGGCGGCGGGTGGGCAGGCAGGCCTGCTGGGGAGGATCGGAGCCGAAGGGATCGCGCTGCGCCCCCTGCAGCTCCTGCAGGTCGTCGTGGCCGTCGCCGTCGGCGTCGCGACCCGCCAGTTCGGCCTCGCTGGGCGGGTTCAGCACCACCATGGAGCGGAAGGAGGGGCAGCTCGGCACCTGCAGCGTGCCGCCGGCCGCGTCCAGCGTCACGTAGAGCTGGTCCGGCTGCTGGCCCTTCAAGAGCTGGTTGGCGGGCACCCGCAGCGAAGCCAGGCTGTAGTCGCCCACCTGGAAGGGATCCTGGGGGTCGCGCCCGGTGGCCTCCAGGGCCGTGGCGGCCAGCGGCCGCACCAGGCCCGGGGCGTTCAGGGCCAGGTAGCCGCGGTGCATGCCGGTTTGCCACCACAGCCGGAAGAGCACCTCGTCCACCTGCAGCTCCTCAGGCAGCAGGCCGGGGGACGCCGCGAAGGCCACCACGCTGCCGCAGGTGCGCTCCTCGAAGGCGTTGGGGGGCTGCAGGGAGAAGGAACCCAGGTCGCGGGCGTTGGGACTGACCCAGTCGTAGGCCGTGCCACCCTCGGGTTGGGCCTGGCGCAGGTAGAGCACGTGGCCGTTGCCTGGCGTGCCCTGGGTGCAGGCCAGCAGGGCCACCGCGGCCAGGGGCGAACTGCGGAACAAGGTCTTCATGGGGTCGCCTGCAGCGCCGCCTGCGCGTGGGGCAGGATGGCTCGGGCCAGCAAGCTGTGGCCCACAGGGGAGGGATGCACCGTGTCCAGGAAGAGGGGCCGCTGCCGCTCGGGTTGCTCGCGCCAGGCTTGCTGGAAGAAGGCGGGGCCGTCCACCACGGGCAGCCCGTTGCGCCGCCCGTCCAGGGCCAGGGCGGCCCGGTAGTCGATGATGGAGGCCGCCAGGCTGGGCTGGTCCTGCAGGTACTGCAGCCGCCGCTCGATGCGCCGCTCGTCCTCCTCGCTCCGGGGGAGGTGGGCATCCAGGGCGCTGGCGTGCTGGGGGCCCGCGCCCAGGGGCAGCTTGCCGTCAGCGTCGGGCAGCATGGGTGGGATCACGTAGATCAGCCATGCCCCGGCGTCCGCGGCCAGCTGGCGCAAGGTGGCCAGGTTGCGCTGGTAGCTGGTGATGTGCACGCGCAGGGCCGTGGGATTGGGCTGGGCCTGGGCGCGGGGCTTGCGGCGCAGCCAGGCCTGGCGCTGCAGGTAGCGGTAGATAGCCACGTGGCGCATCAGCACGTGCACCGGGGCGCCCCAGCGGAACCAGAGATCGTCGGTCAGCCCCTCGGGGGTCTGGGAGTCGCTGATGTTGTAGAGGATGACGCCGTTGATGTCCAGGTCGCGGGCCCGGCGGAAGCGTTCCAGGATCTGGTAGGTGGTGTAGCCGGGCACGCCGCCGTTGATGACCTGCACCTGGCGCGCGCCAGGGGATGGCTCCCCGGGGTTGAGGGCCGCCTCGAGCTGCTGGGCGAAGCTCTCCTCTCGCCGCACCCCGGCCCCGAAGACCGAGGAATCCCCCAGGACCAGCACGCGCCGCTCCGCGGCGGGCTTGGGCCGCGTCAGGGGTGTGTCGCGGAAACCCTCAGGGCTCACCTTCTCCCCCTCTCCCACGTCGGCGCCCGGCAGCAGGGTCCACTTGCTGTAGGAATCGGGCTGGAACTGGCCCGAGATCCAGTCGTGCTGGGGCAGCTCGGGCAGGGGGCCGGCCAGGACGCGCGTCAGGCCTTCCAGCAGGGCCAGGAAAGCGAGCGTGACCAGCCCGGCGTAGAGCAGGCGCCTGGGCCAGGGGGGGGTGGGCTTGGCGCTGGGCTTCTGCGACATCTAGGGGGCCGTGCGCAGCTCGATCTCTCCGACCGAGAGGGGCTCGCTGCCGACCAGCAGGTCGATCTGGCCGCTGGGATCGTCAGGCGAGGGGCCGTCGCCCGTCAGGTCGAGGAAGGCCCGCAGCTGGACCTGGCCCAGCTCAGCGGGCACCTCCAGCTCGAAGGCCGGCTCCGCGCCGCAGACCACGCTGTAGACGCTCCCGGGCACGGCGGAGTCCCCCTTCGCCACATCCACCAGCAGGTTGATGGGGTCGGTCATCTTGGGGGGGTCGAGGCCTGATATCAGGCCCTGCAGGGTGACGCCCGTGCCCGGCTCGAGGGGTTTTTCCCGCCTGGTGGTGGGGGTGGGGTGGCAGTGGCCTCCCTCGGCGATGGGGGCCTGGGGCGCCGCGGACCTGCGCAGCGCAGGGTACATCTGCTCGAGGAGGGCCTGCACGACGGCCGGTTCTGGTCGCCCCCCGAGGGGCTCGACCTTGCGGAAGATGATGAAGTACTGGGGCCGCTCCGGGATGAAGTGCTGCTCCGTCACCTCGAAGCCGAAGGGGGAGACCTGGCCGATGATGCCCTCGGCGTCCACGCCGCGGGCGTTGGAGGCCTCGGCCGTGGACTCGATGATGACCAGGCGGCCACCGGGCTTGATGATGCCGTGCACCGAGTTGTAGAAATCGGTGAACTCGGCCAGGTACTGCTCGCCGATGGCTTGGGTGGGCTGGTTGAAGAAGTGCACGTCGCAGAGGAAGGCCAGGTCGGCGGTCCCCGGCTCCAGCAGGGTGTCGCCGCGCGCCGAGAGCACCAGCTGGATGTTGTCGACCCCGGTCTCGACGAGCCGCTCCTTGACGTAGTCCACGGCGTTGGGATCGGAGTCGATGCAGTAGACCAGGCCTTCTTCGCCCACGGCCTCGGCGAAGCGGAAGGCGAAGTAGCCGGCGCCGCAGCCCACGTCGGCCACCACGTCGCCCTTGTTGATGCCGATGGTTTGCAGGACTTCGGCGGGTTTTTGCGCGTCGTCGCGGTGCGAGCTGGCCTCTTCGTCCAGCTTTTGGCGGCTGTGCTTGCCCGGCTGGTTGGCGCTGGGCGCGGTGATGACGGAGATCTCGTCGCTCTTTTCCGCCGGTTGCCGGCCTTGGCAGGCGGCCAGGGCCAGCGCGGCCGCGGCGACTGCTGGGCGCAGAGCGCTCATGGCGCCGCGGACTCGGCGGGCGGCGCTTCTTCGGCGGGCGGCGCTTCCTCGGCGGGCGGCGCTTCCTCGGCGGGTACGCCTTCGGGGGGGGGCTCCAGGGGCGGTTCGCCGTCTGCCGGCGGCTCGCCCTCGGCGGGTGGGGCGATCAGCGGCGGCTCTCCTTCCGCTGGCGGGGCCATATCCGATGTTGGGGGCTGATCCCCTGCGGCGGGCGGGGGCATGTCGGGTACGGCGTAGGCGCCCAGGTCCGCGCCGTCCTCGATGGCGATCTTCACGCCGCTGATGGGCTCGCTGCCGATGTCGATGGGCTCTGAGACGCCCCCGGGCTCGGAGGCCGAGGGCCCGTCGCCGTTCAGGTCGATGATGGCCACCAGCACGGCTTGGCCCAGGTCGGGCGGAGCCTCCACCTCGAAGTCCCCAAGGCCGTGGCAGACGAAGTGGAAGAGGATGGAGGCCTGGCCGCCCTGCGCCACGGTCATCAGCTCCAACAGGACCTGCTGGCCGCTCTCCTCTTTGTAGCTCAGCTCGCCCTTGATGGTCGTGCCCTCGCCTGGGTCGAAGGGGTGCAGCCCCATGGCCACCTCGGTGGGGCCGCAGCCCTCGGACTGCCCGGGCCCGTCGCCGGCAGGGCCGGCAGGTGCGGTGGGTGCCGGGCCGCCGCCTTCCCCTGGAGGCGCGCCCGGGGCGGGAGGGAAGCTGCTGGCGGGGTCGTCGCAGGCGGGGAGCAGGAGGCTGAACAGGATGAGCTGCGAAGCGCGCATGGGAACTCCACGACAGCGGGCCGCCAGGGCGGCGGCTGGGGCGTCGGCAAAGGTATCATGCGTCGCCTGCGCGGGCTGCGCCCGGCACGGTCGGCTCGACATCGCGGGATCAGGGGCCGTGGCGCTCGATCCACTGGGTCAGCCGCTCCTGGAGCGGCCGCAGCTCGTCGCGCACGGTGCGGCGCAGGCTGACGCGCAGATACGCGAAGAGCAGCAGGAAGAGGCCCAGGTTCAGCCAGAGGACCAGGGTGCTGCCGGCGCCGGAGGCGGCGCTGCCCGCGGGCGCGGTGTGGGCGCCTGGCGCTGCGGAACCCGGCGTGGGGGTGGGGGAGGCTCCGCCAGCTGCTCCCTCCGTCTCGCCGCCGCTCTCGATCATGCCCGCCAGCGCGCTCTTCAGCTGCAGGGCGGGGGAGCCCTCCTGGGTGGCAATGGTGATGGTGGCGGCGTTGCTGGCCGGCAGGGGGATCTCGAGTGAGCCCAGGTCCGTCTCGCCATCGCGCAGGCGCAGCGCCAGGAAGGGCTCGCGGCGCAGCAGCAGCAGGGCGCTGTGGATGCCATCTCCCGCCTGGTCTCCAAGGACAGAGCCGTCGTCGCTGGCCCTGGCGGGCTCCACGCCGTCCTGTTCGGCATGCACCACCGGCGCCTGCAGGCGCTGGACCTCGCTGTCATCGATGCGCAGGTGCAGCAGGATCTGGTCGTCGGCGCTCTCTTGCGACTCGTCGATCAGCAGCAGCTGGGGTGGATCGCCGCGGTAGCGCAGCAGCAGCTCGGCGCGGTTGCTGAAGGGCAGCTGCAGGTCGAAGCTGCCCAGCGCCTGGCCCTGGTCCTCCACCAGCAGCGTGACCTCGGCGCTGCGCTCGAAGCTCAGATCGGCCCGGTAGATGCCGTCGCCCGCCACGTCCTTCCACAGGCTGCCGTCGTCGAGAGCCTGCACCGGCGCCACGTCCCGGTCCTTCAGGCTGAGCAGGGGCGCAGCCAGGTGGCGGGCGCTGGAGTCGTCCAGGGAGATCTGCAGCAGGATGGCGTCGCTGGCCTTAGGCGCCTGGTCGGCGGTGCCGGCGTAGGCCGGCGTCTCGGCGGTCATGTCCAGCACCAGGGCCGGCTGGCTGCTGCGCGTGCGCAGGGCCACCTGGGCCTGATCGGCGTTGGGGAGGAAGACGCTGACCGTGCCCAGGCGCTGGTCGCCTTCCAGCACGCCCAGGCTCAAGGTCTCGGCCTTGCGCACGTTCAGCTGGGCGCACCAGATGCCGTCGCCGGGCAGGTCGTTGGGGCAGCTGCCGTCGTCCAGCAGCGGGGCCGCCACGGTCTCTTCCTGCTCCACCACCACCTGGGCCGCCTGCAGGCGCTTGGCGTCGCGGTCGTCCGCCAGCACGGTCAGGCGGGTGGTGTCCGAACCCGCCAGGGCCAGAGAAGACAAGACCAGCGTGGACAGGAACAGGGCTGGCAAGGTGATCATGGATTCGTTCCTATCACGGCTCCGGCGCCTCGACCGATGCGGGCAGGACCCAGACCGCCCAGCTCTCGTCCTCCTGCAGGGGCTCGCCCAGGGACTCGCGGAACCAGGCTGCCACGCGCGGCGCATCGGCGTGGACCAGGGCGTAGCCGTAGCCCTGCTCCCGTAGCTGCTGCAGCTCGGCCAGGCCCTGGCCGGGGCTGGGCAGGCGCGGCTCGCCCATGCTGGCCAGGTCCGCCACCAGGGCGTTTTTGCGGAACAGGGTGGTGGCGCGCTCGCCGGCGCGGCGGTGGATGGCGCCGTCCTGGATGGGCTTGCCGTGGACGGTCTGGGCCAGCAGCGCCAGGCCGAACTCCCCCAGCTCCTCCTTCTCCACGGGAGCTGCCAGCACCGCGCCCGGGGGGGCCGCGGCCAGGCTGCTCAGGGCGGGGCCTGCGGGCATGGGCGTGGTGGCGGCGGGCCAGGGCACGGGCGAGGTGAAGACCGCGTCGATCAGCACCAGCAGCAGGGCGGGCAGGGCCAGCCAGGGGCGCCGCAGGGCGCGGGAGGCCAGCACGGCCAGCCCCAGCACGGCCAGGGCGGCGTAGCGGTAGGCGTGGATGGCGGTGATGGCGAAGGCGGGCACCAGGGCCGAGAGCAGCAGGGCGGGCAGCTCGATGCTGCGGCCGGCCAGGCTGGCCACCTGGCCGCCGATGCGCAAGTAGGGGCCCATGGCCACCAGCATGCCGCCCAACAGCAGCAGGGCGAAGAGGGCGTCGCCCCGCTTGCGGGCCAGGGCCAGCACGGCCAGGGCCAGGGCGGCCAGGCCCAGGTAGACGGTGCTGACCGTCCAGTACTGGAAGACCACGTCCCCGGGGTAGAGGAACTCCACGGGCATGGTGGTGGCGCGGGGGTCGAACCAGGCCAGCAGGTCGGCGAAGGAGTCGGGCATGGCCAGTTCGGGGGAGGTCCAGTCCTCGCGGCGGGCGTAGAGGGCCTCGGCGCCGTGGGCCCGGTGCAGCCAGGCCAGGGGGGCGCCGAAGCAGGCCACTGCGGCGCCGGCCGCGGCGCCGGCCCGCAGGTGCGCCCGGCTGAAGATGTCCTCGCGCACCAGGTGGCCCGCCAGGATCAGGCCCCCCAGGGTGGCGGTGAAGAAGAGGTTGTAGGCGCTGGCGGCGATGCACAGGCCGGCCGCCAGGCCCACCAGGGCGCCGCGCCCGACGCTGGGGCGCTGCAGGGCCCGTAGCAGGGCCAGGGCCAGCCAGGGCAGGCCGGCGGCGGCCAGGACCTCGCTGGTGCCGTTCAGGATTTCGCGCTGGAAGAAGGGCGCCGAGGCGAAGATGCTGCCCCCCAGCAGAGCCCCCCAGGGCGAGGCGCCGCGGCGCGCGCAGAGCAGGTGCGCGCCCCAGCCGCCCGCCACCAGCAGCAGCAGCACCCACAGGTTGTGCAGCAGCGCCGGGGGCAGGGGCAGCCGTCCCAGCAGCAGCGGGCTCAGCACGTCGGAGCCGTACAGCTGCATGACGTCGGCGCCGTAGGGAAAGAAAATGAGATCCGTGTCGATGTTGCCTATGTGGTGCTGGGCCCACCACAGCACCCAGACATGGCAGCCGGCGCTGGCCTGGGCGTGGCCGATGATCGTCGAGACGGGCTCCAGGGCCAGTGGCCAGCTGACCAGCAGGGCCAACGGCGGATACCAGAGCAGGGGCAGCCAGCGAGGCATGGTGAGGGGCTATCATGAAACAGCTCCTTCCGGATCGACCATCAAGGGCTTTCGAGGGGAGATCAGCCCGGATCCAGCGGCGACGGCGTAGCCGTAGCGAGATTTTGGCCCAGGCATGCGCTCGGGCAGGCACGGAATCCCGGCGTTCGAGAGAGGATGACATCCCTGGCCGACTCGAGCCGAGGCTGCGCCGGAGCGCAAGCGGACCTACCCTCCCTGGCCGCCCGCGGCTGGCCGGACCCGGGAGGCCGTTTCATGCTTCGGGGAGCGGCCTGCAATGCAGCGTGGACTGGCTATGCGGATGCGGGCGGGAAGGGAAGCCGGCTGGTCCCTCCTGTTCGGCTGATCTCAGGCATCCAGCTCGGTCAACCACTCGCGGTGGCGCTCCAGCAGGGCCTCGGTCGCGGTCTCCAGCAGCTCGGCCCCGATGGCCGGATCCGCCAGCAGCTGGTCCGAGCCGATGCGTCCGTCGGGGTAGCGCCGCCGGAAATCCGCGCCGGAGTAGATGGCGGTGGCGGCGTTGGCCGCGGGCTGGGGATCCACCTGTCGGCGACCCTCGGGGCGCAGGTGCCAGGCCAGGGAGAGCTCGCTGGGGGTAGCGTGGCTGCCATCCCGGTCTCCGAAGCGTGCTTCGATCAGCTCCTGGATGGGCTCCAACTCGTACCAGCTGGTCAGCAGGCAGCGCAGCTGGGGGTGGCGGGCCATGATGGCGGAGAAAGCCGCCCCGGTGCTGGCCACGTTGCCCCCGTGACCGTTGACGAAGTGCAGCTGCGTGAAGCCGTGGCCGGCGAGACTATGGGCCAGGTCTTCCAGCACGGCCATCATGGTCTGGGGCCGCAGGGATATGGAGCCGGGAAAGGCCAGGTGGTGCAGGGACATGCCCACCTGCAGCGGCGGAGCCACCAGCAGCTCTTCGCGGGCGCCGGTCTCTCTGGCCACGCCCCAGGCACAGATCCAGTCCGTGCCGATGGGGCCGCAGGGTCCGTGCTGCTCGGTGGCTCCGATGGGGATCAGGATGTCCTGGCGCGCCGCGAGGTAGCGCTCCACCTCGGGCCAGGTCGCGTAGCTGAGCTGCATGGGATCCTCGGAGGTTAGGTGCGGTCTTGACGCCCATCATAAAACAGATGGGGGAGGGGAGGTCCCCTCCCCCATACCGCGCTCCGCGCTCCCCCTCCCCCGCGATGTTCCCCACCGTGAAAGCGCCAGGCCGCCCCTGGTTTCATAATCCAGGGACGACCAGGCTGGCCGGTGGGGAACTAGCCCGGCGCCGACCCGCGCACGGGATAATGGCAGTCGACGCCTCGCTCCCCCGGAGGTTCAGCTGTCCGCAGTCCAAGGCCAGGCCCCAGCGCGCGCTCCGGCCTGGCGGGGTGCGGCCCTGGCCCTGGCCCTGGCGCTGCTGGCCGTGGCGCTGATCTGGGGCTGGATGGGGCGCTTCGACCTGGTGCGCGGCTCCACCGAGGCCTGGATCGTGGCCCATGTGCAGCGCGTGCTGCTGGCCGGGGACTACGCCGCCGCCTCGGGCGCGGGCATGATCCCCAACACCACCTGGAACCCGCTCTACCCGGCGTTGCTGGCTGCGTCTTCCTGGGCTCTCGGCTGCTCGCCCGCCGTGGCGGGCCATGTGCTGGCCGCCGCCTCCCTCGGCCTGGCCGCCGCGGCCCTGGCCCACTTGTGGCGGCGCGCGGCGGGCGCTGTCCCCGCGACGCTGGCCGGGCTGGCCGTCTTCCTGCCGCCGGTCTTCTTGACCGCCACCATGGTGCGCTACGACCTGCCCGCCTTGGCCCTGGCGCTGGGCTGCGCCTGCTGCGCGTTGCGCGCCCTGGAGCGGGGCGGCTGGCTGTCCTGGATCCTGGCGGGCCTGCTGGCCGGGCTGGCCTACAACACGCGCGAGTTCGTAGGCGCGCCAGCGGGGGGCTGCCTGGTGCTGGCGCTGGGTCTGCACCTGTGGCTGCAGCGGCCCCGGCAGCGGCTGCGGGCCACGGCGCGGGCGGTCCTGGCCACGGCCGGGGGGCTGGTCCTGGGGGTGGTGCCCCTGCCCCTGGCCCTGGGGCTCTCTCCCCTGGGCGGGCTGGGTGCCTTGATGGGTTTTTCGCTGCACAACGAGTTCGGTTCTCAGCGCAGCGTGGCGCAGGTGCTCCAGCTCTCCCAGCTCTGGGTGGCCCTGATGGTGGGCCTGCTGGGCCTGCTGGCCGCGGCGGTCTTCGCCCGCTCCCCCGCGCGGCGCCGGGCCGCGCTGCTGATCTGGGGCCTGCTGCTGCCCTGCGGCGTCTTCTTCCTCTCCAAGCAGCAGTCGCCCCAGTACTACCTGCTTCCGCAGCTGCTGGTCGCCGCTGGCGCGGCCGGCTTGGCCGCTCTTCCGCCCCGGCGCTGGCAGCAGGGGCTGTTGGTCGGGCTGGGAGCCTTGCTGCTGCTGCCCTGGGCCCTGGTAGGAATCGCCAGCGGGCTGGGGGATCGGCCTCCCGGTCCCGGCCTGCACAGCGAGGCCTGGCCCTGCGCGCCGCAGGAGCCCGCGCAGGTGATGGATTGGGCCCTTGAGCGGGCCGCTGATGCGCCGCTGGTGGCCATCAGCGGCAAGGTGGAGAACCTGGACGCCTTGAGCGCCATCCACCACGGCCGCCCCGTGGCCTTCTTGTTCAGGGAGTGGGCCGACCGGCTGCAAGAGACCGTGGAGATCTACGAGGGCGGCGAGGTGCTGCTGCTGACCGTGGAGGGCCAGGGCATGGAGCCCGTGCTGCCCCAGGAAGGCGAGCTGCTGGACGAGCTGCGCACGCCCACGCTGCGGGCGCTGCTCTTCCGGCTGCCCGGGGCTGTGCGCCAGGGGAGCCTGGAGCCGCCCTGCGCCCGTGGCGGCCAGATCCGGGGGGCCTGCCTGCAGGTCGAGTGGCTGGCTGGCGGCCAGGAGGCTGTGCGGGAGCGCATGCTGGAGCTGGCGCGGGAGCGCCAGGGGCTGCAGGGACCGGGTCGCATGTGGTGGTGAGGACTGCTGCGACACAGGTTGTCGCGCTGGCGCGGGAGCCCCTCTGCGTCCCTTTGGCCCGCAGGGCGGCAAGCGTGCGGCTATATTGCGCCGGTGCACCAGCTCCGGAGCGACCCAACCATGGCCTTTCCTGCCCGCATGCTCAGCTTGACCCTGCTCGCCACCGCGCTCGTCGCCTGCGACAAGGACGAGGAGGACGACACGAACCCTCCAGGTCCTGACACGAATGACACGGAGGATCCCGACACGGGCGAGCCCGACACCGGCGACAGCGGGGATGCCGACCTGGCCGGCTGGACCATCGCGGTCTTCATGAACGGCGACAACGACCTCGAGGGCTACGTCATGCACGACCTCAACGAGCTGGAGCGGGCCGACGGCAGCGACGAGGTCCACATCGTGGTGCAGGCGGATCGCGCCGAAGGCTACTCCACCAACGACGGCGACTGGACTGGTACGCGACGCTACTACATCACCCATGACGACGACAGCTACATCAACTCCGAGATCCTGGAGGAGATGGGCGAGATGGACATGGGCGATCCCCAGGTCTTGTCGGATTTCCTGGTCTGGGCTCACCAGAACTACCCGGCTGAGCGCTTCGCGCTGGTGTTGTGGAACCACGGCGACGGCTGGCAGGTGACAGACGGTCCCGAGCCGCCCTGGATCTCCTGGGATGACGAGAGCGGCAACGACATCAGCATCGCCCAGGGCGAGCTGAACGCGGGGCTCGACGAGCTGGTGGCTCAGCGCGGTCCGCTGGACGTGGTGGCCTTCGACGCCTGCAGCATGGGCTCCTGGGAGGTGGCCCATTCCCTGAAAGACCATGCCCTGTACATGGCCGCCAGCCAGGCCACCGTGGGCATGTCGGGCCTGCAGTACGAGACCAACTTCAGCGCCCTGGCCGCCGATCCGCAGACCGATGGCGCCGAGCTGGCCCAGGCCATGGCCTACCAGACCGTCCACGAGGGCGGCGAGTGGACCTTCGCCGCCATCGACCTGGCGGAGATCGAGCGCGTGTCCTCTGCGGTGGACGCCCTGGCGGGCCTGGTGCTGGACGATCCCTCGCTGGAGCAGGACATCCTGCAGGCGCGGCAGGAGGCCCGCGGCACCGACAACATGTACAAGAACTGGTACCTGGACCTCTACGACCTGGCCAGCGTGCTCAGCCAGAGCAGCGATCCCGACCTGGCCGCGGCGGGAGACGACATCATGGCCGAGATGGACATCGCCGTCTTGGCCGCTTACGGCAGTGGGCTATACGGCTGGACCGGGGGCCTGAACATCCTGTTCGACTACGACTGGCTCAACCACCTGTCCAACTACAGCAACGGCGAAGGCGCCACCTGGTCCCAGGACACGCGCTGGGACGACCTGCTCAGGACGCTGGCGGGCTGGTAGCGTCGCGGCGGCGCCCTCAAGGAGCGGTGCCTGGCGGCGGGATCTCGGGTAGCTCGCGCACCGCCGCCAGCAGCGCCTGCCGGCCCCCGCTGCGTTCCTGCTCCCAGGCTTGCAGTGCGCCGTAGCGGTACCAGAGGCGCTCCTTGGAGGACATGGAGCCCAGGATCGCCTCGACCGCCGGACCCTCGAGAGCTTGCAGGCCGCGAGCCTGGGCCAGCAGCTCGGCGTAGCGCTGGCGGATGCGCTCGGCTTCCGCGGGATCGAGGTAGACGCGGTAGTCCTCGTCGCCGGCCAGGGCGTTCTCCTGCTGGCGGATGGCGTAGGCCGCATGCACGGCGCTGCCTTCGAGCCAGGTGGCGTAGCGCACCAGGTCCAGCAGGTCCTGCGGCTCGTCCATGGCGGCGATGTCCGGCCAGGGATTCCACTGCAGGAAGCCCAGGTGGTGGTGCTCGTGCAGGGCGTAGTAGCCCAGCTCATGGGGCTGGTCGCAGAAGTGCTCGTGCCCGACGTTCAGGGCGATGGCCGGGGGCGCCACGAAGCCGATTTCATAGCCCAGCTCCAGGTAGAGCACCTCGGCGACCGCTGTGGCCTCGGGCAGGTAGTCCATGGCCCGCAGGGCGTAGGCGGCCAGGACCTCTTCCTTGCCCTTCCAGTGCTCCAGCACCTTCTCGGCGCAGGCCTGGCCCTCGGATGCGCTCAGGATGCGGGCCAGGATCGCTTCGGGCTGGGGCGCGGGGTTGCCCGACATGCGCTGGTGGCGCACCATGGCCTGCAGGGCGGGGTGGGCCAGCAGCTCGGGCCGCAGATCGGTCTTTCCGGCCTGCTGCCGCAGCACCAGCTCGGCGAAGCTGCGGTCCACGACCAGCGTAGGAGAGTCGGGCGCCGCCTCGCTGGCAACCGGGGCCAGCGCTTCGGCCGGTGACTGGCCCGCACCGCAGGCGCAGAGCAGGAAACCCATCGGCAAGGTACGCATGCCTCGATTCCGTACTGAATTCATGGTCTTTCCCTTGCTCTCGCTGCGCGTGTCCTTGGCGCTGCTAACTCGACGAGACGGGGCCGGGAAGCTGGTAATGCGTATGCCCATCCTCTCGGCGGTGGTCTTTGGGTGGATGGCGTATGACCGAGCTTATGGACCGCACGCGGAGGCCGTGGTATTGGCGAGTGCTTCCCTGCGCGGGGAGCGCGGCCACGATGGCAGCAAACGGTACGGGCGCCCTTCGCCCGATACGTGCCCAACCAGCAGACCTTCGAAGGATGAGCGAGCTCGTGGTGCACGACGACAAGAGGAGAGAGAGAGATGTCCAAGAGGCTCTTTGTAGGAGGACTTAGCTGGAACACGGACGATCACGGCCTGCGTGAGGCTTTCGAGTCCTTCGGCGAGGTGACCGACGCCAAGGTGATCACCGAGCGCGACACGGGTCGCTCCCGCGGCTTCGGCTTCGTGACCCTCGCCGATGTGGCGGCTGCCGATGAGGCCATCGCCCAGATGGACGGCAGCACCCTCGACGGTCGCTCCATTCGCGTCAACGAGGCCCAGGAGCGTCGCGGTGGCGGTCGTGGCGGTCGCGGCGGTCGCGGCGGTGGCGGCTTCGGTGGCGGTCGTGGCGGTCGCGGCGGCGGTGGCTACGGCGGCGGGGGCGGTGGCCGTGGCGACGGCGGCGGCGGCGGCGGCTACGGTGGCGGCGGCGGTCGCGGCGGCGGTGGCGGCTGGGGCGGCGGCCGCTAGCGACGACTTCCGGCATTCGAAGACTTCGCCGATACCAGCGCAGGCGGGTATCGGCCCACCCATGTCCGGAGTTGATGTATGGCTAGAAAGCCGAACTATCGCTACGAGCGAATGCAGCGCGAGAAGGCCAAGGCGGCCAAGCGCGAAGCCAAGCGCGCGGCCCGCGCCGCTGCCAAGGCGGAAAAGCAACGCCTGGCCGAAGAGCGTGCTGCTGCCGAGTCCGAGGCTGAGCAGCCAGAGACCGAAGAGGAATAGCCCGAGGCTTGAGCAGGGGTCCGGATGAGGCGCGTGCTGTCATGGCTCACCTGGCAGCGCGTACCTGTCGCGCGCATGTCCCGCCCCGACGAGGGGCGAGAGGCATGGCTGTGGACCGGTTTTGCGCTCTGCTACGCAGTCCTGGCGCTCTTGACGGGGCTGTTGATCCGAGCCTACCCCTTGCCCCTGTGGGGCTCCTGGAAGTTCACCGAGGATGCCTGGTACGTCTTCGGCTTCAAGCTGGTGGCGCTGCTGGTCCTGCCCACGGCCCTGCTGTTGTGGAGGGGCTACGGGCGGAACGACCTGCTGCCGAGCTGGGGCTGGCGCTGGCGCCTCGCGCTCAGCCTTCCCCTCGTCTTCGCCATCGGGATGGCGTTGAACCTGGGGCACCTGCCTGGGATCCGCCAGGCCCTGCAGGGGGGCGGTCCTGGCCTGATCGCAGCGGCGGCGGGGGCTGCCTGTCTGCCGCTCCTGACGGCCGCACTGCCCGAAGAGCTGGTCTTTCGTGCGCTGCTCCAGACGCGCCTGGAAGCCTGCCTGGGCCGCTGGGCGGCCATCGGTCTGTCAGCGGCGCTCCTCACGGCCTGGCACCTGCCCACACGCTACCTGCTGTCCGATGGGGTGGAGGGCAGCGCTGGCGACCTGGGATCGGTGTTGTTGGGTACGGGACTGCCTGTCTTGTTGCTGGGGCTGGTGTTCGGCTGGGCCTGGGATCGCTGGCGCAGCCTGCCTCACCTGGTCTCAGCGCACTGGGCCGTCGATCTGCTGCCCTCGGTGAGCAGCGTGCTGGGAATCCGGTTCTGAGGCCAGGTGCGCCGACGGGGATGCAGGTGGAGGACTTGCCCGTGAGCGCGCCCTTGTACTCCCCGGTCAAGCAGGGCGCGGCGCGCAGCACGAGCTCCGTCCTGTGGTAGCCTGCTTCCGCTCAACCGCACGGAGAAGCGATGTCGCGCGTGCCTCTGCCCCTGCTCCTGCTCGCGGCCTGCCAAGACAGCGGCCTGACCGTCCACAACAGCGATCCCGAGGCCACCATCGTCAACCCCGCCTCCGGCACCGAGGTCATGGCCGACCAGAGCCTCGCGCTGAACGGCGTGGTCTCGGACGCGGAGACCGCCACCGGCCAGCTGGTGATCAGCTGGACATCCACCCTCTCGGGAAGCCTCGACGGAGAGCTGCAGCTGGATGGAAGCGCGGTTCTCTACTTGGTGGAGGACGGACTCGAGGAGGGGGAACACACCATCGAGCTGGCCGTGTTCGATGAAGAGGGCGCGTCCGCCACGGACAGCGTGCAGATCGTGGCCACGGCCAACCAGGCGCCCGAGGTGGAGTGGGTCTCCCCCACGGAGGACGACCCGGTGGTCACGCGCTCGCCGCTGACCCTGCTCGCCACTGTCTACGACGAAGATGCCCTGGAGGACATGTTCTTCACCTGGAGCTCGGACGTGGAGGGGCAGCTCGATGGCGAGCAGCAGATCAGCGGCGACGTGCTCTCTTTCTACGTGGAGGATGGGCTGGGTGCCGGCGAGCACCAGCTCACGCTGCAGGCCATCGACAGCTTTGGCGAAACGGGGGCCGACTCCGTCGTGATCGGGGTGAGCGACGAGGTCAACACCGCGCCCAGCGCGAGCATCATGCAGCCTGGCAACGGCGACGTCTTCAAGCAGAGCGACCAGCTGGTCTTCATCGCCGTGGTCACCGACGCCGAGTCCCCCACTTCCGACATCACCTGCACCTGGTCCACCAACCTGGCCGGCTTGATCACGGGCAGCGAGCAGATCGACGGGACGATGGTCACGTTCACGGTGGAGGACGAGCTGGACGTGGGCGGCCACAACCTGCAGCTCGACGTCGTGGATCCCTCGGGGGCGATGGACTCGGACTACGTGACCATCAACATCGTGAAGGGCTAGCCGGAGTCAAATCGTCTGGTCGCTATGTGCTCATCGGGAGCATGCGTATGGTCCATTCCCAGTTCGTGTCCGTGGGCTCGGTGCGCTTGTCGAGCGCCCGCTCCCCCTGCTTGATCGTGGCTTCGGTGTCCACCAGGGTGACGATACGCGGGCTGGACACGCGCTCGAGGTGCAGAACGCCCTGATCGTCCTCGGAGCCCATGTGGATGTTGGCCAGCAACAGGACCTGCCTGCTGGCCTGCTCGTCGGGCGGCTCCAGGAACTCCAGCTCCAGGTCGAAGCGCATCACCTCGCCCAGCGCGTTCTCCAGCAGCAGGCTGGGCAGGGGGCCGGTCCGGACGTCGTGGAAGGTCATGGACTGGGAGAGCGTGGGAACATCGTCTGCCGCCGGCGTCCATTGGACGGTGAGCGCCAGGTCGTCGGCCTGGGCCGTGGCGGGGGCCAGCAAGGGGGCCAGGCAGAGGAGGGCGGCGCTGGGTTTGAGCATGGCGGGTTCCAGGGGGGGGGAACATCTGAGCGTACCATGATCTCCCTTCCAAGTACAATTCGGATTGACGGGGGTACGCAGATGGTCTTCAATGTCAGTGGACCCAGGGACCCCGCCCGCCATGTGGCGTCTTCTCCAGCCCCTCCTCGTTCTCCTCTCTGCGGGTTGCGCCAATGAGCACGGGCTTCACGGCGAGAGAGACCTGAGCGTCAACGACAGCGGCAGGGTTCGCCATGCGCCGGAGGCGAGGGTGCTGCTGCGCTGGAGCAATGACCAGGACGACATGGACCTGCACCTGCTGCGACCCGGTGGTGTGCTCGAGACCGCGGGCGACTGCCACTATCGGAACTGCATCACACCGGATCGGCTCGACTGGGGCCAGGCCCTGTTCACGCGCGACGACCCGCACCTGGACGTGGACGATGTCACGGGCACCGGCAGCGAGCGCATCAGCATCGCCCGACCCGAGATCGGCAGCTTCGAGGTCTACGTGCACGACTACTGCGGCAGCACGCCGGACTACCAGGGGGTGAACGAGG